>NZ_CP038150.1:0-415000 GCF_004524855.1 Paraburkholderia pallida | reverse complement strand
AAGCAGGGGGTCGTCGGTTCGATCCCGTCATCCTCCACCAATCTTCAATGCCTAGTGTCCGGTAGAAACACAAACCGGGTATTACGCATTGGCGATTGAGCCAGTCAGAGCGGTATGAGTAACACCATATCGGCTGTCGTTCTTTAACAATCAGGAAGAAGTAGTAAAGAGATTCATTCGAAAGCGGGCAGAGATGACCGTCGAGTAGATGAATCAGGGTTGTGATTGTATCAATGTATTTTTAAGTGATCGAAAGATTGCCTTGAAATACGGCGCAACACGAATACTCAACCTGTAATGAGTGGTCCGACGCGAGCAATCGCCGCAAGACACACCCGTTATAGGGTCAAGCGAACAAGTGCATGTGGTGGATGCCTTGGCGATCACAGGCGATGAAGGACGCGGTAGCCTGCGAAAAGCTACGGGGAGCTGGCAAACAAGCTTTGATCCGTAGATGTCCGAATGGGGAAACCCACTCCGTATGGAGTATCCATGGCTGAATACATAGGCCATGTGAAGCGAACGCGGCGAACTGAAACATCTAAGTAGCCGCAGGAAAAGAAATCAACCGAGATTCCCAGAGTAGTGGCGAGCGAAATGGGACCAGCCTGTACTCTTTATCTGTATTGTCAGCCGAACGCTCTGGAAAGTGCGGCCATAGTGGGTGATAGCCCCGTAGGCGAAGGCAGTATGGAAGAACTAGGTGTACGACAAGTAGGGCGGGACACGTGAAATCCTGTCTGAAGATGGGGGGACCATCCTCCAAGGCTAAATACTCGTGATCGACCGATAGTGAACCAGTACCGTGAGGGAAAGGCGAAAAGAACCCCGGGAGGGAGTGAAATAGATCCTGAAACCGCATGCATACAAACAGTCGGAGCCTCGCAAGGGTGACGGCGTACCTTTTGTATAATGGGTCAGCGACTTACATTCAGTGGCAAGCTTAACCGAATAGGGCAGGCGTAGCGAAAGCGAGTCCGAACAGGGCGTTCAGTCGCTGGGTGTAGACCCGAAACCAGGTGATCTATCCATGGCCAGGTTGAAGGCACGGTAACACGTGCTGGAGGACCGAACCCACTAACGTTGAAAAGTTAGGGGATGAGCTGTGGATAGGGGTGAAAGGCTAAACAAACCTGGAAATAGCTGGTTCTCTCCGAAAACTATTTAGGTAGTGCCTCGTGTATCACCTTCGGGGGTAGAGCACTGTCATGGTTGAAGGGTCCATTGCGGATTACTTCGCCATAGCAAACTCCGAATACCGAAGAGTGCAATCACGGGAGACAGACATCGGGTGCTAACGTCCGGTGTCAAGAGGGAAACAACCCAGACCGCCAGCTAAGGTCCCCAAATATAGCTAAGTGGGAAACGAAGTGGGAAGGCTAAAACAGTCAGGAGGTTGGCTTAGAAGCAGCCACCCTTTAAAGAAAGCGTAATAGCTCACTGATCGAGTCGTCCTGCGCGGAAGATGTAACGGGGCTAAGCTATATACCGAAGCTGCGGATGCGTGCTTTGCACGCATGGTAGGAGAGCGTTCTGTAAGCCTGCGAAGGTGCATCGGAAGGTGTGCTGGAGGTATCAGAAGTGCGAATGCTGACATGAGTAGCGATAAAGGGGGTGAAAGGCCCCCTCGCCGTAAGCCCAAGGTTTCCTACGCAACGTTCATCGGCGTAGGGTGAGTCGGCCCCTAAGGCGAGGCAGAAATGCGTAGCTGATGGGAAGCAGGTCAATATTCCTGCACCATTGTTGAATGCGATGGGGGGACGGATCGCGGAAGGTTGTCCGGGTGTTGGAAGTCCCGGTCCTTGCATTGGAGAAGGCGCTTTGGCAAATCCGGGCGCGGAATTCAAGGGTGCGAGGCCATCCACCTAGGTGGAGAAGCAACTGGAAGTGGTTCCAAGAAAAGCCTCTAAGCTTCAGTTCAACAGTGACCGTACCGCAAACCGACACAGGTGGGCGAGATGAGTATTCTAAGGCGCTTGAGAGAACTCGGGAGAAGGAACTCGGCAAATTGGTACCGTAACTTCGGGATAAGGTACGCCCTGGTAGCTTGACTGGCTCGCGCCAGAAGGGTGAAGGGGTTGCAATAAACTGGTGGCTGCGACTGTTTAATAAAAACACAGCACTCTGCAAACACGAAAGTGGACGTATAGGGTGTGACGCCTGCCCGGTGCCGGAAGATTAAATGATGGGGTGCAAGCTCTTGATTGAAGTCCCGGTAAACGGCGGCCGTAACTATAACGGTCCTAAGGTAGCGAAATTCCTTGTCGGGTAAGTTCCGACCTGCACGAATGGCGTAACGATGGCCACACTGTCTCCTCCCGAGACTCAGCGAAGTTGAAGTGTTTGTGATGATGCAATCTCCCCGCGGCTAGACGGAAAGACCCCATGAACCTTTACTGCAGCTTTGCATTGGACTTTGAACCGGTTTGTGTAGGATAGGTGGGAGGCTATGAAGTGTGGACGCTAGTCTGCATGGAGCCGTCCTTGAAATACCACCCTGATCTGTTTGAGGTTCTAACCTTGGTCCGTTATCCGGATCGGGGACAGTGCATGGCAGGCAGTTTGACTGGGGCGGTCTCCTCCCAAAGGGTAACGGAGGAGTACGAAGGTACGCTAGGTACGGTCGGAAATCGTGCTGATAGTGCAATGGCATAAGCGTGCTTGACTGCGAGACTGACAAGTCGAGCAGGTGCGAAAGCAGGTCATAGTGATCCGGTGGTTCTGTATGGAAGGGCCATCGCTCAACGGATAAAAGGTACTCTGGGGATAACAGGCTGATACCGCCCAAGAGTTCATATCGACGGCGGTGTTTGGCACCTCGATGTCGGCTCATCTCATCCTGGGGCTGTAGCCGGTCCCAAGGGTATGGCTGTTCGCCATTTAAAGAGGTACGTGAGCTGGGTTTAAAACGTCGTGAGACAGTTTGGTCCCTATCTGCCGTGGGCGCTGGAAGTTTGAGGGGGCCTGCTCCTAGTACGAGAGGACCGGAGTGGACGAACCTCTGGTGTACCGGTTGTGACGCCAGTCGCATCGCCGGGTAGCTATGTTCGGAAGAGATAACCGCTGAAAGCATCTAAGCGGGAAACTCGCCTCAAGATGAGACTTCCCCGGGAACCAGATTCCCTTGAAGGGTCGTTCGAGACCAGGACGTTGATAGGTCAGGTGTGGAAGCGCAGTAATGCGTTAAGCTAACTGATACTAATTGCCCGTAAGGCTTGATCCTATAACAGGTGTGTTTCGCGATGCTCGTTAGTGCTTTAGCACTTACGAGCATCCTGCTCCCGAAGGGAGTACGGAGACGCAGACGGTTGAGAGATCACGTGTTGTGCCGATCTAAACAACACAACCCCAATCAGCAAAACCTCTTTACGCTTCTTCCAGATTGGCTGTGGCGCGAGCATCGCGACGCAGCAACCCGTCAAGCCTGATGACCATAGCGAGTCGGTCCCACCCCTTCCCATCCCGAACAGGACCGTGAAACGACTCTACGCCGATGATAGTGCGGATTGCCCGTGTGAAAGTAGGTAATCGTCAGGCTCCTTATGCAGTATGTCCAGAACCCCGGTGGCTCCGAAAGAGCACCGGGGTTCTGGCGTTTACGCGCAGTAAAAACTCCTCGAAATTGTCCCGGATCGGGCGCCACACAAATGAGGTCGCGCCCAGGGCTGCCGCGCAGCGTAGCGCGCCAGTGCCTTGAGGCCAGGTCGAGGTGCGGGAATGGCTTTCGAGCCTTAATGCAACTAACAGCCTTGAAGCGCAGCACTCAACTAGCGCCGATCCCCGGCGCACAGACCCCGCTAGCAGCGGGAGGCGGCCCAAGTGTCTACTTTCAAGCGGTGTGCGGGTGGTGGCGCTCAGTGCACATCTGGCGGACACAAACGCATCGGACACGGCGCATCCGATCGGTTTGGCGAGCGCATACGTAGACCACCGAGTGTTACGGCAGGTTGAGGTTGAAGCCATCCGGTTCCACGGTCCCGAGATACGCGAACGCCCACAGCGCGCCCGCGATGACATGAATGGCAGCGCCGGCCGCGGCGCAGGGCTATGTCGGATAGGACCAAGGTCCACTATCGGCCTAGTCTTGCGTCCCCTACGATGACATACGCGAATGCGGCCTGCCCCGCGTTGCTCAGCGTGGCCGCGTGCACGCAGAGGAAGCCGGCTGCCGGCGCAACCGTGCAACATTTGATGGAGGCCTCAAAGGTGCACCATCTGAGCGTCGCATTGATTGTATTCGTGTGTGTCTTCTGTAGCGCTTTGCTCGGTTTGTACTTGCGCACCTTGCTCCCGGAGCACCATCTGGGTGAAGACTCTATGGCTGTCGTCAAACTGACAGCTGGCCTGATCGCCACGATGGCGGCGCTGGTACTCGGCTTGCTGATCTCATCGGCGAAAAGCTCATTCGATACCGTGAACACCGAAGTCACCCACGAAGCCGCCAATGTCATCCTGCTCGATCGAGTGCTTGCCCAGTATGGGCCGGAAACGCAGGAAATCCGCGGGTTGCTGAAGCAGATTGTTGCGACGGGAGTTCAGCAAGTTGCGTCAGCCGACGCAGCGCAGCTGGCACGGATGCACGGCCCCGAAGCACTCAAGCGCGGGGAAAATTTCGAGCGCAAACTAGAGGAACTGTCGCCGCAAAACGACTTGCAGCGACGGCTGCAGGCGCGCGCGATCGAGATGGCCGACAACGTCCTGGCCATCCGCGAACTTGGATTGCTACAAGCGGTGGGCTCGACCCCAACGCCGCTGTTGATCACCCTCGTGTTGTGGCTGTGCATCATTTTTGGCGCTTTTGGCCTGTTCACGCCCCCGAATGCGACGGTCGCTATCGCGTTGCTTCTAGGCGCGCTATCCACCTCCGGCGCCATCTTCCTGATTCTGGAAATGAATACGCCACTCGAGGGGCTGGTCACGGTCTCGCTCACGCCGATGCGCGAGGCGCTCGCCGTTCTCGGCCAATAGCAAAGCGAGGCGCGGGACCAAGATCCCGGGCTTGCAGTCCAGCAAGGCCAGTGCGCAGGATCGGTCATGGCTGCAGTTGCACGCGGTATAACCACCGCATCAGCCATTCGTGTTCGGGAATCGCCGCCATGATCAGAGGCGGTGGCGTCGGAATATCCAGGAAGAGGCTGCGATCCGCGTATCGCACACGTCGCAATCAAGCGGTGGGTCGAAGCCAGGAACGGGCACGGGATCTTCGCCTATGCTTTCAGTTGGCAGCGCTCTGTTGCCAGTCGGGCAGTTGCGGGGGGAGGTATGCGTGTGCGCGAGGGTTTTGCCGGATGTGTGGGTGACACGCCGCTTATGAGGCTTGCCGGGCTCAGCGACGAGACCGGTTGCGAAATTCTCGGAAAAGCCGAGTTCATGAACCCGGGCGGGTCGGTCAAAGACCGTGCCGCGCTCTCTATCATTCAGGATGCCGAGCAGCGCGGCGAACTCAGGCCCGGGGGCACCGTGGTGGAGGGCACCGCGGGCAATACCGGCATCGGCCTTGCCCATCTCTGTGCGGCTCGCGGCTATCGCTGCGTGATCGTTATTCCGGAGACGCAATCCCCCGCAAAAATGGAGCTTTTGCGCGTCCTGGGGGCCGAAGTCCGCCCGGTGCCGGCTGCTCCGTACAAGGATCCGAACAACTACCAGAAGATCGCCGCAAGGCTCGCTCAGGAACTTGATCACGCGATCTGGGCGAATCAGTTCGACAATCTGGCCAACCGCAGGGCTCACTACGAGACGACCGGACCCGAAATCTGGCGTGATACCGCTGGCACGGTCGATGCGTTCGTCAGTGCCACCGGTACTGGCGGCACCCTCGCCGGGGTGGCCCGCTTCCTGAAGGAAAAGAACCGCAACGTGCGGATCGTTCTCGCCGACCCGCACGGCAGCGGGTTGTACAGCTTCGTGAAGACGGGCGAGATTCAGATGGAAGGCAATTCGATTACCGAGGGAATCGGCTCCAGCCGCGTCACTGCGAACCTCGAAGGCACGCCGATCGACGACGCCTACCGGGTCGACGATCAGTCATGCGTCACCATGGTCTACCGGTTGCTGCGTGAGGAAGGGCTCTATGTGGGTGGTTCGACAGGCATCAACGTCGCGGCCGCTGTCATGCTTGCCAGAGACATGGGGCCGGGACATACGATCGTCACGCTGCTGTGCGATCGCGGCGAACTCTACCGATCCCGTCTTTTCAATCCGGACTGGCTCCAGCAAAGGGGGTTGGTCCCTGCATAGGGGGCCAGTCAAGCATCCGTGATGAAATTCACCAGGTTGATGCTGGCTTCTCTGCGTTGCGTGCCTGATTCTGTTCGCAGGAGTCGCTAACTTGCAGGATCGTTTTCTCTACTTCCCTGAGAAGGCCGCCATCGATGACGTCGTCTCCGGCGGGCTTCATGCCTGGCCGACACCCGCGGCGTTCCGCGGTCTCGTGGCCGAGCCGGCCGGACCCGCGCGCGCCACTGCCATCGTCTTTCATGGCAATGCGGGGCATGCCGGACACCGTTCGTTCTACGCGGCGATGCTCACCCGGCTCGGGCTGCGCGTGATTCTTGCCGAGTATCCAGGCTACGGGCCGCGTGACGGCACGCTGGGCGAAGAGAGCCTGGTCGCCGATGCCCAACAGACCATCGTGCTGGCGCATCGTCTCTATGACGCGCCGCAGCTGCTGATTGGCGAATCGCTCGGCGCCGGCGTGGCGGCCGCGGCCAGCTCGCGTGAGCGCGACAAGACCGCTGGCTTGCTGCTGATCACGCCTTGGGACCGGCTCGAGCACGTCGCCGCTTATCACTTTCCGTGGCTGCCCGTGAAGTGGCTGCTGCGCGACCGATACGACAGCATGACCCACCTGGCGTCGTGCGGCTTCCCGGTTCTCGTCGTGCTTGCAGAGCGCGACAGCATCGTCCCCGCGCGCTTTGGTGAAGCGCTCTACGACGCGCTGGCCGAGCCACGACGACTGATGGTGGTGAAGTCCGCCGACCATAACGACTGGATTGGCCGCGTCGACGAAACCTGGTGGCGAGAGGCGCTCGGCTTTCTGCTCACGCCTTCGCACTGAACTCGACCACCGGCTCCTGAAACAAGGTCCTCAAGCGCTGGTCGGCGCGGTCACGGTGCGCGGCCGCAGCGTCGCCATGATGAGATACGTGCCGCCGCCGATCCCCACACCGAAAAACCAGCCATAGGTGTTCCACCAAGGCGGCAGCAGGTTGGTGAGGTTCGGCAGGAAGGTCGAGAACACGCTGCCGAGCGCCGCAGAGGCCAGCGCGTTGATGTTCCAGCCGCCTTCATAGCGGTACTCGCCGTGCTCCTGATAGAGCGCCGCGACGTTGATGTTGCCTTTGGCCACCAGATAGTAGTCCACCAGGATGATCCCCAGCAGCGGGCCCATCGTGGCGCCGATGGCGTTCACGAAATGTGCGGCGTTGCCTTCCCACGGCGCGAACGGGTAGAGCACCAGCGCAATGGCCGCGGCGATGTAGCCCCCCCTCTTGAAGCTGATCTGCCTCGGGAACACGTTGGAGATATCGAATGAAGCCGAGACGAAATTGGCCACTACGTTGATGCCCAGCGTGGCGACCGCGAAGGTCAGTGCGGCGATGAGCGCCAATGCCCAGCTGTCGAATTTGGCCGAGATCTGCTCGGGGTGCAGCAGGACTTCGCCGTAGACCTTGAAGGCGGCGATGGTGGTGACGCCAGCGACCAGCGAGAACGCGATCAGGTTGACCGGCAGACCCCACAGATTTCCCTTCTTCACTGCGTCGCGGTTCTTCGCGTAGCGCGAGAAGTCGCAGAAGTTCAGGTACAACGCCGCGAAGTAGGTGATCCAGGTCGCGCCCACGGCCATCAGCGCCCAGAACGAGCCAGGCTCGCCGCTGACGCCGGCGTCCCGGGTCTTCTCGAGCAGCATGTTCATCGGAATGCCATGGCTGAACGAGAAGCCGCCGGCCTTCACGCACAAACCGATCGCGAGAATCAGCATGGCGACCCACACCGCGGGACCCGCCCAGTCCTGGAATTTGCGCACTGTCTCCATGCCCTTCTGGATGATGAGCAACTGCAGCGCCCAGATGATCACATAGCAAATCACTTCCAGCCCCGAGTGGCCGAGCAAGCGCGTGCCCTGGTGGAATTGCATCAGGCTGCTGCTGCGGATCAGTAGCGCGACCAACGCGCCCGAAGCCGCTGCCGTTTGCGCGCCGTACCAGAAGCAGGCTACGACGGCGCGCACCAGCGCCGCCAGATTGGCGCCCCACACGCCGAAGGAGGCGCGCGCCAGCACCGGGTAAGGCACGCCGGTCCTCTCGCCCGCGTAGCCGATCAGGTTCATCAGCGCGAAGATCACCAGCGAGCCGAGCCCGATCGCCAGAATGAAGTTGGTAAAGTTGCCGCACAGCAGGAACAGACTGGCGGCGAGGTAATAGCCCCAGAGGCTGTGCACGTCCGAGGTCCAGACGTTGAAGATGCTGAAGCCTCCCCAGTTGCGCTCCCTGGCGGGCGCGAGGTCTTCGTTGTACAGGCCGGCGGAAGGGCTGAGGGTTTCCATCTGCATCTCCTTTGAGCTCGTTGAATTCAGGCAACAACGACAGACTTCGTGGGCAGAGATACCGCTGTGCCTGAAGCGAGATGGCATGCAAGAACTGTAGCTACGTTGCCTTACAGTTCCGAATGGGTTAACCCTGACCGAACTATCGCGCTGCCATGCGTTTTTGGGGAAGCGCGGTTGCCTTGTCGGTGGTTCCGTTCACAAAACGGATACCCGGCCCGCGCGTCATTTCAATGGCGGCCCGGTGTGCCCGTGAGCATGGCGCAATGGAGCCTATTCCCTGCGCTCACCGAATATCGATTCGCGGCGCCGCAGGGTTTCCTGGGCTGCTGTGAGCCCCTGGTCAAGTTCGCCCAGATGCTCCAGCATCCATTCGCCGCTTCGCGTATCCAGCATGGCGTGCAGCAAGTTGCACTGCCCCACGAGGCGCTCATCGCAGCCGATTAGCGCCTCGATCGTCTCCGCTTCCTGGCGGTAGCGCTGTGTCATACGATCCTGCTGCGGCACCGGCTGCGATTGCAGCCGGCCACTCAGCGTGCCGATACGGGCAGCCAGCTGTTCGAGCTGCTGCGCCGCCGCTGTCACCGACGGATCTGGAAATGGCTTTTCGCGAGACGGCGTGCCAAATCGTGCTCGCCGGTACTCGGACTCGGCACGCTCCACGCTCGAGCGCGCCATGCCGAGCAGCCATGCCGCCTTGCTGCGCACGAGCTGATCGTCGGCACGCAACTGGTTCTCGATCTTGTAGAAGTTGTAGCCCCAGCCGTAAAACAGGTTGATCGCCGTTTGCCGGAGCACGCCTTCGTCATAGAATCCGGAATTCATCGCTAGGTTCTCGTGGAAAGCCCGGTATCGGACCCTAGTGAGTACACTCCGGTAGCCGGAACGCCGATCTGAAATGGCAAGCCTGCTGCAGCGTTGGGTGCGGAAACGAGACCTTTTTCGGCCATTCGTAGAGCCAGATAGTAACGAACGGCCTCGAGCGGCGTGAGGCCAATTGCCTGCAGCGAGATCAGTTCGCGCATCCGCTCGTCCTTCGGCACGATCAACACCTTGACGTCGTTGAGCAAGATGCCGAAAGTTTTCAGAAAGTCGGAAAGGTGCATCTTCACCGAGTCCCTGATTTCGGTGATGTGCTCATTGATGCTTTCCATTTTCGTGACCTGCACGATCTGGTTGATGGCCTGTTCGATTGCGGGTCCCGCATACTCGGCCACTTCTTCGGTGTTGATGAAGTTTCCATTGAACGGCAAATGCGTAATCAGGTCGAGCGCCGCCTCCCTCGTATCGACGTGAACGTAATAGTCGACCTGGTAAGCCATCTCGGCCATTTCCGCACTCGTCGCAATACCCTGGTTGCGAATCAGGAGCTTCGAGCGATTCACGTAAATGACTTCGAACACCCAAGGCGAGGACCCGCCAAAAAAACCCTGGGCAATGGAGCCCAGAAGCGGCTTATCGGGCGTAGTTAGTGCGTATTGCCCGGTTTCATAGATATTGAGCACGGCGCCGCGCGATTTCAGAACGCAGAAGTGGTTGCTTTCGACGGTCAACAGCGATCCCGAAACGATGCTTTCATCGGCAATCTTGACCGCCAGCCCCCGGGTTCCCAGCATATCGGTGCCGTCGCGCTGTAGCGACGTGATAACCTGCCTTGCGATGGCCATGTCATGCTCCTTATATCCAGACGAAGAATTCGAGGGGCTGCGGTTGCCGTGATGCCTGTCGTTCAAAGCATATTACTAAGCCGCGGAATATAAAATCGTGCTATGTGTGGCACCGAACCTCCGGAATATCCACGAGAGCAGGACGATCCGATGACGCGTCTTGACAGTCCCATCGACGCTGGCCGTCTCGACGACGAGTGGCTCGAAGCGGACGGCAATGGCGGATTCTCATCCGGCACGGCCGGCACCGCGCGTACGCGCCGCTACCACGCGCTGCTGCTCGCGGCGACGCAGCCACCCACTGGCCGCGTGGTGCTCGTCAACGGCATCGAAGCCTGGATCGAGGATGGCGAGCGCAAAACAGCGCTGACGATGCAGCGCTATGCGCCCGATCTGCTCTATCCCGACATCTCGGCGAGCATTGCGAGCTTCGCCACGTCGCCGTGGCCGACGTGGCGCTTCCTGCTGGGCGGCGGCGCGGTGCTGAAAGCCGAGGTGTTCGTTGCAAAGGCGAGCCGCGAGACCGTGCTGCGCTGGCGCCTCGAAGCACCGTCCGGGGTCCAGTCGGATACGCACACCGATGCACCCGCGTCGCACGCCGCGCCGCCCGCACCCACGCTGAAAGTCCGACCGCTGATGTCGGGCCGCGACTATCATGCGCTGCACCACGAGAACCCGGCGTTCGCGTTCGATGCCCAGATCGACGGCGAGCGGGTGCGCTGGCAACCATACGCCGATCTGCCCGGGATTGTGGCCTTCTCGAACGGCAGCTATACGCATGCGCCGGACTGGTACCGCAGCTTCTGCTACCCGCGTGAACGCGAACGCGGTCTCGACTACATCGAGGATCTCGCGACGCCGGGGGTATTTTCGTTCGATCTCGGCAAAGGCGACGCAGTGATTATGTTGCGTGCGCAACTATCAACAGAAGCGGCTGATTCCCTGCATGGGGCCGGTGACAGCGCGGTGAGGCGCGCGGCGCTGCTTGCCGGCTTCGAAGAACTGCGCAGGGCGTCGCGCGGCTCGCGCCTGGAACGCTCCGCTGACGCCTACATCGTCGCGCGAGGCGAGGGCCGCACGATCGTCGCAGGCTACCCGTGGTTCACCGACTGGGGCCGCGACACCTTCATCGCCATGCGTGGCCTGCTGATCGCAAACGGCCGCCACGAGGACGCGGGTGCGATCCTGCTCGAATGGGCGGCGACAATCTCCGAAGGCATGCTGCCGAATCGTTTTCCCGACGCCGGCAGTGTGCCCGAATACAACTCGGTCGATGCATCGCTGTGGTTCGTGATTGCGGTGCATGACTATTTCGAAGCGGCGAACGTGCCGGGCGCAACGCGGCGCGTGCTGCAAGGCGCGGTCGACGCGATCCTCGACGGCTATGCGCGCGGCACGCGCTATGGGATCGCAGCCGATCCGCGTGACGGCCTGCTGCGCGCCGGCGTGCCGGGCGTACAACTCACCTGGATGGACGCGAAGGCCGCCGATTGGGTCGTCACGCCACGCATCGGCAAGCCGGTCGAAGTCGAGGCGCTGTGGATCAACGCGCTACGCATTGCGGGCGCGTGGGATGCCCGCTGGCGCGAACTCGAAGCGCGCGCCAGCGCCTCGTTCGCGGAGCGCTTCGTCGATCCGTCGACGGGCGCGCTATTCGACGTGATCGACGTCGATCATGTCGAGGGCAAGGTCGATCGCTCGATCCGGCCGAATCAGATCTTCGCGGCAGGCGGTCTGCCGTTCGCGCTGCTCGAAGGCGATGCGGCACGCGCGGTCGTCACGGTGGTTCAAACGCAGCTGCTCACGCCGATGGGGCTGCGTACGCTGGCGCCGTCGGACCCCGCATATCGCGGGCGTTACGGTGGCGGCGTGCTGGAGCGCGATGGCGCGTATCATCAGGGCACGGTCTGGCCCTGGCTGCTTGGCCCCTTCGTGGAGGCATGGCTGCGCGTCAATGGCGATACCGCGGGACAACGCGCGCTCGCGCACGAGCGCTTTGTCGCGCCGCTGCTCGCGCATCTTGACCGCGCCGGGCTCGATCACATTTCCGAGGTCGCCGATGGAGACGCGCCGCACACGCCGGGCGGCGCACCGTTCCAGGCGTGGTCGCTCGGTGAGTTGCTGCGCATGCTCAAACGGCTTGGTGACCCTGGCTAACCCGGCTCGGTACGCTGCGCCACCTGCCTGCGAGCCGCAGCGCAAAAAGCGCGCTAGCATGTGACTCTCGACGCGTTCGCGCGCCGTCCGACGCGGTGCGCCCGATGGACGACCTCGGCGGCCCCACGAGAGGGAGATGCCCATGCTGCAGCGTGCCGCCGGCCTGATTCAGACGATTGAAGGCCAACGCCTGTACTCGAGCGACTATGCCCGCTGGCAACGCTGGGGGCCGTACCTGAGCGAGCGCCAGTGGGGCACGGTGCGCGAAGACTACAGCGAGCACGGCACCGCGTGGGATTACTTTCCGCACGACCAGGCGCGCATGCGCGCCTATCGCTGGGGCGAGGACGGCCTGGCAGGTTTTGCCGACGAGCGGCTCGCCTGGTGCTTTTCTGTTGCGCTCTGGAACGGCCACGACCCGATCCTGAAGGAGCGGCTGTTCGGTCTCACGAACCAGGAGGGCAATCATGGCGAGGACGTGAAGGAGCTGTACTTCTACCTCGACAGCACGCCGACGCATTCGTATATGCGCATGCTTTACAAGTACCCGCAGATCGCGTTTCCGTACCAGGACCTGATCGACGAGAACGCACGGCGCGGCGCCGACTTGCCCGAGTACGAAATCCTCGATACCGGCGTATTCGACGACGAACGTTATTTCGACGTGCAGATCGAATACGCGAAGCACACGCCGGAAGACATGGTGATGCGCGTGACGGTCGAGAATCGCGCGGAGCAGCACGCATCGCTCGACGTGCTGCCGCAGATCTGGGCACGCAACACGTGGTCGTGGAAGGCCACAGCCGACAAGCCGTCGCTCACGCTCGTCTCGTCGGCGGAGGGCGAACACGTTCTCGCGCAGTGCAGTGGTGACAATTCGCACGAGCCGCTCGTCGTGACGGCGGCGTCGAAGGGGGGAGAGCGCGTCGAGTGGCTGTTTTGCGAGAACGACACCAACGTGAAGCGCCTGTTTGGGATGGACGGCGGCGGCCCGTTCAAGGACGGCCTCCACGACTATGTCGTGCATGGCCACGCGGACGCGATCCGGCGCGACGCCGGCACAAAGGCTGCCGCGCGGGTTCATCTCGAACTCGCGGCGCACGGCCGCGCCGTGCTCACGTTCCGCTGGCGGCCGCTTTGCGCGCCCAGGGACGAGGTGCCGCTCGACATCGACACGCTTTTCGCGCATCGCATCGACGAAGCGGATGCGTTCTACGGCGCACTGCAGCGTGACATCGAGCATGCCGACGCACGGCTCGTGCAGCGCCAGGCACTCGCGGGCATGCTGTGGTCGAAGCAGTACTACCAGTACGACGTGCACCGCTGGATTGAAGGCGATCCGCTGCAGCCGCCGCCGCCCGCGGGCCGCCGGCACGGGCGCAATGCGGATTGGCAGCATCTGTCCAATGCGGACATTCTCTCGATGCCGGACAAGTGGGAGTACCCGTGGTACGCATCCTGGGACCTCGCCTTCCAGGCGGTCGCGTTCGCGCTGGTCGATCCGATGTTCGCGAAGAAGCAGATGCTGCTGCTCGTGAAGGACCGCTACCAGCATCCGAACGGCCAGCTACCCGCGTACGAGTGGGCATTCGGCGACGCGAATCCGCCGGTGCATGCGTGGGCCGCGTGGCGTGTCTATGAGATCGATCGCTCGCTCACGGGAAAGGGCGATCGGGCATTTCTCGAGCTGATCTTCCATAAACTGCTGCTGAATTTTTCCTGGTGGGTGAACCGCAAGGATGCGGACGGCCACAACATCTTTCAGGGCGGCTTCCTCGGGCTCGACAATATCGGCATCTTCGACCGCTCGTCGCCGCTGCCAACGGGCGGCCGTCTCGATCAGGCGGACGGCACCGCGTGGATGGCTGCGTATGCGCTGGACCTGATGCGCATCGCCCTCGAGCTCGCGTTCGAGAATCACGTGTTCGTCGACATCGGCGTGAAGTTCTTCGAGCACTTTTTGTACATCGCGGGCGCCGTGAGCTGCGATGACGGCTGTGAGACCGGGCTGTGGGATAGCGTCGACGAATTCTTCTACGACAAGCTGCGGCTGCCCGACGGCACCGCCGTGCCGTTGCGGATGCGCTCGATCGTCGGATTGATTCCGTTCTTTGCGGTGCGAGTGCTCGAGGAGCGGGTGCACGGCGGCCTGCCAGGCCTGCGCGACCGGCTCGTCTGGTTTCTCGAGCACCGGCCCGACCTTGCCCGGCTCGTGTCGCGCTGGAACGAGCCGGGCAAGGGCAATTCGCTGCTGCTGTCACTCTTGCGCGGGCACCGGATGAAGGCATTGCTGCGGCGCGTCCTCGACGAAAGCGAGTTCCTCTCGGACCATGGCATACGCGCGCTATCGCGCACCCACCTCGACGAGCCTTTCGTCTACGGCTACAACGGCTGCCATTTCGGCGTCAAATACCTGCCCGCCGAATCGGACTCGCGTGTGTTCGGCGGCAATTCGAACTGGCGCGGCCCGGTGTGGATGCCGGTCAACTATTTGCTGATCGAGTCGCTGTACGAATTCCACCGCTACTACGGCGACGACTTTCTCGTCGAGTATCCGACGGGCTCGGGCACGAAGCTGTCGCTCGCGCAGATCGCCGACGAGCTTGCGCGCCGCGTCACGACACTCTTTCTGCTCGACCGCGACGGCGAGCGTCCGGTGATGGGCGCCTACCCGCTGTTGCAGGCCGATCCGCGTTGCCGCGACCTCGTGCTGTTTCACGAGTACTTCCACGGCGACAGCGGGCGCGGCGTCGGCGCATCGCACCAGACAGGGTGGACCGCGCTCGTCGCCCTGATGCTGCAGCCGCGCGTGATGAGTCCATCGGGCAACGTCCCCGTCGCGGGCGAGCTCGAAGAGGAGGGGGCCACGGGCGAAGTTGCCGCCAGTCATGACAAAATGTCCCACGAGGCTTCGATAACGCGGGACTTTTTGTCAATTCGCGATGCAACCCGCTGACCTCTCATGCGCATTGGCGCGGCTTGGCTGGACCCGCGTGACATTCGCTGAATACACCAGCCGATTCAATTATTCGGACTGCGTCCGCGTCTGGCCGGACGAGCGTGCAAATTGCGGTATTCCCCTGGCGTCACTCCCGTCCAGCCCTTGAAGGCACGCAGGAACGAGTTGGTGTCTTGAAAGCCAATCAGGAAGGCAATCTCGCCAGGCGAGATGGCCGAGCGGGCAAGGTAATAGCTGGCCAGTTCCTGTCGGGTGCCGTTGAGCACGTCCTGATAGCTGACCGCCTCGTCGGCGAGATGGCGCTGGAGCGATCGCTTGCTCATTGCCAGGCGGCTCGAAATATCGTCGATGCTGCTCTGGCCGCTCGGCAGCATGTCGAGCAGCGCGCTGCGTACGCGTTCGCGCGCGCTTGCCTCGTCGTCGAGCTTCGAGAGCCGCGCCTGAAGCGCCGGCTTGAAGAACTGCCACATGGCCACGTTCTCGGTCAGGAACGGTCGCGCGGCGTCCTCTGCCGCGAAGCGGATGCGATTGTGGCTGCCTTGCTGCAAGCGGCAGCCGAGAAAGTCTTCGCACGGCCCGGTCTGGCTCGGCAGCGTCACCAACTCCGCCTCGATCGGGCTAATCGCGTGCCGCGTGGCAAGGCGCGCCAGTTGCGTGAAGAAAACCACTTCCATCGCGCACAGGCTGCGCGGTAGCGGACGGTCGTAGCCGTAGCATTCGATGAACACCTCAGTGCAGGTGCTACCGACGGCAATCTCCAGCGTTAATGGTCCGCAAAGGCGCTTGTATTCGGCGAGCCGGGTGAGCGCGACATTCAGATTCGGGCTGCACAGGCAGGCAAAGAGCGACGGATCGAAGGCCTCGACCGAGATGCTGTTGCCGAGCCGTACCGGCAACTGCGCTTCCCCGGCCATGGTTTCGAGACTGTGAAAGATACGAAAGTATTCGGCAGGCGTCAGCGAGGCGTCCTTGCGGCTGAACAGGTCGGCGGGCAGTTCGGCCAGCGCCAGCAAATCGCCGGGCGCGATTCCCATATCGACGACGATCAGTTTCCAGCCGGGATGCACGGAAAAGCGTGTGGCCTGCTTCATCAAGCCGCCTTTTCCATCGCCTGACGCGACATCTTCAACACCGTTTTGCGCGGCAGCAGCGGCACGATCCAGTCGACCGTGAGTTGCAGCTTGCGCTCGTTGAAGGCCGCCAGTTCGCCGCGCTCCATGGCCTCGTAGCCGCAGTGCGCCACTGACCCTGCCGATTTGGCGTTCTTCCAGACATTCACGCCTTGCAGATCGCCGGCGGCGACGAAACCCGTAGCCACCGCGCCCGGACATAGCGCCGTGGCGGTCACGCCGTACTCGCGCACTTCTTCGGCGATCGCCTGGGTGAACGAGGTGACATAGGCCTTGGTCGCGTAGTACACGGCCTGCAGTGGGCCCGGCATGAACGATGCGGTCGACGAGACATTGAGGATGCGTCCGCGTCGACGGGCCACCATGCCCTTCAGGTAGTGATGGGTCAGGTTGGTCAGTGTCACCATGTTGACCTGCATCATCGCCTGGTCGGCCTTGAGATCGCGTTCGACGAATTTTCCGTGGCCGCCAAAGCCGGCGTTGTTGATCAGGATCCCGATGGAAAGCCCCAGCGCCTCAGTGGAGGCGAAGATTCGATCGGCCGAAGCGGGTTCGGCGAGGTCCTCGGCGAGGACATACGCTGTCACGCGATAGTTCGTCTGAAATTCCTGCTTGATGGATTCGAGCTTGTCGCGCGAACGCGCAACCAGTACGACATCGCCGCCCTTGCTCGCATGGATGCGCGCCAGTTCCAGACCGATGCCATTCGAGGCGCCAGTGATCAATGCCGTTGCGGGTTTCATGACTTCTTCCTGGTTCGATTCGATAGCCAGATGGTAGGCGCTTGAACCACGGGAGGCACTAGCATAACGCGCCACGGATAATTCCGATCGCGCCAATCGGTTTGCGCACGACACGCTCTTCAAGCACGCGAAACGGACATTCCGGGCCGATTTGTCGGTGGGCCAGATCGGTCCTCGTGGATGCTCAGGAGGACTTCCGTGTGCGAGGCTTTTGGCCTTCTGGCTTCGTTAGCGGCGGAATAGGCCCGCTCGTGAGCATCCGCAAAATCAGGTCCATCGCTTGCCTGGTTCGATCCTTCCCGTTGCGCCTGCCGGTCGCCAGTTCGATCACCGACAGGCCGACAACCACCGCATGAACAAGGTCGATGCCCGACTCCTGCGCCGTGATGCCGAGCTTGTCGAAAAGCTGGCGGATTTCAGCGGCGAGGCCATCCGTCAACGCGTTGAAGAGCATGCGCACTTCGGCTTCCTGGTCGGCCGCTTGCGCAAGAGACATCAGGACTCGGGTGACCTCGTGGCGTGAGGTCATGTTCGCAATACCTTCGGATGCCTGCGCGCAGGTCGTGACTTTCGATACTACGCCGGAAGCGGCTTTCAGCTGGGCCTCGACGCCGGCACTGGCCACTGCGGCCAGCAGATCGGAAATGGTCGGGAAGTAGTAGGTGAGATTGCTTTGACGCAGCCCCGCACGCGCTGCGATGCGCGGCTGGGTGAAGCCTCTCAACCCTTCTTCCTGAAGGATAGCCAGACCGACTTCGATAATCTGCTGTCGGCGGTCAATCGTTTTGGCCGTGCTCAAGAAAGCGGCTCCATGTTTGAGTCGACCGGCGTTTGCCGGAAGTACGGCCTGGATCTCAGCATCAGCATGCCGATCGGAAAGGCCAGCGCCGCGGCGCCGATAAGGAAACCGAAAAGCAGGGTCGCGATGCTCGCTGCGCCGGTTTTCAGCGCGCCATGGAACATGGCGATGCTTTGCGGCAAGAACAGCAGAACCGACGTGATAACGCCTGGCGAAAAGCGTCCGGTGCGAAGGAACGGAAAGATGTGCATGAAAACGCCGTTGATGAACATCAGCCCCGAGAAGGCAATCGCGGCCAGCGGTAGCGTTGGTGCGAGCATGGCCTGCGCGATGCCTAGCGATATGACCACGGCATTGGTGACGTAGAAGTCGTTCCACTGAACCGGCAATCCCAGCGTGGATTGCGACCAGCCGCGCCAGTCGAAGGTGTATTCCTCGAGGATATGGGCGGCATAGGCTGCCATGCCCAGCCAGGCGAGCGTTGAAAGCGTCACTTGATTCACCGTATCGGTACGAGCCACATCGGTTAAGGGCGTCGTAATTTGGTTGGTAGACTAACCAAATTCCTGGGGCCGGTCAAGCATCCGGCGCTGACGAGTTTCCTGTCTGTGTCATCGGAAGAACCGTTTCATGTGTTACCGTACGTGATCAGAGCCAGCAGGACGTTTCAGGCGATCACCAAGGGACGCTCATGGAATTGAACAATCGCGCTGTACTTGAAGCTCTTCGACTTGCTTTGTATCGACAAATACCGTGGCACAAGCGACCGCCAATTTTCACGTCGCTGCGCTCGCAAGGTCTGATTCAGACCATAGACCAGAAACCGCCCCCCAGTACGAAGTTTCTCCCGACACTCCAGATTGCTATCCTGACCGACAAAGGGCAGAAGGAAATCGAGCGCATCGAGGCGTCGACGCATGTTTCCGGATGGCTCGACGACGACTACTTCGCAACGTTCCTTGCAGAGGTTGCATTTGCCTGACCACGCATCGTTGCGTGCTTCTCGGTTGAGGGCGACGCCCGCGGGGACGGGGCGTCAAGCGCGGGTCAGCATGACTGAAAATGGCACATGCAACCCGCTCGCCATCGAGTCCCGGTAGTTGAGCTTTTGTAAGGTCTCCATGCAAAAATCGGCACCTCTCCCTATGGGTCAGGAGCTCACAGTTATGGACCAATCCCGCACGAACCTGACGGCCCCCCTGCTGTCCGCCGACTCAACCCTATTATTTTCGGCCTATGGCTTCGGGTGGGGATACTGTGCCTTTGCGCTCCGTGCTGAAACGGTCTGTGAAAAGCTCGGCGCGGCGAACGGAACACCGAAAGAATTGGTGCTCGCCTTCCAGCTTGGCAAGCGCCGTCTTGTGGAGGCTGTGGAGCACCAAGTGCTGCCGGGCACCGGCGAACGGGTCACGCTTTCGACGGCCGATCTCTGACGACGAACGGACGCGGCGCTATAGGGCGAGAGTGGGTACGCGATGCGCAACGGGCAGTCTTCAGCGACAAATGCAATCGTATTCTTGAGACAGGTTTGTCGGCTTTGGCGTGTCACATCGTACGGATAGCTAACCGAATTGGACGCACGCGCGAGTATGAGCTGAAGGTGCCTGTTTGACTGGCTGTTTAGTCTAACAAACTTATTTTTGGGCAGCCCCGGCGTCATGCGTTTCGCCGTGCGCGAGCGCGGGCAGGAGCGCTGCGCTGTCGCCGCCGTCGATCACCACGAGCCCCGACGCCTCCTGCTTCGCGCGCCGCTTGGCCAGTGCGGCCAGCGACGCGATCGCCTCGCTGCCGTGCTGCGCGCCCCGTCCCGGCGCGATATGCACGCAGCCGATCGCCATCGTCACGAAGCTGAAGAAGGTGGCGTTGCCGCGTCGGTCCTCGCCGCGGATGCCGCCCGCGAGCCGGTCCGCGGGTGCGTAAAAGCGCAGCGCGCCCGCGTTGAAGCTCGCGATGGCCTGGCGCGCGCGATCATGCCATGTCCCGCTCTGGAACAGGATCAGGAAGTCGTCGCCGCCCACGTGGCCGAGGAAGTCACGGGTGGGATCGCACGCGTCTGCGAGCACCTGCGCCGCGAACTTGAGCACCTCGTCGCCTTGCCAGTAACCATACTGATCGTTGAACGGCTTGAACTGGTTCAAGTCGACATAGCACGCATGAAAGCCCGCGTCGTTCGAGAGCAGTCGCTCGATGTGCGCGCTGATCGGAATGTTGCCGGGCAGGAAGGTGAGGGGATTGGCGTAGCGCGCCGCCTGGATGCGTACCTCCGTCACGGCGCGCACGAGGCTTTCACCGGTGCCGAGTCCGGCGTAGCGACCGTTGTCGGTGATGACGAAACCATCGGCGAGATAACGCTGGTCGTCGCTCGCAAGCAGCGTCGCCATCTGCTCGACGCTCATCGACTGCTCGATCAGGACCGGCGACGCGTTGGCGAATTGCAGGCACGGCTTCTTGCCGAAGAGCTCGCGGTGATAGGGCAGCGCGTAGCGGTCCATGAACGCACGCCGGTTGATGAGCGCAACGGGCGTCTCGCCTTCGACCACGGCCACCGCGTGCAGGTCGGGCAGGCGGTTGAAGAGGTCGAGCACCTCGTTGTTGGTCGCGCGGCGCGGCAGCGCGGGCGCGTGCACCATCATCTTCCGGGCCGGTGCGTTGTTCGCGGCGCTCGCGCCGGTGCTGTGCGTTGCCTCGGGGAACACGGCGATGTGGTGCGCGAGCAGTGCCTCGCGTGCGCGCTCGCCGAGCGTGCGCGGCGCTCGTTCATCGGGGCGGCCAAAGAAGAAGCCCTGGCCGCTCGCAATGCCCATGTCGCGCAGCACGATCAGATCCGCCTCGGTTTCGATGCCTTCGGCCACGAGCCGCGCGCCGCTCGCCTGCGCGAAGTGCTGCATGGCGCGCACGGCCTCGAATTTGAGCGCGTCGTGGGCGATGTCCTGGATGAAGAAACGGTCGATCTTCACGATGTCGGGATGCAACTGCACCCACA
Source organism: Paraburkholderia pallida (assembly GCF_004524855.1). Lineage (NCBI taxonomy): Bacteria > Pseudomonadati > Pseudomonadota > Betaproteobacteria > Burkholderiales > Burkholderiaceae > Paraburkholderia > Paraburkholderia pallida. Next base: position 394,017 of record NZ_CP038150.1, on the reverse strand, counting down.
GGTTCATGCTCGCGTTGGCGGTGCCGTAGTCGTCGAGTGCGAACTGTGCGCCCGCTGCGCGCAGCGCCGCGACCACCGGCATGAAGTTGCGCAGGTCGTCAATGGTGCTCTGCTCGGTGAGCTCGATCACGACGCGGCGGGCGTCGATGCCGTCGAACAGCGCGAGCGCGTTGCGGCCCGCGGCGGTGAGCTGGCGCAGCGCGTCGGCGCTGAAGTTCAGAAATAGCTTGCCGGTGCAGCCGAGCTGGACGAAAGCCTCGATGCACGTGGTGGCGGCGGCGCGCTCGAGGGCCGTCGTGCACCCGGCCGCGTTCGCGCGCGCGAACAGCGCGGCGGGCGTTTCGAGCGGCGAGCCGGCCGGCCCGCGAATGAGGCCCTCGTAGCCGAGGATGGCGCCGTCGCCGAAATCGACGATCGGCTGGAACACGGCGCGCAACTGGCGCTGGGCGATCAGGGCTTCGATGTTGACGGCAACCGTGGGGGCCGTCGCGGCCATCGAGGCCAACGGGGCGGGCGGCGTAGACGCGCGAGGAGACATGGGTAGAGCCAGACAGGCTTGAACGACGGATTTAACGGCAGCAGCCTCTGGGAATTCAATGAATTTTTGATGACAGCGCGGAAGAAAGCGGCGGAATGGAAGCGGCTAACGCTTACGAGCGCAATCACCTGTCACGAACTTGCATCACGTCAAGCATTCCCGAGCTTGCCAACCAACCGGCGAAGGCTGAGGTCCGTTGCATTGCCACTGAGCTGCACGAGGCCGATCGTCCAGATCGGGAGCCCTTCGGCGGAGGGTCTGCGGATCGCGCAGGGACCCGGTTTACAATTTCATTCTTCTCTGGTCGTCCATCACAGTGACGGCACGGATCGCGCTGATGCACTGATTTGGTGCTGGCTCCTATAAGGGAAATTCCGGCTAGCGCAAGGGCATCAAACAAGATTTACTTATATCAAACAATTTTTGACCGCAATTTATGTTCCTGTTATGGTTTCTAGAAGTGAGGGGCAGGACCCGGCTGCGTTGGCGCTCGGTGAAAAGATCCGTGCACTGCGCCAGCGGCTGAACCAGACGCTCGAACAGACGGCAACGGTGGCCGGTATTTCCAAGCCGTTTTTATCGCAGGTGGAGCGTGGTCTGGCTTCGCCGTCGCTGACCTCGCTCTCGGGTATTGCGCGGGCGTTGGGCGTGACGATGCAGTACTTCGTCGAAACGCCATCGGAGGAACGCTCGGTCAAGCGCGGCGATCAGCTGGAGTTTTTCGGCTTCGCGGATTCGGCGAATCTGTTCGCACGGCTCACGAATACCGCCGGAGGACGCCAGCTCGAATCGATTCTTGTGCGTCTGCCTGTGGGCAAGCCGCGCTCGGAAGTTACCACGCACGCGGGGGAGGAGTTCCTCTATGTGATCGACGGCGAAGTGTCGCTGGAGCTGGAAGGCAAGGAGTTTGTGCTGCACAGGGGAGACTCGGCGCATTATCAGTCCACGGTCCCGCATAGCTGGAGCAACAACGGAAGCAGAGAAGCCGTTGTTATCTGGGTAGGGACGCCGCGGCTGTTTTAATCGGGGGAGTGCCTGGCAGGTCGGGACGTCGGGTATTTATCTATATGAAATTGTAAGGATAACGAAATTACTGACCTTCATCCGCCTTCGAATAAAACAAAACCCATTCCAATCAATCCAAAAATTACTCTTGATCACTGAAATACAGATGAAAAACAGCAAAATCAAGGTCAGCGTTATCGCTGTTGCCGCTTTCGCAGCATCCTCGGCAGCAATGGCACAGTCTTCGGTCACCCTGTACGGCATGCTCGACGCCGGTATCAGCTACACCTCGAACGTGGGTGGCCACTCGCAGTACGCCCTCGTTGGCGGTGCCTCGGGTTCGAACAAGTGGGGTATCCAGGGTCAGGAAGACCTCGGCGGCGGCCTCAAGGCAGTCTTCAAGCTCGAAAATGGTTTCAACATTGCGACCGGCGGCATCGGCGGCCAGGGCCCCATTGGCTCCTCGCGTTCGTTGTTCAACCGTCAGGCTTTCGTAGGCCTCACTTCGGACCAGTACGGTACCGTGCGTCTGGGTCGCCAGATCGACGCCGTGACGGAAATGGTTCAAGGCCTGACGGGCGACGGCATTTCGGCGTCGACATTCTCGACCCCGGGCGACGTGGACAACAACGACAACACGACGAACCAGAACAACGCGGTGAAGTACATTTCGCCGGTTTTCCACGGCTTCCAGGCGGAAGGCGCGTACTCGTTCGGCGGCGTTGCCGGTGCCATGGGCTCGGGCCAATCGTGGTCGGTGGCTGCGGACTACGATCAAGGTGGTCTGACGGTTGCTGGCGGCTACTTCAAGGCTACAAACCAGGGTGAGGCCGGCTGGCAGAACGCAACGGCGCAACCGTCGTTCGGTGGTGCGCTGGGCTATCCGAGCTCGGGCTACTACGGTGGCAACGCGTTCAAGAGCGCGGGCATCGCTCAAGTCGCAGGCCAATACCAGTTTGGTCAGTACACGGCTGGCCTGCGGTACTCGAACGCTCAATACCAGGGCAACGATGGCCAGTCGTCGATTCACTTCAACGTGATCGGCGCCCTTCTGCAGTACCAGGCAACTCCGGCGCTGTCGCTGGCTGCCGGATACACGTATGTCTACGGTTCGCAAGCCACGCCTGAGCAAGCCGCTGAGGGCCGCACGATGGCTTCGATCAACCAGGCGTCGCTGGGCGCGACGTACGCGCTGTCGAAGCTCACCTCGGTCTATGTCATGGGTGCCTACGTCCATGCTCAGGGCGCTCAGGCTTCGGCTGCTGACTTCGGCAACACCGCATCGGGCGGCAACCAGGTGCAAGCCAACGTTGGCATGTACCACCGATTCTGATCGCAGGTTCAGAAGCCCGGGTAGTGGATGCATTACCCAGACAAAGAAAAGCCCCGCTAGTGAACGGCATCTCAAGCCAAAGTGGTCCATTTGGATCCTTTGGCGCACCGGCACGACGATCTGTTTGTCTACGATGATCGTGTCCGGACGGTGGTCGCTGCGGGGCGCCCTGGCGCTTGCAAGATCGCTGTACGCCGGCTCCGGCCGGCACCGAATCGGAGAAAACATGAAGCAAAGCAAACTGTTGCGTGTCGCACGACTGACATCGCTCGTGGCGCTCGCAGCGGCATCGATTGGAGGCGCCTCCCTCGCGCACGCCGCGGGCAGCATCCCGAACAAGACACTCGTCTACTGCTCGGAAGGCAGCCCCGCCGGCTTCGACCCGGCCCAGTACACGACCGGCACCGACTTCACCGCGAACACGTTCACCGTCTACAACCGCCTCGTCGAGTTCGAGCGCGGCGGCACCAAGGTCGAACCGGGTCTCGCCCAGTCGTGGGACGTTTCCCCGGACGGCAAGACCTACACGTTCCACCTGCGCCATGGCGTGAAGTTCCAGACCACCTCGTACTTCAAGCCCTCGCGCGAGTTCAACGCGGACGACGTCGTGTTCACGTTCGACCGCATGCTGAACCCGAACAACGCGTTCCGCAAGGCCTACCCGGTGTCGTTCCCGTACTTCACCGACATGGGCCTCGACAAGCTGATCGCCAAGGTCGAGAAGGTCGATCCGTACACCGTGAAGTTCACGCTGAACGAGCCGAACGCGCCGTTCATCCAGAACATGGCGATGGAATTCGCGTCGATTTTGTCGGCGGAATACGCGGACCAGCTGATGAAGGCCGGCAAGGCCGCCGACATCAACCAGTATCCGCTCGGCACGGGCCCCTTCATCTTCAAGAGCTACACGAAGGACGCGACCATCCGTTTCGATGGCAATCCTGATTACTGGAAGCCGGGCGCCGTGAAGCTCTCGAAGCTGATCTTCTCGATCACGCCGGACGCCAGCGTGCGCGTGCAGAAGATCAAGCGCGACGAGTGCCAGGTGATGACCTATCCGCGTCCCGCGGATATCGCGCCGCTGAAGGCCGAGTCGGGCATCGCGATGCCCTCGCAGCCGGGCTTCAACCTCGGCTACCTGTCGTACAACGTCGAGCACAAGCCGCTCGACAAGGTCGAAGTGCGCGAGGCGCTCGACATGGCGATCAACAAGAAGGCGATCATCGACTCGGTGTACCAGGGCGCGGGCCAGGCGGCGACCAACCCGATGCCGCCCACGCAGTGGTCCTACGACAAGAGCCTGAAGGCGAACCCGTACGACCCCGAGAAGGCGAAGGCGCTGCTCGCGAAGGCGGGCCTCGCGAGCGGCTTCGAGATCACGCTCTGGGCGATGCCGGTGCAGCGCGCCTATAACCCGAACGCACGCCTGATGGCCGAAATGATCCAGGCCGACTGGGCCAAGATCGGCGTGAAGGCCAAGATCGTCACGTACGAGTGGGGCGAGTACATCAAGCGCGCGCACGCGGGCGAGGACGACACCATGCTGATCGGCTGGACGGGCGACAACGGCGACCCGGACAACTGGCTCGGCACGCTGCTCGGCTGCGAGGCCGTGAACGGCAACAACTTCGGCAAGTGGTGCTACAAGCCGTTCGACGAGCTGGTCCAGAAGGGTCGCCAGACCTCGGACCAGGCGCAACGTACGAAGTACTACATGCAGGCGCAGCAGATCTTCGCGCAGCAACTGCCGTTCTCGCCGATCGCCCACTCGACCGTCTATCAGCCGGTCAGCAAGAAGGTGATCGACATGCGCATCGAGCCGCTGGGCTACGCGCGCTTCGACGGCGTCGGCATGCAGTAATGTTGGTCGCGTAGTGTCGTAGTGTTTCACTCACTTTCGCTCAGTCAGCACCTACACGGAAAACTGTCGAAATAAGGTCCGGCGACCGGGGTCACGAGCCCCTGTCGCCGGTTGCGTTTCATTCCAGGCTTTAAGGGGGAACACCACATGTTCCGCTTCGTATTGCGCCGCGTCGGCATGGTGATACCTACCTTCATTGGCATCACGCTGCTCGCGTTCGCGCTCATCCACCTGATTCCGGGCGACCCCATCGAAGTGATGATGGGCGAGCGCGGCGTCGATCCGCAAATGCATGCCGAGGCGATGCACCGCCTCGGGCTCGACGAGCCCCTGCCGATGCAGTACGTGCACTACGTCTGGCACGCGATGCACGGCAATCTCGGCACCTCGATCATCACCAACACGAGCGTGATGGGCGAGTTCCTCGCGCGCTTTCCCGCCACCGTCGAGCTCTCGTTGTGCGCGCTCATGTTCGCGCTCATCGTGGGCCTGCCCGCCGGCGTGTTCGCGGCCTTGCGGCGCGGCACCGTCGTCGATCACGGCGTGATGGGCACCGCGCTCACCGGCTACTCGATGCCGATCTTCTGGTGGGGGCTCATCCTCATCATGGTGTTCTCGTCCAAGCTCGGCTGGACGCCGGTCTCGGGGCGCATCGCGGTGGAGTACGACATTCCGCACGTGACGGGCTTCATGCTGATCGACTCGCTCCTGCCCGGCACCGACGAAGGCGCGTTCAGGTCGGTGCTCTCGCACCTGATCCTGCCCGCGATCGTGCTCGGCACGATTCCGCTCGCCGTGGTCGCGCGCATGACGCGCTCGTCCATGCTCGAGGTGCTGCGCGAGGATTACATCCGCACCGCGCGCGCCAAGGGCCTTTCGCCCCTGCGCGTGATCGTCGTGCATGCGCTGCGCAATGCGCTCATTCCCGTGGTGACCGTGATCGGCCTGCAGGTCGGCACGCTGCTTGCGGGGGCCGTGCTCACCGAGACGCTGTTCTCGTGGCCCGGCATCGGCAAATGGCTGATCGACGCGATCAGCCGGCGCGACTATCCGGTGGTGCAGGGCGGCATTCTCATGATCGCGACCCTCGTGATCGTCGTGAACCTGTTCGTCGATCTGCTGTACGGCGTGCTCAATCCGCGCATTCGACATACGAGGTAATCACGCCATGACGATGCAAATCCCGCAATCCATTCATCGACTCGTGGAGGCATGATGGCTGACATTCAGAACACCGTGCCTCGCGCCGTCACGCCGCCTTCGGGCCGCGCGCTCGTGCTGCGCGAATTCTGGGCGAACTTCTCGCGCAACCGGGGCGCCGTGGGCGCCGGCGTGATCGTGCTGCTGCTCGTTTTCCTGGCGGTTTTCGCGCCGCTGATCGCGCCGCACAGCCCCATCGAGCAATACCGCGACTTCGTGAAGATCCCGCCCGCCTGGCTCGACGGCGGCAACTGGAAGTTCATTCTCGGCACCGACGAAGCGGGCCGCGACATCCTCTCGCGCCTGATGTACGGCGCGCGGCTCTCGCTGTGGATCGGCTGCGTGTCGGTGCTGCTCGCGCTGATTCCGGGCGTCGTGCTCGGGCTCGTGGCCGCATTCTTCGAGAAGTGGGCCGACACGCCCATCATGCGTCTCATGGACGTGCTGCTCGCGCTGCCCTCGCTGCTGCTCGCGGTGGCCGTGGTCGCGATCATCGGCCCGGGCCTGACCAATACGATGTTCGCGATCGCGATCGTGGCGCTGCCTGGGTACGTGCGTCTCACGCGTGGCTCGGCCTTGGGCGAACTGCACAAGGAGTACGTGACCGCCTCGCGCGTGGCCGGCGCCGGCACGCTGCGGCTGATGTTCTCGCAGGTGCTGCCCAACTGCACGGCGCCGCTCATCGTGCAGGCCACGCTCGGCTTTTCGTCGGCGATTCTCGACGCCGCCGCGCTCGGCTTCCTCGGTCTTGGCGTGCAGCCGCCCAAGGCGGAGTGGGGCGCGATGCTCGCCTCGGCGCGCGACTACATCGACAGCGCCTGGTGGATCGTCACGATGCCGGGCTTGTCCATCCTGATCTCGGTGCTCGCCATCAACCTGCTCGGCGACGGGCTGCGCGACGCACTCGATCCCAAGCTGAAACGGATGGCCTGATCATGACTCAAGAACTCCTGACCATCCGCAACCTGGCGGTGAACTTCAACGGCCTGCCGGCCGTGGACCGCGTGAATCTCTCGGTGGCGCCGGGCGAGGTGCTCGGCATCGTCGGCGAATCGGGCTCGGGCAAGAGCGTGACGATGATGGCGCTGATGGGCCTCATCGACGCCCCCGGCAAGGTGAGCGCCGACTCGATCACGTTCGACGGCCGCGACCTGCTCAACGCCACCGGCAAGGAGCGCCGCCGCATCGTCGGCAAGGACATCGCGATGGTGTTCCAGGACGCGCTGTCGAGCCTGAACCCGAGCTACACGGTCGGCTATCAGATCAAGGAAGTGCTCAAGCTGCACGAGGGGCTGCGTGGTTCGGCGCTGCATGCGCGTGCGCTCGAGCTGCTCGACCAGGTGGGCATTCCCGACGCGAAGAACCGCATCGACAACTTCCCGCACCAGATGTCGGGCGGCATGAACCAGCGCGTGATGATCGCGATGGCCGTGGCCTGCAACCCGAAGCTGCTGATCGCTGACGAGCCCACCACGGCGCTCGACGTGACGATCCAGGCGCAGATCATGGAGCTGCTCGTGCGCCTGCAGAAGGAGCGCGGCATGGCGCTCGTGCTGATCTCGCACGATCTGGCCGTGGTCTCCGAAGTCGCGCAGCGCGTGGCCGTGATGTACGCGGGCGAGATCATCGAGACGAACCGCGTGCCCGATATCTTTTCGCGGCCGCATCATCCGTACACGGAGGCGCTGCTCGCGGCGATCCCCGAGCACAACAAGGGGGCGATGCGGCTGGCCGCGCTGCCCGGCATGGTGCCCGGCCGCGACGACCGGCCCAGCGGGTGCCTGTTCGCGCCGCGCTGCAAGTACGTGGTGGACGACTGCATGAAGGCAAGGCCCGCGCTCGGCCCGGTGGCCGATGAGAGCGGTTATGCACAGGTCCGCTGCATCAAGCCGCTGAACGCGACGGCTCAACCCATCCACGGAGGCGCGCGATGAACGCAGTCCAGCAACACGCGGCTCATGAAGACGACAAGGTGCTCGTCGCCGAGGATCTCAAGAAGCACTACAGCGTCAAGCGCGGCATGTTCGGCACGGGCACCGTGAAGGCGCTCAACGGCGTGTCGTTCTCGCTCACGCGCGGACGCACGCTCGCGGTGGTGGGCGAGTCGGGCTGCGGCAAGTCCACGCTCGCGCGCCAGCTCACGATGATCGAGCCGCCCACCGCGGGCAAGCTCACCATCGATGGCGAGGACGTCGCGCACGCGAACGGCGAGAAGATCGCCGCGCTGCGCCGCCGCGTGCAGATGGTGTTCCAGAACCCGTTCGCCTCGCTCAATCCGCGCAAGACCGTCGAGCAGACGCTCGGCGAGCCGCTCGCGATCAACACCCAGCTCACGGCGAGCGAGCGCGCCGACCGCATCGCGCACATGATGCGCATCGTGGGCCTGCGGCCCGAGCATGCGAAGCGCTATCCGCACATGTTCTCGGGCGGCCAGCGCCAGCGCGTGGCGATCGCGCGGGCGATGATCCTCGATCCGCAGATCGTGGTGGCCGACGAGCCGGTCTCGGCGCTCGACGTCTCGATCCAGGCGCAGATCCTCAATCTGTTCATGGACCTGCAGGAGCAGTTTCGCACGAGCTACGTGTTCATTTCGCACAACCTGGCCGTGGTCGAGCACATCGCCGACGACGTGATGGTGATGTACCTGGGCGGCGTGGCGGAACTGGGCGACAAGAAGACGGTGATCGGGCGGCCGCGCCATCCGTATACGCGCTCGCTGCTTTCCGCGACGCCCGCGATCTTCGAAGCGGACCGGCACGTGAAGATCAAGCTCGAGGGCGAGTTGCCTTCGCCGCTGAACCCGCCTTCGGGCTGCACGTTCCATCAGCGCTGTCCGTATGCGATCGAGCGGTGCCGCAAGGAAGTGCCGCTGCTTCGCGAAGTGGATGGGCGTCAGGTATCCTGCCATCGTGCAGAGGAGGTGGGGGAGGAGGATGCCTAGTCGTCCACGCTACGCGCGCTGCTGGAGCAATGGGGCTGCCATGTGATGACAGCGGAATCCGGTCCCGGCTTGTTCGCCAGCCTCGGTTTCAGCGTGGGCGTGCCCGAATGAAAATCAGGATGCTCTGCATCCTGATTTTCACCTTCTCCAGCTTCGCGTGCCAGAAGCGCCAGCGCAGAATGGTGTACTCAGCGGGGTAAGGTCTTGTTCCCAGCCGGACGCTCACGAGCGTCTGGACTCGATTTGCACCACGATATCCAGCGCACCGCTCGCTATTTCTGATGGTTTGTTGCACGTCGGCAGACCAATATGGGTTTGTTCTTGTAAATACCCTCGTGGTCCACCCGATACCCGAATTTATTGCCAAGTCGCAGCGACTCAACGTTGTCGGGCGAGATGATGCAAACGGTGTCGCTTCCGGGCCATCGCACATCGGCCCAATGCAGCGCCGCGTCGACTGCCTCCGAAGCGTAGCCAAGGCGTTGTGCCCGTCGAGCCAACATCCAGCCTATCTCCGGAGCACGGTCAAAGTCAGCGCTGATGCCCCGCCTGTACTGCACAAAGCCGACTTCCCCCACGAATGATCCGTTGGCCTTCTCCGTAACCACCCAATGCCCAAAGCCCATAGCCGCCCAATGGCCGAAACTGCGAAGCAATCGCGCCCAGACATCTTCACGCGTAAGGGGGTAACCGGTCACGTGATGGACAACCTCGGCATCTGACCACATTGCGTACAGGTCTTCAAAGTCCTGCATTTGCGGAGGACGCATAAGAAGACGTGTTGTTTCGACGATGAGTTCGGGCATGAGCATTCTTTCTTGTATCGGCGACGAAAATAACTCAGGCGATGACCTTTTACTCTGCGCCAGCCTGCTCGCGCATGCGACGGGCTTCGTCGCGCAGGAACTGCTGGTAATCGTCCAGATCGCCGTCGAAGGGCTCGACGCCGCCCTTGGTGACCAGCCAGAACTCGTCGCATACGGCGCGCAGCAGGGCCCGGTCGTGGCTGACCAGCATCACCGTGCCTTCGAATTCGTTGAGCGCCATGGCTAGCGCCTCGCGTGTGGCCAGGTCGAGGTGATTGGTCGGTTCGTCGAGCAGCAGCAGGTTGGGGCGCTGCCACACGATCATGCACAACACGAGCCGCGCCTTTTCGCCGCCGCTCATCGTGCTAACTGCCTGATGGACCGTGTCGCCGCTGAAGTTGAAGGTGCCGAGGAAGGTGCGAAGCGATTGTTCGGTGCCACTCTGGCCGGGGGCGCGCATGTTCGCCGGCGTGTCCCTGGCCAGGCGGATCATGTGTTCCATCGGCGTGTCTTGCGGGCGCAGCACGTCGAGCTCCTGCTGGGCGAAGTAGCCGATGTTCAGGCCCTTGCCTTCGCTGATTTCGCCGGCAATCGGCGCCAGCGCGTGCGCCACCGTCTTCACCAGCGTGGACTTGCCCTGGCCGTTGGCGCCGAGAATGCCGATGCGCTGCCCGGCCAGCACCGAACGGTTGATGCCGCGCACGATGACCGTGGGCGGCGTGCCCGGCAGTGCGTCGGCCGGCGCGGGGTAGCCGAAGCTCGCGTCCAGCATCGACAACAGCGGGTTCGGAACGTTGAGGGGCTCCTTGAACTCGAAGTTGAACTCCGCATCCGCAAGCACCGGCGCGATCTTCTCCATGCGTTCGAGTGCCTTGACCCGGCTCTGCGCCTGCTTCGCCTTGGAGGCCTTGGCCTTGAAGCGGTCGATGAACTTCTGCAGGTGGGCGATCTTGTCGGCCTGCCTCGCCATCGCGGCCTGCTGCAGCAAAAGCTGCTCGGCGCGCATGTCTTCGAACTTGCTGTAGTTGCCGCCGTAGCGCACAAGCTTGGCGTTGTCGACGTGCACCGTCACCTGCGTCACCGCGTCGAGGAATTCGCGGTCATGGCTGATCACGACCAGCGTGCCTTGATAGCGCTTGAGCCAGGCTTCCAGCCAGACCAGTGCGTCCAGGTCCAGGTGATTGGTCGGCTCGTCGAGCAGCAGCAGGTCGGACGGGCACATCAGCGCGCGCGCCAGTTGCAGTCGCATGCGCCAGCCGCCGGAGAAACTGTTGACGGGCTGATCGAGCTGCGCACCCGTAAAACCCAGCCCCAGGATCAGCGCCTGGGCACGTGCGGGGGCATCGTGTGCACCGGCGTCGTGCAGGGCCATGTAGGCGTGCGCCATGCGCATGCCGTCGTCGCTGGCTTCGGCGGCGGCGACTTCGGCCTGCGCGGCGAGCAGCACGGTGTCACCCTCGACTACGAAATCGGTCGCGCCCTGCTCGGTCTCCGGCATCTCCTGCGCGACCTGGCCCATTTTCCATGCAGGGGGAATCGAGAATTCGCCGCTATCTTCGTGCAACTTGCCGTTAAGAAGGCCGAAGAAGGACGACTTGCCGGCGCCATTGCGGCCGACAAGACCAATCTTTTCGCCAGGGGTGAGGGTGACGGACGCGCTATCGAGCACGACGTTAACGCCGCGGCGCAGCGTGACATTACGGACGGAAATCATAAGGAGCTACTTCGGAGAGGATTCGCATGATAGCCGACCGGACGTGCAGGGCGGTCGCTTTTCTGTGCCGCTGACGTTTTGCGGCGTCAAGCGGCTACATGGCAAGGCAGGCCCTGGCGCACCGGGCGTACCGGCTCCGGGGGCAGCGAGCATCGTGCGGCGCCTATAATGTCGTGTTTGTGATAAATGCGATGTCGCTGCCGGCGCGACGCCATCCGGAGCCTTCCAGTCGTGAACCATATCGACCTCGTCGCCATCGAGCCCGTTGAATCGCTCGTCGTCCCGTCCGCGCTCGACGGCCGCGACGGCAGCAACCGCGGCGTTGACGGCAGCAGCCAACTCGCGGCGGACAACGACCTGGACGCCTTGCGCGCCTGGCTCTCGAACTACGCCGATACCAAGACCACGTTCGACAACTACCGCAAGGAAGCCGAGCGGCTGCTGCTGTGGGCCGTCGTGCAGTTGGGCAAGCCGTTTTCCTCGCTCACGCACGAGGATCTGCTGTTGTACAAGGCGTTTCTCGTGAACCCGCAGCCGGCAGACCGCTGGGTGTCGGCCACCGGCGGCAAATATCCGCGCAGCGACGCACGCTGGCGCCCGTTCAACGGCCCGCTTTCTCCGGCCAGCCAGCGCCAGGCGCTCATCATCCTCAACGCGATGTTCACGTGGCTCGTCAACGCCGGCTATCTCCGCGGCAATCCCATGGCGCTCCTGAGGCAGCGCGCGAAGCGCTCGGCGCCGCGCGTGACCCGCTATCTGTCGATCTCGCTATGGGACGAGGTCAAGGCCTGGGTCGAGCAACTCCCCCAGGAGAGCGAGGCCGAGCGCCGATATCACGCACGCTGCCGCTGGCTCACGACGCTGTTCTATCTCCAGGGCATGCGCATTTCGGAAGTGGCGGGCGGCCGCATGGGCGACTTCTTCCGGCGCCTCGGCGCCGACGGCCGGGATCAGTGGTGGCTGGAAACGTTGGGTAAAGGTGACAAGGCCCGCATCGTACCCGCGTCACCCGAGTTGATTGCCGAGATGCGGCGATATCGCACCGCGAATGGCCTGCCAGCCATTCCCACGCGCGCCGAGGAGCTGCCGCTCATTCTTCCGTTCAAGGGCACCGCGCGTTGCCTGTCGCGTTCCGCCGTTCACGATGCCATCAAGGGCATTTTCGCGGGCGCCGCCGCATGGCTACGGGGCAAAGGTGTGGATTTCGCCGATCGCGCCGATGAACTCGACCGTGCCTCGGCGCACTGGCTGCGGCACACCGCCGGATCGCACCAGGCGGACGGTGGCGTGGACCTGCGCACGATTCGCGACAATCTCGGCCACGTATCGCTCAACACGACCAGCCTCTATCTGCACGCAGAAGACGACGAGCGCCATCGCGAAACGGTCGAGCGTCATCGAATGGGCTGGGAGCAGGCCAGCGAAAACGGCGAATGACAGCCTGTGCGTTTGTTCCTGGCGCTCTTGCTGCCGTCGCGACCATCGAGGACGGACGGCTCGACGAGTGATTCAACAGGCTGGATGGCAACGAGGCCGGTATTTTCACGGCTTGAAGGCTCCAGCTAGCGTTGCTCAGGCTGCGACATCGTCGATCATACAATGCACGACATTATAGTACTAATGTCGTGTATGACGTTCGATAAGTTGGTATTTTGACGTAATACGTAACATTACCAACGTATTTTCATCTGATACCAAACTCCTGGAAGTTTGAACATACGAATAGATGCCGTGCAGACCTGCAGCGCACGGCCGCTCAGGATTTCCCTGACCACCCCGTGTGGGTAGTACCTGGCGGTTTTGGGCCGCCGTATGGTGATCGCATCCGGCCGTTCGGGCGGTACGCTCCGGCGCTTGGTCGCCATAACACACGATGCCTTCGAGGCTTTCGATGACCATCCACACCCGCAACAAGCCAAAGTCCGCATGGACCATGACCGCGCTGCTGACCGGTCTCGCCATGATCAATTTCCTCGACAAGATCGTGCTTGGCATGATCGCCGTGCCGTTGACTGCCGAATTGCACTTGTCTCCGGCGGAATTTGGCTTGGTGGCGGGCAGCTTTTTCTGGTTGTTTTCTGTCTCGACGGTCGTGGTCGGCTTTCTCGCCAACCGCTTTCCGGCGCGCTGGATTCTGCTTGTCATGGCAGCCAGTTGGGCCGTGCTGCAGTTGCCTCAGGCGTTTGCGAGCAGCGCCGCGGGCTTGCTCGTGTGCCGTGTGGTGCTGGGCGCTGCGGAGGGGCCGTCGTTTCCGGTCTCGGTCCACGCAATCTTCAAGTGGTTCCCGGACCGGGAGCGCAATCTGCCCGTCGCGATCATCAATCAGGGCGCGGCCATGGGCTTGATCCTCGCCGGAGTGGGCATCCCGCTCATCACGCGGCAATGGGGTTGGCGCGCGAACTTCTTCCTGCTCGCCGCCGTCGGCGTGGTGTGGTGCGCGCTGTGGCTGTGCTTCGGGCGCGAAGGCACGCTCGACAACGCACCGCGCCTCGCCCCAGCCGACACGGGAGCGTCCGGTTCGCTTCGGCAGCCTTACCTCAAGCTGCTCACCGAGCGCTCCGTGCTCTGCGTTTTTCTGCTCTGCTTCTCCGCCTACTGGTTGCTGGGGCAGAGCCTGACCTGGCTGCCCACGTGGTTCGAAAAAGGGCTCGGTTTCGACGGCGTCACCTCCGGCCGCTGCTTCGCGCTGGTCATTCTCGTGGGCGCGCTGGCCAATATCGGCTTGAGCGGCCTTTCTCAACGGATGCTCAATGGCGGCGCGAGTTCGCGTCAGGCGCGCGTCCATCTCACGTGCGTCATGATGATTGCCGGCGCGCTGCTCATGTTCGCCATCGCCGCAATCGAACTCCCCGCGGGCGCCAAGCTCGCCCTCTATGCCGTGGGCGGTGCGTTGCCAATGGTCTGCCTTTCGATCGCGCCGGCTCTGCTGGCGGAAATGGTGCCTACGGCACAGCGCGCATCGATGGTGGCGATCAATACGGCTGTCGCGAGCCTTGGCGCGGCCATGGGTCCCGTCGTCATGGGGCGCATCGTTCAGGTGCATGGCAGCGGCAATAGCCACGCTTATGAAATTGGCATTGCCATGTGCGCGATATTGATGACCTGCGCCGCGCTGGTTGCACTGAGTTGGCTCCATCCGGCGCGCGCTCAGCACACGCTGAACCGCCCTGCGCAATCCGTTGCTGCCTGAAGCGCGCGAGCATCCCGTCGACGTTCATGGCCACGCGAGACGTGGCCATACGCTTTTTTTGCAGCATCGTCAGAAGTTTCGTATTCGTTCGATTGAGCCCGCCCGGCGTCCCTGTGATCATGCGTGACTGACAAATTCAGAGACATGCATGGTATGAAAGCTCAATTTTTCGCGCTCCTGCTCGCTGCTTCGCTAACCGGATGAGCCGTGTCCGTCGCCCCTGGTGAGGGCGTGCAGAAGATTTCCGACGCGTCCCAGGAGTCCCTGCAAAAGCAGTTTGAAGTGGGCGTCGCGACCCGTAATGACGTCGTCCTGCAGCTAGGCATACCGAGCCGAAAGTCGGATGCCGGCGACTTCGAAATCTGGAGTTACCAGTACACGAAACGAGCCTCAGTGGGCATCGTGTTCGTTGGCGTACCGGTCGGGTCGACCAAAACCGCATCGTTCTATTTCGACAAGAACTCGGGCATCTTGAAGAAGATCGAATTCGAATCGCATCAAGGCTAAGGCGTGGCGCAGCGGTGTAGAGTCGCCAGTCGCATTGACCCACACCCTGCCCGCCTGCTCCCCGGTTCAAATGCCAAGGGGATGAACGTTGCCGTTCATCCCCTTGTGTACTGCATGCTGAAATCGTTCGGAAGCCTCTATATTGCCGAAAGCGTCAGCGCGTTCTTCACCTGCGTCACGCCCGGCACGCCCTCGGCGACTTTGGCGGCCAGCTCGACCTGGGATTGGTCGGGCACCATGCCCTCCAGCGTCACGACGCCGTTGTGCGCGCGCACCCCGATCGTGGAGACCCGCAGCCCCCTGGTCTTGCTCAGGGCGCGGACCACGGCCTTTTGCAACGCCCGGTCCGCGGCCTTGATGGCCTTTGCATTGCTTGCCGCCGCCGAATTCGCCGCCGCGCCTGGCGCCGTGTCCCTCGTCTCGTCCGCCGCCGATGCGGCCGCGTTAGCTCCCTGTGCACGGGCGCCGAGCGTCGTCAGCGCGATCAGCAGCCCTGCTACCAGATATCTGATGTGTTGCGTTTTCATCCCTATCCTCCCTTAGAACCGGTGTGACATGCCGAGTACGGCCAGCACCTGCTTTGAGCCGTCCGCCGCCGTGACGCCGGGCCAGCTCACATTGGCGATGCCGTTGTTCTTCATATACCCGGCGCGCAGGTACAAGCTCGTGCGCTTGGAGAGGAAGTGCTCCGCACCGATCTCGAAGCCAGGCGTGTTGTCGTCGACACCCCGCACGCTGCGGTAGATGCCGGCGATCTCGATCACGTCGACGGACGTCGCCTGAATGGTCGCGCCCGCCTCGATGATGCTGTACGGATGGACCAGCGCTGCCAGTGGCGTGAGCGTGCCCACGCCGGGCGCCGTGACGCGCGCGCCGGGCGGCGGATCGCTCGGGCTGTTATAGCTGTAGTTGAACTGCAGGTTCACGATGCCGATGCGGTAGGCCAGCGCTGCCGAATAGTGCGCGGTCGAAACCAGGTCGAACGTGCTCGCGGGCAGCGGCTGACCGGCAAGCGGTGTGCCGCTCGGGTATTGCCCGAGCGACGCGCTTTCCTGGCCGGCGTGCTGGAACTGATAAGCGAGCCCGACATAGAGGCCGTATCCGGAATAGGTCGCTGCGAGGTCGAGCATGTTGCCCGACGTCATCTGGACGGGCTGCGTGACCGTGGTGGAGAACGCGTACATGCCGTAGAGGCGCAATCCGCGCCAATCCGGCGACTGATAGGCGATCGCGTTGCTGGTGCGCCCCGAAACATACTGGGTGGCAAGTGTCGCGCGGTCGCGTGCGCCTGCGAGATCGGTTGCGGCAATGGGCGAAAGCACTTCGTTGCCGCGGAACGGATCGGTCGGATAGATCGCGAGGAAGCTCGGCTGATATTGTCGCCCGAACGTGAGTTGCCCCCAGTCGTCGTGGCGCAGCCCCACCCACGATTGCCGATAGAACAGCGTGGTGGAATCGGCGAAGAACGTTCCGTTGTTGACGTTGAAGCCGTTCTCCACGTCGAAGATGGCCTTGAGGCCGCCGCCGAGATCTTCACTGCCCTTCAAGCCGAACATCGATCCGGTCGATCCGCCGCTTCGTTCGGAAAACGAATTGGCTCCGGGCACGTACGCGGTGCCGGGACCGCCCTTCGTGCCGCTGCCGTTGAGCAAATATTGACCGAACACATCGACGACGCCGTATAGCGTCACACTTGTCTGCGCCGAGGCGCCTCCCGCAGCGAGTATCAGGACTGCACTGCAAATGCTCTTGGTGACAAACCGCATACACGTCTCCTCTTTATGTTTGCCGCGCCCGATGGGCGTGGATGTCAAAGCCCGGTCAATGCGTCACGATCGGCGGGTTGGCCTCATGGTGCCGGTGACGGTGGGCCGAAACACCTCCCCTTCGAGAGTGGGACGGGAATACCCCGAGGACGTTGTGCGAAGCGGCTTGCGCGCTCGAAGCCGATGGCCCGCGCGCCCCGAAAACGGGCTGTGCCCCCCTCCCGAGGGTGGTGCCCGACTGGCACGCGAATCTCTATTCTTGGCTCACGGGGCACGGACCTCGCAGCCATGCGGCCGCGGCCCCTCACGAACGAACGCCGGGACGCACGCCCTGACCGGCGCCGTCCCAACCTTCAGGACATCCGCAATGCACATTACCCGCACAGTCTTTCGCGACGATCACGAGATGCTGCGCACTTCCGCGCGCCGCTTTCTGGAAAAGGAATGCCTGCCGAGACAGGCCGAATGGGACAAGGCCGGCAAGGTCGACCGCGAAACGTGGCTCAAGGCCGGCCGCGAAGGTCTGCTCTGCACGACGCTGCCGACCGAATACGGCGGCGGCGGTGGCGATTTCGGGCACGCCGCAGTCCTGAGCGAAGAGGTCAGCGCAATGAACCTGTCCGGACTCGGCTTTGGCGTGCATTCGGACATCATCGCGCCTTACATTGCCCGCCTCGGCAACGAGGAGCAAAAGCGCAAGTGGCTGCCTGGCTGCTGCAGCGGCGAGACCATCCTCGCGATCGGCATGACGGAGCCCGGCACCGGCAGCGACCTGAAGGCCGTGCGCACCACCGCGATTCGCGACGGCGACGAATACGTCATCAACGGCAGCAAGACCTTCATCAGCAATGGCCTGTGCGCCGATCTGATCATCATGGTTTGCAAGACCGACCCCGCCGCAGGCTCGAAGGGGGTGAGCCTGATCGTCGTGGAGGCGAGCCGCGCGGGCTTCCGGCGCGGCCGCAAGCTCGAGAAAGTGGGCATGCACGCGCAGGACACGGCCGAGCTTTTCTTCGACGACGTGCGCGTGCCGGTAACGAACCGTCTCGGCGAAGAAGGCATGGGCTTTGCCTATCTGATGGGCGAGCTGCCGCAGGAGCGCCTGTCGATCGCGATCGGCGCGGCCGCGCGCCTCGAGGCGAGCCTCGAGCACACGATCAACTACGTGAAGGATCGCCGCGCGTTCAACCAGACCGTGTGGGATTTCCAGAACACCAAATTCAAGCTGGCGGACATCAAGGCCCAGGCGATCGCCGTGCGCCTCATGGTCGATCACTACCTCGCCGAGCACATGCGCCGGCGCCTCACGCTCGAAGAAGCGGCCGTGGCGAAGCTCTACGCCACGGAGACGCTCGGCAAGGCGCTCGACGAGATGGTGCAGCTGCATGGCGGCTACGGCTACATGCTCGAATACCCGGTTGCCCGCGCATTCGCCGACGCCCGCGTCACGCGCATCTTCGGCGGCACGAGCGAAGTGATGCGCGACCTCATCTCACGCAAGCTGTGATTCCAGATAACCGTATCGAAGGAGACAAACTATGAGCCGTAACGTGTTCGTTGCCGGTGTGGGCATGATCCCTTTCAAGAAGCCCGGCACCAGCGAAACCTATGACGTGATGGGCGCGACCGCCGTGCGCGAGGCCCTGGCCGATGCCGGCCTCGACTACAACGACGTGCAGCAGGCCTACGCCGGCTATGTCTATGGCGATTCCACCTGCGGGCAAAAGGCGCTCTACCACGTCGGCATGACCGGCATCCCTGTCATCAACGTCAACAACAACTGCGCAACCGGCTCCTCCGCGCTGTTTCTCGCGCGCCAGGCCGTCGCCAGCGGCGCGGTCGACTGCGCGCTGGCCGTCGGCTTCGAGTTCATGCAGCCCGGCGCTCTCAAGTCCAACTGGACCGACCGTGCCCCGGCGCTCGAGCGCGCGCTGAATCTCGTCGATGAGCTCGTGGTCGATCCGGGCGGCCTCGGCAACGCCATTCGCCAGTTCGCCGGCGCGGGCCAGGCTCACATGCGGAAGTACGGCACGAAGCTCGAAACGTTCGCGAAGATCCGCGCGAAAGCGAGCCGCCACGCGGCGCGCAACCCGCTGGCGGTGTTCCGCAACGTCGTCTCGACGGAAGACGTGATGGCGGCCCCGATGCTGTGGGAAGGCGTGCTCACGCGCCTGATGGCCTGCCCCCCGACCTGCGGCGGCGCGGCGGCGATCGTCGTGTCCGAGGCGTTTGCGAAGAAAAAGGGCCTGCGCGCCGACGTGCTGATCGCCGGCCAGGCGCTCACCACCGATACGCCGAGCACTTACGACGCGCGCGACATGATCCGCGTGGTCGGCTTCGACATGACCCAGGCCGCCGCGCAGAGCGTGTACGAGCAGGCCGGCATTGGGCCGAAGGACGTCGACGTGATCGAGCTGCACGACTGCTTCGCGCAGAACGAGCTCATCACCTACGAGGCGCTCGGGCTGTGTGCACAAGGCGAAGCCGAAAAGCTGGTCAACGACGGCGATAACACCTATGGCGGCGAATGGGTCGTCAACCCCTCGGGCGGTCTGCTTTCGAAGGGCCATCCGCTTGGCGCAACGGGTCTCTCCCAGTGCTACGAACTCACCCATCAGCTGCGCGGCACGACCGGCGAGCGCCAGGTCGAAGGCGCGCAGTGCGCCCTCTCGCATAACGTCGGCCTCGGCGGCGCGTGCGTCGTGACGGCCTACAAGAAAGTGGCGTGACAAGCCGGGTTCACAGGAGCGACGCGAAATGATCGACAAGAAGTTTATCGGCCGGGTCATCGCCGACTTCAGCGCCACGGCTCCCGCGAGCCAGCTGCGCTTCTTCGCGAAGGCGACGGGCGAGACCCGTGCCGAGTATCTCGACGAAGCCGCCGCGCGCGACGCGGGCCATCCCGGCTTGCCGGTGCCGCCCACCTTCCTCTTCTCGCTGGAAATGCTCGCACCGGCCAACGGCTGGCGCGACGAGGCCGGCATCCGGCTCGACCGGATCCTGCACGGTGAGCAGTCGTTCACGTATCACCGCATGGCCTATGCCGGCGACACGCTGCACTTCAGGACGCAGATCACCGACATCTACGAGAAGAAAGGCGGTGCGCTCGAGTTCATCGTGCGCGATACGCGCGTGACCAACCAGAACGGCGAGCACGTGGCGGATCTGCGCAGCGTGACCGTCCATCGCGCCGGATGATCGGGAGAGACGACATGAGCCAACTGAAATTCAACGAGGTGCAGGTCGGCGACACGCTGCCGCCGCTCGCGCTCGAGCCGGTCAATCGAACCACGCTGGCGCTCTTTGCCGGCGCGTCGAACGACCATAACGCCATTCATATCGACATCGACTTCGCGCGCAAGGCCGGCATGCCGGACGTGTTCGCCCACGGCATGCTGTCCATGGCGTGGCTGGGCCGCCTGCTCACGCTCTGGGTCGACCAGCGTCAGCTTCGCCAGTTCGCCGTGCGCTTCGTGGGCATCACGCAGCTCGGGCATCGCATCACCTGCACCGGGCGCGTGGTCGAAAAGTTCGAGGCCGACGGCGAGAAGCGGGTGAAGCTCGAGCTTCAGACTACGAATCAATATGGCGAACCGCGCGTCGTTGGCGACGCGGTGGTCGCCCTTCAATAAACGCATCAAGGCTGGATCATCAGGAGAACAAACATGGGCAAACTCGACGGCAAGGTGGCGCTCGTCACCGGTTCGGGCCGCGGCATCGGGCATGCGATCGCCACCAAGCTCGCCAGCGAAGGCGCGCGCCTCGTGATCAACGATCTCGACGCCGAGCCGGCGCACGAGACCGTGGAAGAACTGCGCAAGATGGGCGCGGAGGCCGTCGCCTGCGTGGGCAACGTGACCGCGCCCGACTTTGCCGATCGCCTGATCGGCACGGCGATGAACACCTATAAGGGCATCGACATCATCGTCAACAACGCGGGCTACACGTGGGACGACGTCGTCCAGAAAATGAGCGACGAACAGTGGTACGCGATCCTCGACTGCCACATGACCGCGCCCTTCCGCATCCTGCGCGCGGCCTATCCGCATATCAAGGCGCTGCACGCCGCGGACAAGGAAGCTGGCCGCGAGGTCTATCGCAAGGTCGTCAACATCTCGTCGGTCTCCGCGCTGAACGGCAACGCGGGCCAGCTCAACTACTCGGGCGCGAAGGCGGGCTTGATCGGCATGACGCGCGCGCTCGCGCGCGAATGGGGCCGGTTGAACGTGAACGTCAACGCCGTGGCATTCGGGCTGATCCTCACGCGCATGACGTCGACCGACGCGAACGCGGGCACGACGGTCAACATCGACGGACGCGAGATCCGCGTGGGTCTGAATCCGGAGATGCTCAAGATGCACGCGCAACGCAATCCGCTCGGCCGGGGCGGCACGCCCGAAGAAGCGGCGGGTGGCGTGTATTTGTTCTGCACGCCCGAGTCGAACTACGTCACCGGCCAGACGATCGCCGTTGCCGGCAACGTGCAGTAAGGTCCTGGCACGCGCTTGCGGGCGCGTGAAGGGAGCGGCCACACCCAGGCCCGTGCAGGGACGCCCGAAAGCGCGTTGTTGCACGGGCCGTTTTGCTGTCTGCTTGCCTGTCTACTTTTCGTGCTATTTTCGGGCTTGACCCGCGAATGCCAGATCATCAGGAATCGATGCGATGAACGACGACACCTCTTCAGCCGCCGCACTCACCTACCCGTTCGAGACACCGCCCCCTCTGCGCGGTGCGCTCGAAGTCGCGCCGGGCGTGCATTGGATCCGCATGCCACTGCCCTATGAGCTGGACCACATCAACGTATGGGCGATCGCCGAGCAGGACGGCTGGGCCGTCGTCGACACGGGCGCGCGCACCGATGCCGCCGCTGCCGTGTGGCGCGACTGGCTGCAACGCGAGCGCCAACGTAGCCGCGTGACGCGCGTGTTCGTCACGCACATGCACCCCGACCATGTGGGCATGGCGGGCTGGCTGACGCGCACGAACGATTGCCGCTTGTGGATGACGCGCGGCGAGTATTTCAATTGCCGCGTGACGCTGGCCGACACGGGCCTCGAGGCGCCCGACGACGCGATCCGCTTCTATCGTCAGGCGGGCTGGAGCACGGCTTCCATCGACCTTTACCGCGCGCGCTTCGGCCGCTTCGGACAGCACGTACATGCGCTCCCGCCAAGCTACCGGCGCATTCAGGATGGCGAGTCCATCAGGATAGGCGCGCATGACTGGAACGTCATCACGGGCAATGGGCATTCGCCCGAGCATGCGTGCTTTTACTGTCCCGATTTGAAGCTCTTCATATCCGGTGATCAGGTTTTGCCGCGCATTTCGTCGAACGTATCGGTCTATCCGATCGAGCCCGACGCCGACCCGATGGCGGACTGGCTCGCGTCGATCAACAAGCTCAGGGCGCAGGTGCCTGACGACGTCCTGGTGCTGCCTTCACACAACGATTGCTTCCGCGGCCTGCACGCGCGTCTGGACCGGCTGGAGCGCGGCCAGCAGCGCAGCCTCGAGCGGTTGCGCAGTGGCTTGAAAGAGCCGAGGCGCGCTGTCGATGTTTTCACCCTTCTGTTCGCCCGGCCGATCGCCGACACGGACATGAGCCAGATGGGGCTCGCCACGGGCGAGAGCCTGGCCTGCCTGAACTACCTGCTGCATCGTGGCGAGCTCACCCGCGAGCTGCGCGACGACGGCGCGATGTGGTACGCGCTCGCGGGGCGATAAACGGCACGATAAGCGGAACGGCGGGTGCGGTTTATGCCCGCAAACGCAGCCAGCGCGCCTGGGCGCGCTGGAACGGTTTGAACATGACTCACGCGCGCTTCAAGCCGCGCAACCCAACCCTTTCTCGCGCAGCCGCGCCACGGCGGCTTCGTCGAAACCCCAGGCGCGCAGCGCTGCGTGGCCGCCTTCGCCGCGTGCGGGCGCGGGTGCCGAGAGTTTCGACGGCGTGGCCGAAAAGCGCGGAGCGGGCGCCGGCTGGATCACGCCGCCCGACTCCACGAAACTGCCGCGTGCAAGGTGCTGCGGATGATGCGGCGCCTGCGAGAAACTCAGGACCGGCGCGACACAGGCGTCGCTGCCTTCGAATACGGCGCACCATTCGTCGCGCGTGCGGGTGAGGAACACCGCTTCGAAGCGCTGGCGCAAGACCGGCCACCCATTGCGATCGTGCTGCCCCGGCAGGTCTTCGCCGGCGAGACCCAGCTTGTCGAGCAACTGGGCATAGAAGCGCGCTTCGACAGCGCCCACCGACATGTAGCCGCCGTCGCGCGTGCGGTAGCTGTCGTACCAGGGCGTCCCGCCGTCGAGCAGGTTGCTCGCGCGGGCTTCGCGCCAGTCTCCCGAGGCGAGCAGGCCCCAGATCACCGAGCCCAGCTGCGCCGCGCCCTCGATCATCGCGGCATCCACGACCTGGCCTTCGCCGCCGCGCTGCACGTTCAGCAAGGCGGCGACCACGCCCAACGCCAGCAGCATGCCACCCCCGCCATAGTCGCCGACGAGATTGAGCGGCGGCACCGGCGCGCCTTCGGCGCGGCCGATGCCAGAGAGCACGCCGGAGAGCGCGAGGTAGTTCAGATCGTGGCCAGCGCGCGCCGCGAGCGGGCCGGTCTGCCCCCACCCGGTCATGCGGCCATAGACGAGCCCCGGATTGCGGGCCAGCGCCTGCTGCGGTCCGAGGCCGAGACGCTCCATCGTCCCCGGCCGGAAGCCTTCGATCACGACGTCGGCGCGCGACATCAGATCCAGCGCGGCCTCGCAGGCCTCGGGCTGCTTGAGGTCGAGCGTCACGGAGCGGCGGCCACGGCCGACGACATTGCCGCGCGTGCCCTGGCGTTTCGGGCCGAGGTCCTCCGGCTCGACCGGCCGGTCGATGCGCAGGACATCTGCGCCCATATCGGCGAGCATCATCACGGCGAACGGGCCGGGGCCGATTGCCTCGAATTCGAGGACACGAATTCCACTTAATACACCCACTTTTGCCTCCGTTTTTTCAGTTGCAGACCGGTATCGATGACACAGCAAGCCCGAGCGGCACGCGAATGTGACCACGCCTCGAGCGCGCCGGCCCGCACGGATTGATTAGACATCCGAATTGGTGAAATCAGACCATGAAGCCCGTCACGCCCACCGCCCATCACCGGGCGTTCAAATTCACACGGGATCCGGAGCACGTGACTCCGTGCTCAGGACACGCTGCGGGCCCGGTCCTTCCAGTACTTCTCGCGCACGATGCGGCGCACGACCTTGCCGACCACCGTCACCGGCAGTCGTTCGACAAAGCTGATCGACTTGGGCGCCTTGAAGCGGCCTATGCGGCTCTTGACATGATCGATCAGCGCCTGCTCGTCGACCTGCTGGCCGTCATGCAGCTCCACCTCCGCGTGCACCGCTTCGCCCCACTCCTCGTGAGGGACGCCCACCACAGCCGAGTTGGCAACCGCCGGATGCGCGTTGAGCGCGGCTTCGACCTCGACCGCGTAGACGTTGAAGCCGCCGGTGATAATGACGTCCTTCTTGCGATCGACGATGAACAAGAACCCATCCTCGTCCAGGTAGCCCATGTCGCCGGATTTCCAGAAGCCGTCCTGGAATTCGGCCGCCGTGCCCTCCGGATTTCTGTAGTAGCCCGAAATGGTGGCGCGGCAGCGCAGCCAGATCTCGCCGGTGGTGCCACGCGGCAATTCCCTGCCCTCTTCATCCGCGATCATCAGCTCGACGCCGGGCGTGACGCGTCCCGCCGAGGCCAGCCGCGCATCGCTGATGCCGACATGATCGGCCTTCGTGAGCGCCGCCACGCGTTGCAGGCATTCGGTGGCCGCGTAGCCCTGCGCGAATACGTTGCCAAAGCGCGCGAGCAGCAAGCGCAGCTTGGCCGGACTCATGGGCGCGGCGCCGTAGTTGATGGTTTGCAGCGTCGAGAGGTCGTACTGCGTGGCTTCCGGCAACTCGAGCAGCCGGTACAGCAGGGTGGGCACCAGGAGGGTCGTCGTGATCTTCTCCTGCTCGACGTTGCGGCACCAGGCCTGGAGGTCGGGCGTGTTCTGCGTCACGGTGCAGCCACCGCGGAACAGCACGGGCAGGATCGACAGGCCCGAAGCGTGGCTGATGGGCGCCATGTGCAGGAAGCGGGAATGGGCGCCAATTCCCTGCTCTTCGAGCGCATAGGCGGCATCGCGAATGGCCAGCCAGTTGTCGACGGTGTATCGAGCGCACTTGCTCTTGCCGGTGGTGCCTCCCGTGAAGCGGAAGACCATGATGTCCTCGTTGACCTCATGCTCGACGCCCGGGTTGGTCGCGGGGACGCCCTCGAGCAGGTCCCAGAAGTACAGCAGATCGGCGCGGCCCGGCGGCGGCGGGTCCATGCAGACCACGCGGATGCCTTTTTCCAGCAGGAAGGGCGCGTGGGTGTCGATCAGCGCGTTCTCGATGAAGACGACCTTCGGCGAGATGAACTCGAACTGCCAGCGGTGCTCGTCGGGCGAGTCGCGGTAGTTGGTCATGGCCAGGCGTGCCTCGCCCTTGAATGCCGTCCACACGTGCAGCAGCGACAGGTTGTCGTTGTCGAGGATGCACATGTAGGTGTCGCCGCGGCGCAGCGCCAGCCGCTGGATCATCATGTTGGCCACGCGGTTGGTGAACGCGTCGAGCTCGACATGGGTGAAGCGCCGGCCCCGCTCGACGTTCACGAGCGCCTCGCGGTCGCCGAACGCCAGCGCGAGCTGTTGGGTGACACGGGCGAAGTTCATCTTCATGTGAATCTGTCTCCTCGGTTGTGCTCGCCCTGCGGGGCTGCACCTCCAGGAAGCATAGCGAGCGCGCCGGCTGAAAGCGCCACCCCCGTCGGGGGGCGGCCCAGCCGGATCAGAGGGGATCGTCGGTGAACCACGGGGTCTCGCCGGACCCCGGATGGAGGTTGCGGATCAGCGCGACAGCCTCGTCGCGGCTCGACACCCTGAGCTTGCCGTAGATGTTCTTCAGGTGCCATTTGACGGTCTCGGGCGAGATCGACAACGCGCGTGCGATGCGCTTGTTCGGGATCGCATGCATGAGGAGCCGGACGATCTCGGTCTCCCGCTCGCTGAGAAGATCGAGCGCGTTCGCCTGCTGACGAGGCTCGCCGGGCCGTTGTGCGCCTTCGCTGCCAGGCGCTTGCGTCGCGAGATGGGCGGACTGCAGGCGGCTCGCGTAGAACGGCAGCACGGCATCGGACGGATCGGCCGGTGCGGCATTGACGATCAGGTCGAGCACCTCGGGCCCGACGTCGAGCATGCTGCGCGTGAGCCCGAGCCGATGCCCGCGGCGCAGCGCGCCGACCGCCGCCTGCCGCGCCTTCTCCGCTTGCCCGCGCCGTTGGTCGACCACGGCGCCGAGCAACTGGAAATGCGCGGCGTCGCGCTGCCAGCCGTGCGCATCGCATACATCGCCCAGCTTGTCGATTTCCGCCGATGCGCGCTCGTCATTGCCCTCGGCGATCGACCACAGGATCCGGCCGCGCGACGCCTGAACGGCGATTTGCGCGCGCGTGCCGCGACATGACGGATCGATGCCAGCGCCGAGCGTCTCCAGACGCACGAGCGCGGCCTCGGCTTGCCGATGCTGCCCGCACTGCAGATGCCGCTGGAGCTGGTCGGCCAGACTGTGCGCAAGCAGCCGGTCGAGGCGGTATTTCGCGCCATATTCCTCGAGGCGCTCGAGCCAGGCGAACGCATCGAGCTGGTGTCCGGCCATCCATTGCACGGCCGAAAGCACCTTGAGCACGCGCAGCACGGAATCGGGAATCGAGGTGCGTTCGAGCACGTCGATCCGTTCCTCGAGCAACTGCTTCGCCGCGTCCAGCTCGTTGAACTCATACAGCACCTCGCCCATCAGCGCGCTCGCGATGCAGGCGGCCTCGACCGCTTCATTGCCGCGGCGGTCGGCTTCCGCGAGCACGTCGCGGCAAATACGCTCGACCTGCAGGAAGCGGCCCTCGATCGCATAGCTCATGCCCATCATGCAACGGCTGAACAGCGCACCGGCGGGCGTCCCGACGAGTGGCATGCCGTCGACGAAAAGCGTGGGCGCCGATGCCAAAATCTCACGCGAGCGCTCGAACTCGCCCTCGTGCATCGCATGCCAGGCAAGCAGGTTGTTGCGCCCGCCAATGCCTATGCTGTCGGCCGCATCGGACACCGTCAGCAGCTCCGGCACGATCGCCGACATCGCTTCGGTATCGTCGTGCTGCACGGCCAGCGTGCTGCGCGTGATCGCGAGCCGGAAGCGCGCGGCCCGGTCCTCGGCGGGGATGGCCGAGAGCAGGTGCGGGATGCCGGCGGCGCAGGCGTCGAATTCGCGTGTGAAGAGCTGCAGCTGCGCCTCCCACAAGCGCAGGCCCACGCGCGCCTCGACTTCCTCCGCGGGCAACAGGCGCATCAGCCCGAGCAGCTTGCGCAACTCGCCCTTCACGCGCAACTGGGGCGCGACCTGCAGCACGAGATCGGCCGCCGCCGTCATCTCGCCCGCGAGCACCGCGTGGCGCACCGCGTCGTCGGGCCGGCCGTGCTCGCGGAACCAGACCCATGCGGCGCGATGGACCTCGCGCTGGCGCGCATCGTCCCACTGGCGAAAGCGCTGCAGCAGCGTTTCCCTGAAGAGCGGATTGAAGCGGTACCACGTCGCGCCCCCCGCCTCGCCAATCGACTCGACGAACAGATGATCGCCTTCGAGCCGCGCCAGCAGGGCGAGCACCCGGTCGTGCTGCGCGGGCAGCGCGCCGTTGGCCGACAACGCAACCGAAAGCGATGCGCAGAAGGTCGTGCAACTCGCGAGCCCGATGAGCACATCGACTTCGACATCGGCGAGCTGTGCCAGCACTTCGCGCTCGAAATACTCCGCGTAGCCGCGCGCGTCCAGCAGATGGCTGCGCGTGAGCTGCGGCGGCGAGTCGGGGTTCTGGGCGCCCGGCGTGCACTTTGCGCCGCGGCTGCGCTCCAGATGCACCGCGAGCAGTTGCAGCCCGGCGACCCAGCCATCGGTCAATTCGTGCATGCGGCGCGCGTCGCGCCGGCTGACCTCGCCCAGCTGGGCCTTCAGGAATGCTTCGGATTCGGCCGCGCCGAAGCGCAGCTCACGCATACCCAGCTCGAGCGCCAGGCCGCGGTCGCGCAGCCGGCCGAGCGAGACCGGAATCGCCGCGCGCGAAGCCATGGCGAGATGGAAATTGGCCGGCGCGTAGTCGAGCAGCCACTGCAGCGTCTCGTGGATGCCCGGGGCGGTGACACAGTGCAGATCGTCGAGGATCAGTACGAGCTGTTGCGTGCGGCGCCGGATGCCGCTCACCAGCGCGATCAGGGTGCGCTCGGTCGCCTCCTCGTCCTCGCCGCGCCCGGCGAGCAACGCGGCCTCGCGCACGATCTCCGGATCGACCTGACCGAGGCTCGTGATCAGGTCGTCGAGCCAGCGCGCCAGATCGTTGTCTTCCGGTGAAAGCGTGAGCCAGGCCACGTCGAAGCCGAACGGCAGCAGCGCCTGATACCAGGCGCCGAGCAGCGTGGACTTGCCAGAGCCCGCCGCGCCTTCGAGCACCACGCAGTTGTGGCGGCGCGCTTCGGTCATCTGCGTGAGCAGGCGCTCTCTGCCAACGACACGCGTACTGCGCCTGGGCGGGCGCAGCCTTTGATTGACGCTGGATGTCTCGAAACCAGGCGAGGGCTGGAAAGAATCCATGTTGAGGCGGACAGGAAAGGTGGGGGGCGCGCGCCGGCGACGCCAGCGCGGACGGTGGTCATCCCGTGGCCGGTGTTACCGGATTGTAACGCGCCGCGTATGGCGCCGGCCGCGCGGGCGAGCCGTGCCGGCGCGGCCGCACGCGGACTCGCGCCGCCTCAGCGCACGCAGGCGACATGCGCCTCGGGGATACCCCGGAACAGCGCGTCGATCAGACCCGCCCGGCGCGCGCGGCAGGCGGCCTGATTGACATAGCCCTTGTCCGCGATTTCACCGGCGTCGATCGACGGCGGCTCGGCCATCAGCAGCACGCGCCTGACGACGAGACTCGCGCCCTGTTGGGTGTTCGCGGGGGCGCGCAGACATTCGGTCAGCGCCGCGACCACGCGCGGATGCTGCACGAGCGCGGCGGCGTCGAGTCCGTCGAGCTCGGGCGCGAGCCGCTGCAAGGCCGCGAGGTTCGGCCACGCGAGCGCGGCGACATAGTCGCGATCGTGCCCGCAGATCACGGCGTCCGTGAGGAGAGGACTGCACCGCTCCAGCAGCGCGAGCCGCAACTGGCCCGTGCGCACCCACGTGCCGTTCGCAAGCTTGAAGTCTTCCGCGATGCGCCCTGCGTACAGCAAGCCGCGCATGGGATCGCGCGGATCGGCGAGCCGCACGGTATCGCCCAGCCGGAAGTAGCGCTCGTTGTCGAAGGCGGCGGCGCTCAGCTCGGGCGCGTCGAAGTAGCCGCCGAAGATCGCGCCGCCGCGCAGGCGCAACTCGTAGCGTCCGTCGCCGCCCGCGAGCGGGATGAGCTTGGCGTCGACGCCTGGGCCCGGCACGCCAACGTTGCCGAGGTCATCCGAGGGCGATGCCAGATACGTGCCCGTGCCATTCGTCTCGGTGGCGCCGAGCGAGGTGCGAAACGCAATGCGCTCGCCGATCGTGCGTTCGGCGACGCGCTGGATGCGCTCCCAGACATCGCGCGCGAGACTCGCCCCGCCGTAGCCGAAGCACATGAGCCGCGCGAAGAGTGTCTGCGCAAGCGCCTCGTCGCGTTCGAGTTCGTTGGCGAGCATCGCGAACGCGACCGGAGCGCTGGTAAAGATCGTCGGCGAAACCTCGCGCAAATTGCGCAGCGTGCGCTCGAAACGCCCAGGCACCGGCGCCCCGTCGTCGAGATAGTGGCTGGCGCCCGTCACCATCGAGCGCCCGAAGGACAGAACGCCGCCCATCGTGTGGTGCCACGGCATCCAATCGAGGAACACGGGTTGCGGATCGGCGAGCGGGCCGAACAGATAGTCCAGATAGGCCGTCGCCGCCTTCAGATTGCCGTAGCTCATGGCAACGGCTTTCGGCACGCCCGTGGAGCCCGAGGTGAGGAGCAGGCGCACCGTGTCGGCCGGCTCGATGGCGGCGCGCGCACAGGCGAGCGCGGCGAGTCCGGCCGGCGTCAGCTCCGTCGATGCGAGCGTCGACCACGCATGGCGGCTGTCACTGGCGCCGCTCACGGCGATGACGGGCAGATCGGCCACGCCGAGCGCCGCGAGCGCAGGCTCGAATGCGGCCCGGTCCTGCACGAAGAGCGCAGCCGGGCGCACGAGGCCGAACACGTCTTTCAGTCGGGAGAAATCGCGGCTCACCAGCGAATACGCCGGCGAGACGGGCACCGTGGGCACGCCCGCATGCTCGGCCGCGAGGAGCAGCACCGCCTGCTCGATGGAGTTGCCCGAAAGCAGCATGAGCGGGCGCTGGGGGCCGAGGCCGAGATTGAGCAGCGCCGCCGCGACCGCCCTCACCTGATCCCAGAGTTCCGCCCAGCTGATCGTGCGCCACGCGCCCTGGGCATCGCGTTCGCTGAACGCCGGCGCCGCCCCGCGCCGCTGCGCCCAGTAGGCCGCGAAATCGGCGAAGCCGTTCTGCGGCACCGCCGGGGCGGGCGCCGACGACAGGACCAGGGTGCCGTCGGGGAGCGTCTGCATTTCCGTATGCCACGCCGGGACGCGGGCGCAACGGTAGCGCGGCGCCGGTGAGTGCTCGATGGTGGGCTGTGGCACGCTGTTCTCTCCTTGGGGATGGACACTCCGCCGGCGCTCGCCTGCCCGATGGCGACGATTCGACTGCTGGCGCTATGGGGTGCCTGGGCGGCTTCGACGCCGCGGCGGGACACGATGGAGTGTAGGCAAGGTCTGCGCGCTGCACACCACCCGCGGCGAGTGGTTTCCCAGGCCACCGGCTGGTGGCCCTGCCCGACGCCGCGGTGCAGCACGGCTTAGTGCCCGAAGTAGATCGACTGCCCAGCGGGGCCGGCCGAGGCGGGTGAGCCCGAATCCGAGCTTCCCGACATCGACACGCCGCCTACGGCGCCCGCTGCGGATTGCGCATTTTGTTGCGCGACGATGGCCTCGGCGTGCTGGATGTCGTCCGGGTAGTTGATGTCTTTCGCCACCGGGCGATAGCCGGCCTGCTCGAGGCGCACGAGATCGGCGCGGACCTCGGCGCGCGTGACCGGCCCGTTGGTGCTGGCCGTGTCGGCCGCGGTGTTCGACTGGGCAAACGCGTAAACCGGGGCAGCCAGCGCGCAGGAAACCAGCATTGCGGAAATGAGTGCTTTCATGATGTTCACCTTTGCATGAGTGGCCGCTGCATCTGGAAGTGAGGCAGCTTCGGCCCGCCTTCGATCAAGCCCGCTGATCCGGTTCCCGCGAAGGTTGAGTGCATTCTGGTTCTCCGGTGCTGACCCGAAGGTGACCCGCGCATTACGGCTTTGTTATCTACGCAGATGTCAAATCCGTAATGTGCGGGTCAGCGCGGGGTAAGCGCCCCATTCCCATACTTGCCCTCATTACGCCACCCATCACGCCGCCCCGTGGCGCGGGTGTTTCAGCCTCAGTCTCAGCCTGCGTTTCAGGCTCAAACCGGACACCGTCATGTGGATCGTCAAACTGGCCCTCAGGCGCCCCTACACGTTCGTCGTGCTCGCCGTGTTGCTGTTCATCCTCGGGCCGCTCGCGATCATGCGCACGCCCACGGATATTTTTCCGAACATCGACATTCCGGTCGTCAGCATCGTGTGGACGTACAACGGCTTTTCAGCCGAGGACATGGCGCATCGCATCACCTCGAACTACGAGCGCGCCCTCACCTCGGACGTCGACGACATCGAGCACATCGAATCGCAGTCGCTCAACGGCGTGTCGGTCGTGAAGGTGTTCTTCCATCCCGGCGCCGACATCAACCGCGCGATCGCCGAAGCGGCCTCGAACTCCGCGTCGATCCTGCGCGTCCTGCCGCCCGGCACGCTGCCGCCGAACATCATCACGTACAGCGCCTCGACGGTGCCGGTGCTGCAACTGGGCCTCTCCAGCGACACGCTGCCCGAGCAGTCGCTCTACGACCTCGGCAACAGCTTCATCCGCACGCAGCTCGCCACCGTGCAGGGTGCAGCCGTGCCGCTGCCCTACGGCGGCAAGGTCCGCCAGATCATGGTGCAGCTCGATCCCAAGGCGCTGCAGGCCAAGGGACTCGCGCCCATCGACGTCGTGAACGCCGTGAATGCGCAGAACCTGATCCTGCCGGGCGGCACGGCCAAGATCGGCACGCGCGAATACAACGTGGAGATGAACGGCAGCACGCAGACGGTGGCGGCGCTCAACGATCTGCCGATCAAGACCGTGAACGGCAGCGTCGTCTATGTGCGCGACGTCGCGCATGTGATCGACGGCTATGCGCCGCAGACCAATATCGTGCGCGCGGACGGCAAGCGCGCCGCCCTGCTCACGGTGCAAAAGACCGGCAGCGCCTCCACGCTCACGATCATTCAGCAGGTCAAAGCGATGCTGCCGAAGATTGCCGCCGGCTTGCCGAGCGCGCTCAAGATCACGCCGCTCTCGGACCAGTCGCTGTTCGTCAAATCCGCCATCTCGGGCGTGGTGCGCGAGGCGCTCATTGCCGCGTGCCTCACGGCCGCGATGATCCTGCTCTTTCTCGGTAGCTGGCGGGCCACGCTCATCATCGCCGTGACGATTCCGCTGTCCGTGCTGACCTCGCTGATCGCGCTTTCGGCGCTGGGCCAGACCATCAACATCATGACGCTAGGCGGGCTCGCGCTCGCGGTGGGCATCCTCGTGGACGACGCCACCGTCGCGATCGAGAACATCACGCATCACCTCGAACGCGGCGCGCCATTGCACGACGCGATCCTCAACGGCTCGGGCGAGATTGCCGTGCCGACCTTCGTCTCAACGCTCTCGATCTGCATCGTGTTCGTGCCGATGTTCCTGCTCACGGGCGTCGCGCACTATCTGTTCGTGCCGATGGCCGAAGCCGTGGTGTTCGCGATGTGCGCCTCGTACTTCTTCTCGCGCACGCTCATTCCCACCCTGGCGATGTATCTGCTGCGCGCCCGTGCACACAACGACGTGCCCGCGCACGGGCTCGCGGGCAAGCTGAGCCGCTTCCAGGCCGGCTTCGAAAAGCGCTTCGAAGCGCTGCGCAACCGCTACCGCGCCGTGCTGCAAGGGGCCATCGCCCGGCGCCGCCGTTTCGTCGCGATCTGGCTCGCCATCTGCCTTGGCTCGCTCGTGCTCGTGCCGTTCACGGGACGCGACTTCTTCCCCGCCGTGGATTCCGGGGAGATCCGCCTGCATCTGCGCGCGCCCACCGGCACGCGCATCGAGCAGACCGCGCGCATCACCGACGAAGTGGAAGCGAAGATCCGCACCGTGATTCCGGCTGCCGAGCAGGCTTCGGTGCTCGACAACATTGGCCTGCCGGTGAGCGGTATCAATCTCACCTATGACTCTTCCGATCCGATCGGTCCCGAGGACGCGGATATCCTCATCACGCTCACGCCGAAGCACCCGCCCACCGCGCAATACGTCGCGAAGCTGCGCACCGTGCTCAACGCGTCGTTTCCGGGCGTGACCTTCTCGTTCCTGCCCGCCGACATCGTGAGCCAGATCCTCAACTTCGGCCTGCCCGCGCCCATCGACGTGCAGATCGTCGGCAACAAGCTCGCGCAGAACCGCGTGGTGGCGAACCGGCTGCTCGACCAGATGCGCGGCGTGCGCGGCCTGGTGGACGCGCGCATCCAGCAGCCCGGCGACGAGCCCACCCTCAATGTGAACGTCGACCGCACCAAGGCGATGCAGGCCGGCCTCACGCAGCGCGACGTCGCGCAGAACCTGCTGATCGCGCTCTCGGGCAGCTCGCAGACCACGCCGAACTTCTGGCTCGATCCGAAGAACGGCGTGAGCTACCCGCTCATGGCGATGGTGCCGCAGTACGACATCCATTCGCTGCAGACGCTCGCCAATATTCCCATCACCACGCAGTCGGTCACCGCCAACCCGCAGAACCAGTTGGGCACGCTCGGCACGGTCACGCGCAGCGAACAGGAAGCCGTGGTTTCGCACTACAACGTGCAGCCCGTGCTCGACATCTTCGCCTCCACGCAGGGGCGCGATCTCGGTGGCGTGGCCGCCGACGTGACGAAACTCGTGAATGCCGCGCGCGCCCAGTTGCCGCCGGGCTCGTCGATCGTGATGCGCGGCCAGGTGCAGTCGATGAACGCCTCGTTCAGCGGGCTCGCGCTCGGTCTCGTGTTCGCGATCGCGCTCGTCTATCTGCTGATGGTCGTGAATTTCCAGTCGTGGCTCGATCCGCTCATCATCATCAGCGGCCTGCCCTCGTCGATTGCCGGCATCGCGTGGATGTTGTTCGTCACGCAAACGACACTCTCCGTGCCGGCGCTCACAGGGACGATCCTGTGTATCGGGATTGCGACGGCCAACAGCATTCTCGTGATCAACGCCGCGCGCGAGTCGCTCGCCGGCGGCATGGCGCCGCTCGCCGCCGCGCTCGACGCCGGCTTCAACCGCTTTCGCCCCGTGGTCATGACGGCGCTGGCCATGCTGATCGGCATGCTGCCGATGGCGCTGGGTCTCGGTGATGGCGGCGAGCAGAACGCCCCGCTCGGTCGTGCCGTGATTGGCGGCCTTGCGATCGGCACGCTCTCGACGCTCGTGTTCGTGCCCGTCGTGTTCGGCATGGTGCATGGCTGGCTCGCGAAGCGCCGTGCGGCGCGCGCCGGTGATGCGGACGCCGATGCCGGCTCCGATGCCACGGCTGCTACTCACGTTGAATAAATAAGGAATCCAGATGACCACGCAAACCCCACTCGAGGATCGCGACGCCGATCAAGCGCCGGCGGTGCATACCGGTCCGGAACGGCCTCACCCGCCTTCGTCTTCCGCCGCGCCTTCGTCGCGCAAGCGTCACGCGCTCGTGCTCGGCCTCGGCTGCCTCGTGCTCGCCCTGCTCGCGGCCGGCATCGTGCCGAAGCTCGACGCGCGCAAGGCGCAGGCCGCGCAGGTGGCCGTGCAGCGCGAACTGACCGTTGCCACGGTCGCGCCCACGCCCGCGCCCGCGACCCAGGACCTGCTGCTGCCGGGCGCGGTCATGCCGTGGGCCGACGCGTCGATCTACGCGCGCACGAGCGGCTACGTGCAGCACTGGTATGCCGACATTGGCGCACACGTGAAGGCGGGCCAGACGCTCGCGCAGATCGACACGCCCGAACTCGACGCGCAATTGCAGCAGGCGCGCGCCGACGAAGCCACGGCACAGGCGAACTACCGCTTCGCGAGCAGCACCGCGCAGCGCTGGCAGACGATGCTGCAGACACAGTCGGTCGCCCAGCAGGACGCCGACGCGAAAACGAGCGACGCGGCCGCGAAGCTGGCCACGCTCCAGGCCGCGCAGGCCAATGTCGCGCGGCTCCAGGAGATGGTCGCTTACCAGAACGTGACGGCGCCGTTCGACGGCGTCATTACCGTGCGCAACGTGCAGGTGGGCGCGCTCGTGACCGCGGGCGGCACGCCCGGTCTCGCCACGATGCCCGGCGAGCTGTTCCATATCGAGCAGACCGACCGGCTGCGCGTCTACGTGGACGTGCCGCAGGACGACGCGAGCCGCGTCACGCCCGGCACCGCCGTCTGGCTCACGACGCAGCAGTATCCCGGGCGGCGCTTCCCGGCGACCGTGGCGCGCAGCGCCAACGCCATCGATCCGGTGAGCCGCACGCTGCATGTGGAAGTCGACGTCGACAACGCCGACGGCGCACTGATGCCCGGCGCCTACGCGCAGGTCCATCTCGCGCTCACGACGGCCACGCCCGCGCTCGAAGTGCCGGTGAGCGCGCTGCTGTTCCGCCCCGACGGCGTGACCGTCGCCGTGGTGGATGCCCAAAACAAGGTGCAGTTGCGCCAGGTGAGCATCGGCCGCGACTTCGGCACCTACGTTGAGATTGCCACGGGGCTCGCGGCCACCGACCGCGTGATCAACAATCCCGGCGACGCCATCGCGAACGGCCAGAGCGTGCGCGTGGCGGCTGGCGCTACCGATGCCGCCGCCAAGCCCGCTGCGGCTGTGGCTGCGTCCGCACCCGGCGGCAAGGCTTAGGCGAGGTCCATCATGCTCGACACTTTTTCCGCCCCGCTGCGCAGGATCGTCGTGGTTTGCACGGCGGCAACGCTGACCGCCTGCTCGACGTTACCCCATTACAGCGTGCCCGAGGTCGCCGTGCCCGCGCACTACGCAAGCGCGCCAACAGCGGCGTCAGGCTGGGCCGTCGCTGCGCCCGCCGACGGCCAGCCGCGCGGCCCCTGGTGGACCCTCTTTCAGGATGACGAATTGAATCGCCTCGAAGCGCGCGTGGACGTTTCGAACCAGACCGTGAAGCAGGCCGTGGCGCAGCTTCAGGCCGCCCGTGCGATGGTCGACTACCAGCACGCGGGCTACTCGCCCGTCGTGACGGCGGGCGTTGCGCAACAGCGCTACCGGACTTCGCAGAACGTGGTGGACCGCTCGCTCGCGGGCAAGACGATCCCCGACTATTCGGTGGGCGTGGGCGCGAGCTGGGAGCCCGACCTGTTCGGGCGTGTGAAGGACGCCACTGTCGAAGCGCGCGACAACGCCCAGGCGAGCCAGGCCGATCTCGAATCGGTGCGCCTCTCGGTGGCGAGCGATCTCGCCTCGGACTACTTCGATCTGCGCTCGATCGATCGCCAGAAGAAGCTGCTCGACGACACCGTGACCGCCTATGGCGCCGCGCTGCGCATCGTCCAGCAGCAGCTCGCCGATGGCGCCATCGACGCCTCGGCGGTCGCGCAGGCACAGACGCAGCTCGAAAGCGCGCGCACGGCGGACCAGGACATCGACGTGCAGCGCGCGCAGCTCCAGCACGCGATCGCGACGCTGATCGGCGAGCCGGCCTC
The DNA here is from genome assembly GCF_004524855.1 of Paraburkholderia pallida. NCBI lineage: Bacteria > Pseudomonadati > Pseudomonadota > Betaproteobacteria > Burkholderiales > Burkholderiaceae > Paraburkholderia > Paraburkholderia pallida. Next base: position 357,183 of record NZ_CP038150.1, on the reverse strand, counting down.
GACGTTCACGCTGCCGCCACTGGTCGAACCGGCCATGGTGCCGGCGATTCCCGCGAGCGTGCCCTCCGCGCTGCTCGAGCGGCGCCCCGACATCGCCGCTGCCGAGCGCCGCGTGGCCGCCGCCAATGCGCGCATCGGCGAGGCGCACGCGGCCTTCTATCCGGATCTCACGCTCTCGGCATCGGCGGGACTCGAAAGCACGTTCTTCGCACCGTGGCTCACGGCGCCGAGCCTCTTCTGGTCGCTCGGCTCGCAGCTCGCGGGCACGCTGTTCGACGGCGGCCGGCGCGAGGCCACGCTCAAGGGCGCGAATGCGCAATACGACGCGTCGGTGGCCGCCTATCGGCAAACGGTGCTCACGGCGTTCCAGCAGGTCGAGGACAACCTCAGCGCGCTCGGCACGCTCGCGGGCGAAGCGGACAGCCAGCAGCGCGCAACCGCTGCGGCAGAGCTCTCGCTCAAGCTCACGACCAACCGCTACCAGGCGGGCGCCGTGAACTATCTCGACGTGGTGACGGCGCAGACCATCGCACTGCAGAACGAGCGCAACGAGGACCAGATCGCGCAGCGCCGGCTCGATGCGAGCGTGCATCTGCTCGAAGCGCTTGGCGGCGGATGGGACCGCGCGGCGCTGAACGGCAATAGCGAATCGCTCAAGGCCGACACTGCGGCAAATAGCAAAGCGAACAGCAAGGCCAATGGCAACGCCAACAGCGAGACAAAAAGCGAGGCTGCAAGCGAGTCCCTCAGCGCCGCACAAACGAAAGAATGAAGCGCGTGCCGGCGGCGTCGCTTTCCGCGCGCGCGCTGCCGCCGTGCAGCGTCATGATCGTGCGCACGATCGCGAGCCCAAGGCCCGCCGAGCCCGCCGCTTGCGGTTCGCTGTGGCGCGAGGCGTCCACGCGGTAGAAGCGGTCGAAGATGCGTTCGAGCAGCGCGGCGTCGATGGGCGGCCCCGGATTGGCCACCGTGACGTCGAGCGTCGCGGGCTCGAGCGCGGCGCTCAGCACGATCTCGCCGCCGCGCGGCGTATAGCGCAGCGCGTTGGCGAGCAGGTTACTGACCGCGCGCCGGAACAGCTCCTTGTCCGCGCGCAGCCGCCCCTCGCCCGTCACGCGGATGCGCACGCCGGCCTCGTCGGCCAGGCCCTCGAAGTAGTCGGCGATCTGCGCGAGGGCCTCCACGGCGTCGAATTCGGCGAGCGTCGTGATGAACTGCGGATGTTCCGCGCGCGCGAGAAAGATCACGCTCTCGATCATGCGTGAGAGCCGCGCGCACTCCTCCAGATTCGATTCGAGCAACGCCTCATATTCTGGCACCGTGCGCTCGCGCGCGAGCGCCACCTCGGTCGCGCCGCGCAGATTGCCGATCGGCGTGCGCATGTCGTGCGCGAGATCGGCCGTGTATTGCGACATGCGCTCGAAGCCGCCGTGCAGCCGCTCGAGCATCGCGTTGAGCGACTTCACGAGCGCATCGAGCTCGCTCGGCGCGTCGTCCACTTCGATGGCGGTATCGAGCCGGTCGACCGTGACCGTCGCTGCACGCGCGGCCATCTCGCGCAGCGGACGCAGCGACTCGCGCACGAGCAGCCAGCTCATCAGGAACGCGAGCAGCATGCCCGCGAAGCCGAATGCATAGAGCCGCTCGCGATAGTGGTCGAGCACGCGCCAGCGGTCGGACATGTCGCGCGCGATGACGACGGTGACGGGCGTGCCGTCGCCGAGCGTCGCGTCGGCGGCGAGCCCGCGCACCGGCACGTCGCGCGTGTTGCGCCACTCCTGCACGTCCGCTTCGACGATGCGTTGCGCCGCATCGAGGCGCGCCGCAAGCGGCGTGGCGGGAAACTTCCCGTCGGCAATGCCCTGCGTGTTGTGCTCGACGAGCGGCGCGCCATCGGCGCCGAGCACTTCCATGGCCAGCGCCGAATTGCCCAGCACCTGGCTCGTGAGACGCGGCGCGTGCTCGCGCACGTCCGCCACGTTGTGCAGCTCGGCGGCAAGCCGGCGCATGTGGCGGGCGATCAGCACGATGTCCAGATCGTCCTGCTGGCGGATTTCGCGGCCGAGCGTGAAGTAGAGCGTGCTGCCCACCAGCGCGAACACGGCGAGCGTGGTCCCCGCGAAACAGAGCGCGAGCGTCGTGGTCAGCGAGCGCGCCGCCATCAGGCGCTCTCTTTGATTTCGGCCACGTAGCCCACGCCGCGCACGGTGTGGATCAGCTTGACGGGATAGTCGTCGTCGACCTTGGCGCGCAGGCGGCGGATGGCGACTTCGACCACGTTGGTGTCGCTGTCGAAGTTCATGTCCCACACGTACGAGGCGATCTGTGTGCGCGTGAGCACTTCGCCCTGGCGGCGCACGAGCAGTTGCAGCAGCGAGAACTCGCGCGGCGTGAGGTCGATGCGCGCGGTGCCGCGGCGCACGCGCCGCCGCGTTACGTCGATTTCGAGGTCGCCCAGCGTCATCACGTCGGTCTCGCGCGGCGGACCGCGCCGTGCGAGCGTGCGCACGCGCGCGAGCAGCTCGACGAACGCAAACGGCTTGACGAGATAATCATCGGCGCCCAGCTCCAGCCCCTTGACGCGGTCGTTCACGTCGTCGCGCGCGGTGAGGAACAGTACGGGCGTGGTGTGCGTCGTGCGCAGCACCTTGAGCACCGACCAGCCGTCCATGGCCGGCAGCATCACATCGAGCACGATCACGTCGTACGCTTCTTCCCTTGCGAGTATCAGGCCTTCGGCGCCGTCCGCGGCCACGTCAACGGCGTAGCCCGATTCCTCGAAGCCTTTTTTCAGGTAGGCACCGGTCTTGGGTTCGTCTTCGATCACGAGAATCCGCATTGCCGCTCGTCCTTTCATCCATATGGCTCGATTGTATGCGCTCGCCCGCGCTCCAGGCTCACTCAAACGGCATGGAAATCACGCAACCCGCAGGTTGCAATTCCAGAAACCCCATGCTAGTCTTCATGCAACCTGGAGGTTGCGCTATGAGCTCTGTTTCTGACCGTATCGAAAAACGTATCGTCCTGCGCGCGCCGCGCGAGCGCGTCTGGCGCGCGATCAGCGAGGCCAGGCAATTCGGCACCTGGTTCGGTGTCGCCTTCGACGGCGAATTTGCGGCCGGCGCCCGCATCACCGGGCGTATCGCCCCAACCCAGGTCGATCCCGAGGTGGCGAAGCTGCAGGAGCCCTGTGCCGGCATTCCGTTCGATTTCCATATCGAGCGGATCGAGCCGATGAACCTGTTCTCGTTTCGCTGGCATCCGAACGCGGTCGACCGCAACACGGACTATTCGGCCGAGCCCATGACGCTAGTCGAATTCCGGCTGCAGGACGCGAGCGAAGGCACGCTGCTGACGATCACGGAATCGGGCTTCGATGCGATCCCGCTCGAGCGCCGGGCCAAGGCCTTCACGAGCAACGACGGCGGCTGGACGCATCAGTCGCAGCTCATCGCGAAGTACCTCGAGCGATTCTCATCGTGACGCACTCCTCATCAACTGCCGCCAAGAGGCTTCTCAGTGCGGCGCCTGTATTCGCGGCCCTCGGAGACCCGGCGCGTCTGCGGATCGTCTCGAGGCTGTGCGAGTCGGGGCCCCTGTCGATCGTGCGGCTGACCGAGGGCGCGGACATCTCGCGCCAGGCCGTGACGAAGCATTTGCACGCGCTCTCGGACGCCGGTCTCGTATGCAGCGAGCGTAGCGGCCGCGAAAGCGTGTGGCGGCTCGAGCCATTGCGGCTGGAGGAGGCGCAACGCTACCTTGGCCAGATCTCCGCGCGCTGGGATCAGGCACTCGTGCGGCTGGCGGCCCTTGTGGAGCGCGAGGATCGCGACGAGGCTTGAGCACGCTCGCTGTATTCAGGCCGCGCTCAAAAGCGGCTATGGGCTCGGGGCGCGGCCGGCGGGTTTAAGTGCCTTGCCCATAGATGATGATTTATCGTTACCGTAAAAAACATTAACTGTCGTAAATCGATCGCCCCATCTACGCTGTAATTGCACCGGTCGAGACAGGCGCAAACAGCAATCCCCTCGACAACACCCGACCGGCCGCAGACTGGGGAGCGCGAATGCGCGTGGCATGGGATGGGACCCGGCGCCGAAGTGCGCAGTCCCGTCGACAGGAGGCAAGCATGAACACCGGCGGAACGTCCCTGCATGACCTGGTGGACAAGTGGCTCGCGCCTGCTTCGCCTATGCGGGTTCACGTCGTCGCGTTCGGCCATCTGCGCGAAGGCGGAGGGCCTTATGTCCACGTAGAGGTTGCCGCTGCGAACGGCTCGCGCGCCATCTTTTTCTTTCGTCACGACGATGGGCGCTGGTGCGTATTTCCGCCCAGGCTGGCACGCCATGCGTCGAACCGCTACCTGCTTGCAGCCTGAAATGCTGACGCGCGCTCACGCGCCCCGAGCCCGCGCGGCCGGGGCGCGCTGCGCCGGCGCCCGCTTCTCGCGGCGCCCCTTTTCGGCAGCCGGCGCCGGCGTTTCGAGCCGGTCCACCTTGAAACACCGCCCCGCCGCCCATTCGGCCTCGAGCGCCTCGCGCACGCCCAGCAGCGCCGTGCGCTGCTCGTCGAGCCGCACGCGCAACGCGTCGATCTCGTGCAAGCGTTGCTCGATGCGCTCGAGCAGCCCTTCCTTCGAGAAGCCCTGCAATTGCTCGACACTCGCGCGCATGTCCTCGAGCGAAAAGCCGAGCCGCTGCGCGAGCTGAATCTGCCTCAACCGCTCCTCGGCCGCTGCGTCATAGATCCGGTACCCATTCGCGCCGCGGCTTGCCGGCGGCAGCAGGCCGCTTTGCTCGTAAAAGCGGATTGCCGAGGCGGCGATGCCCGTGCGAGCCGCCAATTCTCCAATCTTCATCGCGCTTGACCTTCAAGTGAACTTGAAACTTAGTATACGCCGGTCTCCAGCGCCGAAAAGGTCTTTCGATGGCAACCACACTGTTTACTCCGCTCACGCTGCCCAATGGCGGCACCCTGCCCAATCGCCTCGCCAAGGCAGCGATGGAAGAAAACCTGGCCGATGCCGGCCAACTGCCGGGCACGGCGCTGTGGCGCCTCTACGAGGCATGGGGCGCGGGCGGGACCGGCCTGCTGATCACGGGCAACGTGATGATCGACGCGCGGGCGCTGACCGGACCTGGCGGCGTCGTGCTGGAGCGCGGCACGCCGCTCGAACCGTTCAGACGCTGGGCGACCGGCGCGCGCAAGCACGGCGCGCGGATCTGGATGCAGATCAATCATCCGGGCCGTCAGGTCATTGCGGCGATGGGGCGCGATGCGTGGGCGCCCTCGGCCGTTCCGCTCGATATGGGGAAGCACAGCAAGATGTTTGCCGAACCGCGCGCGATGACGGAAGCGGAAATTCACGAAGTGATCGAGCGTTTCGCGGATACCGCGCGGGCCGCGGAGCAAGCCGGGTTCGATGGGGTGCAGATTCATGCTGCGCATGGTTATTTGCTGTCGCAGTTTCTCTCGCCGCTGACCAATCGGCGTGACGATGTGTGGGGCGGCTCGCTTGAGAACCGGGCGAGGCTGCTGCTTTCGGTTGTGCGTGCGGTACGTGAACGTGTTGGTGCTTCGTTTAGCGTGGCGGTCAAGATCAATTCCGCGGACTTTCAGCGCGGCGGGTTCTCCGAGGCGGACGCGCGGCAGATCGTGCTGTGGCTCAATGACGAGGCGGTGGATCTCGTTGAGCTGTCTGGCGGGAGTTATGAGAGTCCTGCGATGCAGGGGCGCACGGCGGATGGCAGGACGCTTGCGCGCGAGGCTTATTTCTTGACGTTTGCGCAGGAGATTGCCGCGGTTGCCCGGATGCCGATCATGACGACTGGGGGCATTCGGAGGAAATCGGTGGCCCAGGCCGTGCTGAAGCAAGGCGTGGCTGTTGTGGGTATGGCGAGTGCGCTTGCTGCGGTGCCGGATTTGCCGCGGCGCTGGCGAGAGGGGCAAAGTGTCGATGCGCCGGTGATTGCCGTGGGGTGGCGAGATAAGGCCATGGCTGGGCTGGCGACTATGGCGCTTGTCAAGCGCAGGCTGCGGGTGATTGCGGCAGGCGGGCTGCCGGGGAGTCGTTATTCGGCTGTTTATAGTCTTGTGGTTGATCAGATGCGGACGCGGAGGTTGACTGCACGGTATTTGCAGTGGCGGCAGGCGCGGGGTTGATGCTGGATTGATACGCGGGTTGACGCGTGATTTTCATTAGGTCGTTTGGAGTTCTGAGTTTTGGTGGGGCTCCATATGCGTTGGCCTTAACTTGTATTCGCGGCAGGCCGCAGGCGTTGCCCCTGTGCGGGGCGGCACCTACTTTTCTTTGCCGCGGCAAAGAAAAGTAGGCAAAAGAAAGCCGCTCAAACCGCTAGTGTGACGCAGTGGACCACTAACCTTATATCGGAGCGGCTCCGGAGCGTCTGTCACCACTCGCCGTTTATCGGAGTGACTAAGGGCTCATTCATCCGGCGGCGCTCCGCGCGCCGTGGGGCATTACCAATACCATTGGGATATACACGTATTCGTGGAACTACAGTGTATTCAAGTGGAAGCACTCTCGCATATCAGTAGGACTCCAGCATATTCGCCGGGAACTATTCCTGCGCAATCGCCAGTTTGCCCGGCAGAACTTCGCGCATTCGCCACGCAGCACGCCCGGTTTTCCTTGCATCCCCTTCCGCCCGCGCGTAGCGCGTGGCGGGATGGATGAGCCCTTTGTCACTTACGCGGAGTGTGCGAGGCGACGGATGCCCCGGAGCCGCTCCGATTGGAAGCGCAGTGGGGGACGGCGTCACACTAGCGGTGTGAGCCGCTTTCTTTTGCCTACTTTTCTTTGCGGCTGCAAAGAAAAGTAGGTGCCGCCCCGCACAGGGGCAACGCCTGCGGCCCGCCGCGAAAACAAGTTAAGGCCAAAGCCATCCTGGATCGACGCCTGGAAATCACACCCGTAAGCGTTGGAACACGCACGCGTAGAGCACGCGCAAAGACACCGCCCCGAGCGGCGGCCGCTCGCACCTACTGCCGCGCAACTGGCATAAACCCATACCTGGAAAGCACGTCCTGCGCCGCCGGACTCATCAGATACATCGCAAGCCGGTAAGCGGCACTACGCGTCGCGGCATTCTGCGGCGACTCAACCACAGTCATCCCGTAATCAACGGGAAAATCCAGATCGCCCGGCAATTCAACTTGCGTAAACGTCGTATCGCGCTTCAGTTCGTGCGAACTGCAATATCCGATAAACACATCGACATAGTGCATCGTGAGAAAGTACTTCACCGGACTCTGCCCGGCCGGCACAGGCGGCGCGACGGCCCCACCCACCAGTTGCCGCGCCTTCGCTTCCAGCGTCTGCGTGGCTCCCGGCCGAACCGTGCCGGCCTTTTCAAACAGCGCCCATGCGTAATCGCCGCCAGGGTCCGCCTTCGGCGTCGACGTGCCAATCTTGATGGCCGGATCGAGCAGCTTGTCGAGCAAGTTCGCACTGGTCAGCCCGACGTCGGGACGCGCCTCGACACACAGCCGATTTCGCGCAAATACGACAACGGGCGCAGCCTTCCCCTCCGACGCAAGCCGTTGCGGATGCGCCATGTTCGCGGAAACGAAAATGTCCGCCCCTCCCGAGTGCTCGATCTTCTCGAGCAAGGTCCCCGCGGGTCCGGTCACGAGTTGCACCGGCTGGCCGGTCTCGCTCGTGTACTGGCGCGTAATGGCGCCGAGCGCCCCGCTCATGCTGCCGGCCGCGTAAACCTTGATGGTTGGCACAGTGGGTGCCTGCTGGGCCACCGCGAGACAGGCGCTCATGCCGGTGACGGAAGACAGCAGCGCCTGAAGCAGGAAAGAAGACGTTTTTTTCATTTCAGAGATCGACCTGGATGGATGCGCGAACCGTGCGCGGTGCGCCGAGTGTGGCGGTGCCGCTATCGGTGCCGGTGTAGCCGTTCTGGCCGGCAGGTGTGATGTTGGCCCAGTAGTGGCGGTTGGCGACGTTGTCGACCCCCACTCGCAGCGCCACGGCTTTGCCGGCGATTTTTGTCAGGTAGCGCGCGCCGAGGTTGACGACCGTGTAGCCGTCGGCGTAATCGGTGTTCGAATAGTTCGCGGCGCGGCGGCTCGCGTAGTTCAAGTCCACGTTGAAGCCGAGGCCTGCCACGGTCGGCACCGAGTAATCGACCAGTGCGTCGAACACGACGCGCGACAGCCCGAGAATCTGCGTGCCCTCGGTAGCGGCCACACCGGTGTCGTGCAGACGCGGATCCAGCAGCGAAAGCCCCGCGTAGATGTTGATGTCGCGCGTGACGGCGCCCGTCGCGGTCAGCTCGATCCCGCGGTTCACCTGCTCGCCCTGCTCCGCATAGACGTTGTCGGCGCTCACCATGGCATAGGGCCGCTCGATCCGGTAGAGCGCCGCGCCCAGCGTGGCGCTGCCGAGATCGACCTTGTAGCCGAGCTCCCACTGCTTGCTGCGGTACGGAGCGAGTTCGTCACCCGCGTTGACGGTGCCCGACGGCGCAATATCGCCCTGCTGCAGACTGTCCGCGTAGGTGACATAGGCGGTCATGTTTTTCAGCGGCTTGTACATCAGGCTAGCCGTCGGGCTGAAGCCATCGGCGCTGTACTTGCTCTTGACCGCTCCCGCCGCGTTGTAGTTCTCGGCATGGATCCAGCTCTGGCTGGCAGCCAGTAGCGTCGACCAGTGCTCGTTGAAGCTGATCGTGTCGCCCACGCTGATCGCTTGCTGGAACGTGCCGACCGATCGATAGCGGTCCGAAAAATCCGGCAGCGTCGGCTCGGCAAAGATCGCCGGATTGCTGAGGTTGCCGGTGCCGAGCGTGATCGCACCGGTCTGGTATGGCGTATAGCGGTTCCAGTAGAAACCGGTGGTCGAGACGAACACGTCGTGCGTCATGCCGGCGAGCGCGACGTGGCCGTTCAACGCGATCGTGTTGCTGATGATCTGGTCGAGACTGTAGGTCGTCGTCGCGGTGGTTTCCGTGTACGCGCCTTTGTTATTGGTGAGCGTGAGGGTCGGCACGGTCGAGGCGCGGTCGTTCGTTTCGCGCTGCACGCCGGCGCTCAGGTGCCAGTCCTGATTGAAGTCGTGCTTCAGCGTCGCGCCCATCATGTTCGTGACGTTGTCATCACCGGCCCATGACTGGCCGAGCCCGACCGTTGCCGGGTTCGGCGCGGCGGGAAGCAGCACGTTCTTCGCCAGCGCGAAGGTCCCGGGGAAACCCGTGTCCAGGTAGTGGTACGTGCTGAAATTCGTTTCGAGCCGCGTGTCCGGCGTAAAGCGGATATCGAAGGCGAGGCTCGCGAGGCGTCTGCGCAAACGGCTGTCCGAGACATAGCCCTCGCCGTCCTGGTTGAGCAGATTGAGCCGGTAGCCGAAGCGGTCGTCGTTGCCGAAGTGGCCGCCAAGGTCGATATGCTCGGTCCACAAATCGTTGGACTCATAGCCTAGCGTGAATTCACGCAGGGGCTCATCGGTCGGACGCTTGAGCACGTAGTTGAACGTGCCGGCCGGGCTCGCCGGGCCGTAAAGCGCGCCAGAGAGTCCGTTCAGCACCTCGATGCGGTCGAACTGCTCGATCGGATAATCGGTTGTCGCGGCGATGTTCATGCCGTCAATGCGCGTGTTCTGGACGACGCCCGCCTGCATGCCGCGCGTCTGGGGCCGGATATTCCAGCCCTGCACCGAAGGAATATAGGTGAACGCCTCCTGCACGCTGCGCAGTTGCTGATTCTGGGCCAGCGACTGCGGAATGACGTCGATCGAATAAGGCGTATCGAGCAGCTTCTTTTCGCCGAGCGGCCCGACCACGGTCTGCTTGACCTGATACGACGGCCAGGTCACGGGCATGACGCCCGTGATGACAATTGGAGCAAGCTGGGCTTCGTTGTCCTGCGCCTGAGCCGGGAGGGCGGTGCCGATTCCTGTGGAGACGAGTGCGAGAGTGGGTAATGCGATGCGGGAGCGCGATGTCATTGCAATTTCTTTACGGAGCATATCGTTATATCGCTCGAAATATAACGTGAGGGGCAAGCCCCGACAAGGACGCGAGGCGCCGTTGTTGCAGTTATGCTGCGCGGATAGGCGAATACTGCTTATGTCAATGACGCAATAGTGGTCGCACTGGCGAACGGAGATGCCCGAGGGAAAACGGATCGATCAGGATTCCAAAATAAAATGCGCGAACTTATCGAGGCGGGACAGCGCCAGGTCCAGCGCACGCGGCGCCGACCTCAAGTTCTTCTTGCCGCCTCGACCGCTCTCAGGTCAAGCCGCAAGGCGACTTCACGAAAAACGCCTGAGCACGCAAATCACGCTTTCTGAAACACGACCACCGCATATCTGCACGTGCGCTGGCTTTCGTTCTTGAAGACGCAATCGCTCGGCGGCCCCAGTTCGAGGCAATCGCCCGCGCCCAGCTCGTGACGCTCCCCGCCTTCGATGAACACCAGATCGCCGGCCAGCACCCAGATCAATTGCCGGGTCTGCAAATAGGCCGACGCCGGCATCGGGATTTCCGCGGCCGGCGGCAGGTCGATCTCCACGAGGTTCAGCGGCGCCGCCGACTTCGGCGACACATGGCGCCTCACATACCCGCTCTGCGGATCGACCCACACCGGCTGGTCGGCCGCGCGCAGCAAGCGCCCCTCTTCGAGCTCCGCGAGCGCAAGCAGCGCCGACATGCTCATGCCGAACGCCCCGGCCAGCTTCGCCAGCAGCGACGCCGTCGGGCTGCTCTCCCCGCGCTCGATCTTGTGGATCATGGCCCGCGAGACGCCGGACTTGCCGGCGAGGTCGGTGAGCGACCAGCCGCGACCCTCGCGCTCGCCTCGAATGCGAGCACCGATCCGTTGATCTATGGTGTCTAATATCGTGTACACTCGATCCATTATAGTGGATTAGACGAAGGAGTTGCCATGGAAATCCGCGATGCGGGTCCAGCGGACATCGACGGTATCACGGCAATCTATAACGACGCCGTGCTGAACACGACCGCGATCTGGAACGATTTGATGGTCGACGCGGCCAACCGCACGGCATGGCTCGCCGACCGCCAAAAGGCCGGCTACCCGGTGCTGGTCGCCGTCGACGGCGACGGGCCCGTGCTCGGCTATGCCTCATTCGGCGACTGGCGTGCCTTCGACGGCTATCGGCATACGGTCGAGCATTCGGTCTATGTCCGCAACGACCAGCGGGGCCGGGGCATCGGCGTGGCCCTCATGCAGGAACTGATCGGCCGGGCGCGCGCGATCGGCAAGCACGTAATGGTGGCGGGCATCGAAGCGAACAATGCCGGCTCCATCGGGCTGCACGAAAAGCTCGGGTTCGAGCACGTGGGGCACCTGAAGGAAGTGGGCATGAAGTTCGGCGCGTGGCTCGACCTCGCCTTCATGCAGCTCAAGCTCGATACGCGCCCCACGCCCGATGCCTGACGCGCGGTGCGATGCGGTGTGATGCGGTGTATTGAGTCAGGCTGAACGCCTCCATCACCACGGCACCCGCACACCGAAAAATTTTTCGCCCCGATGTCACACGCGGGGCGGGCTAGCTCGTCATGTCAGTGGAACCCACACGAAAGGAGATGGAACCATGACTGCCAAGCTCGACCCGTTCACCGCCGCCCCCGCTCAAATGAAGTCCTGGATGGGCACCTCGCTTGCCGTGGCCGGCAGCCTCGACCCCAGCCTCGTCGCGCTCGTGGAGGTGCGCGCCTCGCAGATCAACGCATGTGGCAACTGTATTAACATGCACACGACCCATGCGCGCGAGGCCGGCGAGACCGAGCAACGCCTCTACCTGCTTTCCGCCTGGCGCGAGGCGCCCTGCTACAGCGAGCGCGAACGCGCGGCGCTGGCCTGGACCGAGGCGCTCACGCGCATCTCCGAAGGACACGATGCGATCGAGCGCGCCCGCGCCGCACTCAACGACCACTTTACGCAGGAGGAGCAGGTGAAGCTCACGCTGATGATCAACGTGATCAACGGCTGGAACCGTCTCGCGGTTGGCTTTGGCCTGTGGGCCGATCCGGCGGCGGCGAAGGCCATGGCGAAATCGGCTGCCGCCGCATGACGGACCCCGATCCCACTCACGCTGGCGATGCCTCAGACGCCGCGGCGAGCTTCGACCCGCTGCGGCGCAAGCTGATCCGCGTGGCGTACCGCATGCTCGGCTCCGTCGCGGACGCCGAGGACATCGTGCAGGACGCGTTCATCCGCTGGATGCACGCCGATCGCGCCGAGGTGCGCGTGCCCGAGGCCTTCCTGCGCCGCATGGTGATGCGCCTGTGCCTCGACCAGCTCAAGTCGGTGCGGCATCAGCGCGAAACGTATGTGGGACCGTGGCTGCCCGACCCCGTCGTCGAAGAGGACGAGCAGGAGGACGTCACGCTGCCGTTGATGCTCGCGCTCGAGCGGCTCTCGCCGCTCGAGCGCGCGGCGTTTCTGCTGCACGACGTATTCGGTCTCGACTTCGACGAGGTCGCGGCGACCATTCAGCGCGAGCCCGCCGCGTGCCGTCAGCTTGCGGCGCGGGCGCGCACTCACGTGCGCGAAGCGCGCCCGCGGTTTCGCGTGGAGAAAGAACGCGGCGTGGAGCTGGCGAAGGCGTTCTTCGCCGCATCGCGCAGCGGCGACATGAGCGCCCTGGGCGCGATGCTGGCCGCCGATGTGAGCCTGCATGCGGATGGCGGCGGCAAGCGGTCCGCCGCGGGCAAACCGCTGTTCGGCTTCGAGACCGTGATGAAGGTGCACGCATATCTGGCGGAGTTGTTCCGCAAGAACGGTTCGACGCTCGTGCGCGCGGGCTTCATCAACGGGCTGCCCGGCTTCGTGACGCTCGAGGCCGACGGCGAGCTGCAGACGACCGCGCTCGATATCGAGAACGGCAAGATCGCGGCCATCTATGTCGTGCGCAACCCGGACAAGCTGCGCCACCTGCACTAACTCGCGCTAACGTGCCTTAAGCCGACGGCTCCTGCCAATAGCCTTCGCGCGCGTAGAGACCCGCAAAGAAGTCGAGGAACGCGCGCACCTTCGACGAGACGGTTTTCTTGGGCGGATAGACGCCCCAGACGCCCGGCGTCGCGGTGGAGGTGCGCGCCTCCCAGCCTGGCAGCAACTGCACGAGCTTGCCTTCGCGCAGCGCGCCGCCCGCGGCCCATTCGGGCAGCAGCGCGACGCCCATGCCGGCGAGCGCCAGCGAGAGCACGGCCTCGGTGTCGTCCACGCGCAGGCGCCCGCCGAGCTTGACGGTGACTTCGCTCGCACTGCCGCGGCCCGACGGGCTCACGATGACCCACTTGTCCTCGGCGGTCAGCGGAAAACGGATCGCCTCGTGCGACGCGAGTTCCGCGGGCGTGGCGGGATGCCCGCGCCGCGCGAGGTAGGCCGGGCTCGCGCAGACGATGCGCCGGTGCGTGGCGAGCTGCCGTGCCATCAGTTGCGAGTCCGGCAGCACGCCGATGCGCACGGCCACGTCGATGCCGGCGTCGATGAGGTTCACGACCTCGTCGGTCAAGATCGCATCGACGTTGATCTTCGGGTAGCGCGCCATGAATTCGGGCAGATGGCGGATCACGTGCCGGCGTCCGAACGAGGTCGGCATGGTGACGCGCAGCACACCCTGCGGCGCGCTATTGAGCGACGAAGCGGCCTCGCGTGCCTCGTCGAGGCTTTGCATCACGCGCAAGGCGCGCTCGCGAAAGACGCGCCCGCCCTCGGTCAGGGTCAGGCCGCGCGTCGAGCGATTGAACAGCGCGATCCCAAGGTCGGCTTCGAGCTCGGAGATGTAGCGCGAGACCGTCGACGTCTTGACCTCGATCCGCTCGGCCGCCTTGCTGAAGCTGCCCAGCTCCGCAGCCTGAAGAAATGCCCGAATCGCCAAAAAATAATCGATCACCACCTTGCGCGCCTCCGCCCTCGTCCCGCCCTGTTCTTTCGGCCCGGCGATGGAACGGCCGGGCGTCGTCGTTGCGCATTCTACCCGGGCGGCCCGGTCCACGGCCCTCGATGGCAGCTATCCGCGCCACGCAAAACTGATTCCGCCGGAGCGCCATTCTGCGCGCTCCACCCCGCTCCTATAGTCCTGCTCATGCCGCTGCGCCCCACGATTCATTCAAGCAGCGAAACCTCCGCTCGACGAGCCCCACCTTCAAAGGAGTCAAAAGATGCAAACCCGGACCGATCCCTCGACGCTCAAGCTGAACGACGATGTCACGACACGCGAGGCCGAATACTTCGAATACACGTCGTCGGCCAATCCGATCGGGGCCCGTCTGATTTCACGCGTGCCCTACCGGTCGTTTCTCTCCTCGCTGTACGACGATGGCCCGACGCGCATCGTGCCGCTCGACCTCTCCGCCGAGTTGGGCTGCGACTTTCCGGCCACGGGGCCCGCGCTGCTCGCGAACTTCATCCGCATCGTCGCGGGCGAGCATGTTTCGGTGAACCCGAACGCGACTTCGCAGGTGTTCTACGTGCTCGAAGGCGCGGGGGCCGTGACGCAGGGCGACGCGGCCTTCCTGTTCGGCGCGGGCGACTTTTTCTCGCTGCCTGGCGGCAGCGAGGCTGTGCTCTCGGCGCAGACGACCGCCCGCCTCTACTACGTCAGCGATGCGCCCCTGCTCAGCTATCTCGGCACCACGGTCTCGCACGCGCGTTTCAGCCCCACGCTGTACCCCGCGCAACGCGCAAAGGCGGAGCTGGAGGCGGTGGCGAACGCGCCGGGCGCGAGCCAGCGCAACCGGATCAGCGTGCTGCTCGGCAACACCCACTTCCCGCAGACGCGCACGGTGACGCATTCGATGTGGGCCATGTTCGGCATGATCGGCCCGGGGACGATGCAAAAGCCGCACCGTCACCAGTCCATCGCGCTGGACTTCATCCCCGCAGCGAAACCGGGCGTCTACACGCTGGTGGGCACGGAGCTCGACGGGAGCGGCAATATCGTCGATCCGGTGCGCGTGGACTGGACGCCGGGCATGGCGTTCGTCACGCCGCCGGGCTACTGGCACGCGCACTTCAACGAGTCCGGCGACGACGCCTACGTGATCCCGCTCCAGGACGCGGGCCTGCAAACGTATCTGCGCTCGCTCGACATCCGCTTCGCGAAGTAACGCGGCACTCGGCGTGCGGTGAGCGGCGGCGCGTTGCGCCGCTGGCGGTGAGGCAAAGCCCGCCGGCGGCGGCGGGCGCATCTCCTGCGCCTGGGCAGCGCGGTTTTCAGTAATTATCGAAAAATTACTGAAATTTCCACTGCCAGCCGCTTTTCAGTAAAATATAAGAAATTACTGAAAACGGCTCCGGACATGCTCGGCTCACCCCTTTACCAACGTCACGACCAGGCTTTTTGCGCCCAGCTTGCGAACGTCGAGCAAGCTGCCGCGGCGCAGGACACGGTCCTCGTCGGCGCGCCGGGGACGATCCTCGAGCACAAGCGCGCCGGCCTCGTCTACTACGCCCGCCAGTTCATGAACCCCGAGGGCAAGAAGCAGGAGGAAAGCCTGGGTGGCCCGCGAGGCGACCCCGATGTGGAGGCGCGCGTGGAGACGATGCGCGAGCGCATCCTGCAAGGAAAGGACCTCGTGGGCCGCATCCGCGAACTCGCGAAGCTGGGCTTTCAGATCGCCGATAACAAGACCTACGCCACGATGGGGGTGCTGTACAACCACGGCCTTTTCCAGGCCGGGGCCGTGCTCATCGGCTCCCATGCCTACGCGGTGCTGCTCAACAGCCTCGGCATCAAGTCCGTGGCCTACGAGACCGAGGACGTCGATATTGCGCGCGCGCGGCAACTCGCGCTCCAGCATGTGCCCACGGGCGGGCTGCTCGCGATCCTAAAAGAAACCGGCATCGCCTTCGTGGAAGTGCCGCCGATGACGCGCGGCGCGCCATCGACCTCGTTCAAGCAAGCCGGCGCGACGCGCTTTCATGTCGACCTGCTCGTGCCTTCGGAGGACGATTCGTTCCCGACCATCGCGGTGCCCGAACTGGGCGCGCACGCAACGGGGCTCCCCTACCTCGCCTTCCTGCTCGGCAAGTCGCAGATGGGCACGCTCATTTCGAGGCACGGCGCGGTTCCCGTCCGGGTTCCAGACCCGGCGCGCTTTGCGATTCACAAGCTGCTGGTGTCGCGCTTGCGCACCAACATGCTCATCAAGTCGCAAAAGGACGTGCACCAGGCCTGCGTGCTCCTCGCGATGCTCGGCGACCACCGAAGCGGCGACATCGAGGACGCCTGCGCGGACCTGCCCGCATCGACCCGTGCTCTGGTGCGCCGCGCGCTGCCCGACGTGCGGCGCTTGCTCGAAGCGCATGAGGGCGCGATGGATGAGCTCGAAGCGGGCATTGGCGCTTGAGATTCTAGAGGCGCGCGGTGCCTGCTTTGTATCCCTGTGTATCCGGCGCGCGCGGCGACACACTACGTTTCAGATACGCGTGCCCGGGACATCTGCCGGATACGTGCGCGCGCTCCAATACGGTCGAACACCCAACCACGGAGATCCCGTCATGTTCGATCGACTCAAGATTGCGGCCGCCGTTGCCGCGTTTGCGGGGCTGGCCGCCACCGGCGCCTGGGCTGCCTTCGCATCCGACTCGAATCCCGCCGCCGAGCCCGCGGCCGTGCAGACCGGTGCGAGCGCGCCCGACTTCACCGGCACCGGCGCCTGGCTCAATAGCGCGCCGCTCGATCTGAAGCAGTTGCGCGGCAAGGTCGTGCTCGTCGAATTCTGGACCTTCGATTGCATCAATTGCGCGCATACGGTGCCCTATGTGAAGGACTGGTACGCGCGCTACCGCGACAAGGGGCTCGTGGTGGTCGGCGTGCATACGCCCGAATATCCGTTCGAGCGCGACACGGGCAATCTGAAGAAGGCGGTCGCGCGGTTCGGCATTCAATATCCCGTCGTGCAGGACAATCAGTATGCGACGTGGAATGCCTATGGGAACCAGTATTGGCCCGCGCTTTATCTCATCGACAAGAACGGCAAGGTGGTTTATCGGCAGGTTGGTGAGGGGCACTATGAGGAGACCGAACAGGCCATTCGGGGGCTGTTGGGGGTGGATGGCAAGCAGGGTTGAAGTTGAGGAGGCGATTCGCGATTCGCAATTCGCCTCGTGTCTGATCCAGAAAAAGGAATGGCGCGCCGTTCACGCGGCGCGCCATTCCTTTTGCCAGAGTATGAGATTCAATTCACTGCGCGCCCATAACGAGCGCGCAGCGACCCCGCATCACAAATGCGTCACCTGCAAAATAGCCTCGGCGAAAGCCTTCGGCGCTTCCTGCGGCAGGTTATGGCCAATGCCGCCGCCAATATCCCGGTGCACATACTTGCCCGTGAACTTCTTCGCATAGGCCGCCGGCTGCGGATGCGGCGCGCCATTGGCATCGCCTTCGAGCGTGATCGTCGGCACCGCAATGGTTGGCCCGGCGGCAAGCCGCTGCTCGATGCCGTCGAATTTCGACTCCCCCTGCGCGAGGCCAAGACGCCAGCGATAGTTGTGAATGACCACCGCCACGTGATCGGGATTCTGGAACGCGGCAGCCGAGCGCGCGTAGGTCGCATCGTCGAAGTTCCATTTCGGCGATGCCAGTTGCCAGATCAGCTTGTTGAACGCGTCGCGGTTCGCCGCGTAACCCTGCGCGCCGCGCTCGGTCGCGAAGTAGTACTGATACCACCACTGCAGCTCGGCTTGCGGCGGCAGCGGCTTCTTGTTCGCCTCCTGGCTGCCGATCAGGTAGCCGCTCACGGAGACGAGGCCCTTGACCCGCTCGGGCCACAACGCGGCGATGGTGTCCGCCGTGCGCGCGCCCCAGTCGTAGCCGCCAAGCACGGCCTGATCGATCTTCAAGGCATCCATGAGCGCGACGATGTCGACGGCGGTCACTGCCTGCTGCCCGTTGCGCGGCGTGTCCGCCGAGAGAAAACGCGTCGAGCCGTAGCCGCGCAGATATGGCACGATCACGCGATAACCGGCTGCGGCCAGCATCGGCGCGACTTCGACGTAGCTGTAGATGTCGTAAGGCCAGCCATGCAGCAGCAGCACCGGAGGACCGTTCTTCGGCCCCGCTTCGGCGTAGCCCACGTTGAGCACGCCAGCGTCGATCTGCTGAATGGGCCCGAACGAAACACCGCTACCTGTGCGCGTGTTCGGCGCTGCGCCGTCCGGCGTCTGTGCACGGGCAATGCTGCTCAAGCCAAGTTCCGCGAGGCTGAGGCTCGCCAGCGTAGTGCCGAGAAGCCGGCGACGGCGGACATTGACGGGATCTGACATGACTCGTTTCTCCTGTTTAGATGGGATGAAGCGCTGCAACGGTTTTATAGCCGAATCATGTGAAGGCTTTGTATCTCACTGTATCTGCCCGATCCTCGTACACACAACGAATCAATAACGGCGCTCCTGAGAACATGCCGGATACATCGGCCCGTTCCAATGCGTCAACGGTGAAATCCACGCGAAGGCTTCCAGGAAGTCCCGCACGCCGACCAGATCACGCCGCTCCAGGTCCATCATTCAACGCGCTTCATGTGGAATTCACCATGAGCCAGGCACCAGATGGTCCGTACACGGGCAAGACGCACACCACCGGCGGCCATGACGGCGCATCCCACAGTTTGGACGAACAGCTTGAAGCGAAACTCTCGTCGCCGGGTTCGAGCGCGCCGGGCACCCATCCGGAGCAGTCGTTCGGTGCGGGCTGGTCGGCTCAGGCGTGATCCCAGCCGCAATCATGTTGCGTGAGCAATAAAAAGAAACGGGGCGGCCTATCTGCCGCCCCGCTTCTGCGCTTCCCCAACGACGCGACTCAACTCCGGGAGTCGCCCCGCCGGCCCTCAAGCGCCCTTCACCACCTTGCCCCGCTGCACGACATATTCCACGCGCTCGCCGTCATTGGCCACTACGCCGATATCGGCGAGCGGATTGCCGTCGAGCACGAGCACGTCGGCAATCGCGCCCGCGGCGATCACGCCCAGCTCACCCTTCATGTTGACGATGTCGGCGGCCACGCTCGTCGCGCTGCGCAGGGCCTCCAGATTGCCGAGCACCTCGGCGCGAATGCGGAATTCTCCGCACTGGAACGCATGCATCTCGCCGAGCAGGTCCGAGCCGAATCCCATCGGCACGCCCGCCTTCGCATAGAGCTCCAGCGATTCGCGGCCCGCGCGCTGCACGCTGGCCACCTTCGCCACCGAATCGGGCGGCAACCCGAACTGCGCGCCGTGTTGCGCGAGTGCGTCATAGGTCACGAGCGTAGGAACCACGAACGCGCCATGCTCGCGCATGACCTTCGCCGCGGCTTCATCGACGAGATTGCCGTGTTCGATCGTCCGCACGCCGCAGCGCACGGCGCGCGCAATCGCGCGAGCGGTGTAGGCGTGCGCCATCACGTAAGTATTGGCCGCTTCGGCTTCGCCGACGATCGCGCGGATCTCGTCTTCGGAGTACTGCGTATTGGAAATGGGATCGACCGGCGAGGCCACGCCGCCCGAGGCCATGATCTTGATCTGCGTGGCGCCCTTCTGGATCTCCTCGCGCACGGCGAGGCGCACGGCGTCCACGCCGTCCACCACGCGCGCAATCGCGCCCGTGCGGAAGCAGCACGAGCACGGTTCGAGCAGATCGCCGCGCGGGCGGAAGTCGCCGTGGCCGCCCGTCTGCGAGAGCGCCTTGCCGGACGGGAAAATGCGCGGCCCCGGCACGAGCCCCGTCTCCACAGCCTGCATCAGCGCCCAGTCGGCGCCGCCCGCGTCGCGCACGCTCGTGAAGCCGCGCGAGAGCATGGCCTGCATGATCGGCAGCGCGCGTATGGCCGCGAGGATGTTCGGCTGTCCGGCGTTGGCGCCCAGATTCGCGCTGGAGGCGAGCACGTGCACGTGGCAGTCGATGAAGCCGGGCATCACGGTCTTGCCGCGCGCGTCGATCACGTGCGCGTTGGGATAGTCGACCGGGCGGTCCGTCACTTCGACAATGCGATCGCCCTCGATGATCACATGATGATGTTCGAGCAGCACCCCTTGCACGAGGTCGAGCACGTTGCCGCCCTGAATGATGGTGATGGACATATTCGTCATCCTTATTGAATTGCGGCACCCGCACGCTGGGTGCCGTATCGCACGTCCTTGACGAAGAACGTGCCGACCAGACTGATCGCCGCCGCGACGATCACATAGAGCGCGGGCGCCATGTTGCTGCCCGTGCGGGCGATCAGCCACGTGATCAGGAACGGCGCGAAGCCGCCGAAGATCGTGACCGCGAAATTGTAGGCAACCGATAGCCCTGTCGAGAGCACGCGGGTGGGAAAGAGCTCGGCGAAGGCGGCGAGGATCGGCCCGGTATAGACGGCAATCAGCACGCCGAACACGGCCTGGAACACGAGCATCGACGTGAGCCCCGGGGCGTGATTGATCCACGCGAACATGGGCCACGCGAGCACCAGGATCGCCAGCGCGGCGCCGCTGAGGAACACGCGCCGGCCCCAGAGATCGGCGAGCTTGCCGACCACGGGCGAGCAGCACATGATCATGAGGCCGCCCACCATGCCGGCGAAGAAGCCCGTCGATTGCGGCAGGTGCAGCGTGCGGACCGAATAGGTCGGCATATAGAACAGCAGCACATAGGTGCAGACGGTCCAGAGTATGACCATCGAAAAGCTCGCGAACGTCTCACGCGGAAAGCGCGCGAGCACCTCCTTGAGCGGCGAATGCTCCTTGCCCTGCTCTTCGATGGCGCTGAACGCGGGCGTTTCGTCCATCTGGCTGCGGATGAAATAGCCCACCGGCCCGACCAGGATGCCGATCAGGAATGGCACGCGCCAGCCCCAGCTATACAGCGCCTGCGTGTCGAGCGAGGTCGTGACGAAGGTGCCCGTGGCCGCGCCCAGCAGCACCGCGAAGCCGATGCTCGACTGGATCCAGCTCGAGTAGTACGCGCGCTTGCCGGGTGGCGCGTACTCGGTGAGAAACGCCGTGGCGCCGCCCATTTCGCCGCCTGCCGAAAAGCCCTGCAAGAGCCGCGCGACGACGATCAGGAGCGGCGCCGCAATTCCCGCCTGATCGTAGGTGGGCGCGAGTCCGATGAGCGCCGTGCCGAATGCCATCAGCAGGATCGTCAGCGAGAGCGCCGCCCTGCGGCCGACCTTGTCGGCATAGACGCCCAGCACGATGCCGCCCACGGGGCGCATGACGAAGCCCACGCCGAAGGTCGCCACGGTGAGCAGCACGGAGCTCAGCTCGTTGCCCGTGGGAAAGAACAGTTTCGCGATGATGACGGCAAAGAAGCTATAGACCGTGAAATCGAACCATTCGAGGCCGTTGCCGAGCACGGTCGCGATCACGGCGCGGCGCCGCTGCCGCGCGGCCAACTGGACAGAGGGCACTGCGTTCTGCGAAAGCGTTCCTTGCATCGTCTCCTCCTTTTTCTGGGAAAAAGCCGGGGCTTGCCCGCATCATCGACATGCTAAGGACAAGCGCGCTTGTTTCTGAAACGAAAGATTCGCATGCATGCATGCGCTGAGCGCATGCGAGGTGCTTTGGGGTGGTGCTTGCAGGTGATGCCTACACTGGCATTTGAGCCTGCGCCTGCTCGAACAGCCAGCGCGTGAAAATGCGCGCCGCCTGGTTCTCCACGCGATCGTTGGGCGAGAGCACGTAGTAGCCGCCGCCGTGGCTGGCCGCTGCCGGCGTGACGCGCACGAGCAGGCCTTCGTTCAGGCAGGCGTCGATCATGTAGCGCCACGCCAGCGCGACACCCTGGCCAAGAATCGCCATCTGCACGATCTGCGGGTAGTGGTTGATCGTGACGCTGCGCGGCGCCTTGGGCATGTCCACGCCGTTCAGGCCGAGCCATTCGGGCCACGACATCCACTGGCGTTGCCCGTCTTCGAGCAGCAGCAGCGTTTCGTTCGCCAGATCGCCCGCATCGAGCGTGCGGCCCGCCAGATACGCGGGCGAGCAGACGGGAAAGACCTCTTCGTGAAAGAGCCTGCGCGCGGTATAGGACGCGGGGGCTTGGTGGCGCACGTAGTAGACGCCCACGTCGAATTCCGCGGGCGACATCGAAGCGAGCCCATCACGCACGATCAGGCGCAGCTTGATGTTCGGAAATGCCGCGCGGAACCCCGGGAGCCGCGGCGTCAGCCAAAGGACCGAGACGCCCGACGAGCACGCGACGGTCAGTTCCAGGTCGCCGTAATGCTTCATGACGTCGAGCGTGGCTTCGGCGCATTGCGCGAGCAGACGCTGAACCTGCGCCGCATATTGCTCGCCCGCAATCGTGAGGCGCAATGAGCGGTGCTCGCGCACGAACAGCGAGCGCCCGAGGAATTCCTCGAGTTGCTGGATCTGGCGGCTGATCGCGCTTTGCGTCAGGTGCAGCTCGCTGGCCGCGCGCGTGAAGCTCGCATGCCGCACAGCGGCTTCGAAAGCGACCAGACATTGAAGAGGCGGCAAGGGCGTGATGCGCATGGCGGGTGCAAGCATTGATTGCAATTCCCGCATGATAGAGCCTCGCCGCTGCCGCGCACGGCAAACGCTCGCCCGGGTTGTCCTCAATCGTGCACTGCGCCTTTTAACAAGGCTTATGCGCACGCGTTCGCGGTCACAACGCCGTGCAACCGATGAGCCACATCGCCCCGGGGCGCGCTGTTCCAGCTTGAGCGGGCGTTACGCATTGCGCGAGCGGCCGGGCAAAATCGACGACAATGAGCGAACCCACTTTGAGCGCGCGCGATCAGCCCACAGACGGCGCGCGAGACCGGAGATCATGCCATGCCACCGATACCCGACTACTGGTTCCCGGCCAAGCGCCACGGCTGGGGCTGGGGCCTGCCGATCCGCTGGCAAGGATGGGCGATTCTGATCGCCTACTTCGCGCTGATCGGCGCAACCGCACGCTTTGCCCCGCCGGACCATCATCGCTCGACCTTCATCTTGCTGGTCGTGCTCTACAGCGTCGTCCTCCTCTTCGTGTGCTGGCTCAAAGGCGAGCCGCCTCGCTGGCGCTGGGGCGACGATTGAGGCCGCTCACTGTGCTCTCCCGGTTCACACTCTGAACGCCGCTTCGAAGCGTGCGGCGAAGCCGTCGAATTCGGCTTCCGGCAGATGATTGATGCCCGCCGCACGCTTTCTTCCGCCGCCCGTCTCGAACTGGCGGCAAAAATCGTCGGCGCCGGTTGCGCAGCCGGCGGGCACGCGCAGGCTCACCACGAAACCGCCGCCTGGCTTCGGCGAAAGCACGGCGAGCGCGCGCTCAGGCTCCCGCTGCAACAGCTCGTTGGCGAGCGTGCCGGACGCGCGCCGTGCCCATGCCTCGCCCGGCAGACAGATCAGCCGCGTCCCCGGCACGTCGCGCCCGGCCGGCAGCGCATGCGCCTTCGCCATGTCGTCGCGATAGCCGTCGTTCAGCGCCGCGAACACGTCGCTGGCTTCCACGAACGCGAGCGGGTCGGCGAACGGCAGCAGCGCCTCGGCCAGCGCTTCGGGTGCGAAGTGCAGGTCGTCGACCGTGTCGCCATAGGCGTTGTAGTTCAGCAGGAGCCCTAGCTGCGCGAGCCGCCCGAGCGCCTCGCCGCCAATGCCATGCGCACGCGCGAGCGCTTCGCCGAGCGTGGTCAGCGCGTCGCCGTATGCGCCCACAATCGCCCAGCGCGCGTGGCGGCCGCGGAGATAGCCGTTGACGAGCGCACTCGTGCAGACATCGGGCGCCGTGTTGATGTGTGCCTCAAAGCGCGGATGCGCGGGCAGCTCGCCTGCGAAGTGATGGTCGAAATAGCGCAGCGACGCGCCCTCGTCCAGCAGGCGCAGGGCGTCGTCGCGGTTTTGATCGTGCGATACGTCGAGCACGGTGACCCGCACGCCCGCACCGCCCGCCACGCGCCTGAGCAAGTGAATGTCGCGCTTGACGCCCGTTACCAGCACCGCATCGGGACCTTCGGCCAGCCGCAGTTGCTGCAGCGCGCACAGCCCGTCGGCGTCGCCGTTGAAGGCGTAGATGGGCAGTGGCGCGTCCGCGTTCTTCGTCATGGGGCCACCGTGGCTCATGGCATGAAGTCTCCGCCGTTCGCGTCGAGCGCTGCGCCCGTGATCGCCTTCGCGTAGTCGGAGACGAGGAAGAGCGCGGCCTTCGCGCAGTCGTCGTCATGGGGAATCTCGCCGAGTGCGATATTGGCCGCGATCGGCGCGACGATCTGCTCTTCGGGCACGCCGTGCTCGGCCGCCGCATGGCGCACGTAGCCTTGCACCGGTGCGCCCCACATCCAGCCCATGTGGATCGTGTTCGCGCGTATGCCGTGCGGGCCCAGCTCCTTCGCGAGGTACTTCACCGCGACGGCGAGCGCCCCCTTCGACACCGCATAGCCCGCTTCACCCACGAACGGCTTGCGCACGGCCTGGGTATTGATCATCACGATTGCGCCGCTGCGCTGCGCCTTCATGTGGGCCGCGACCTCCTGCGTAATCGTCATCGTGCCGACGAGATTGGTGTCGAACACCGCACGCCAGCCGTCGAGATCGGCGCTCTCCACCGGCTCGGGAAAGTTGCCGTGCACGAAGGCGCTATTCACGAGCGCGTCGATACGGCCGAAGCGCGCCACCGTCTCCTTCGCAAGCGTGCTGCATTGCGCGCGATCCGTAATGTCCGTCACGCTCTTGAATACTTCGCAGTCCACACCAAGTTCGCGGATGCGCGCTTCGGCATCGTCGAGCTTCGCCGCCGTGCGCGCGGCGAGCACGACCGCGCGCGCGCCCTCGCGCGCCGCTTCGACCGCGAGCTTCACGCCGAGCCCGGGTCCAATGCCGGACACGATCACTACCTTGTTCTTCAAAAGCATCTCAAAGTCCCCCCTCATAGTTGTACGAATAGCAGAGTTCCTGCTCGCGATGGCGGATGCGCCAGCCTTCGGGCGTACGCACGAGCGCGTCCACATACCAGATGCCGAAGAACATCACGCGCTCGCTGCCGTCGGGCGCGCGCCACACCATCGGGTTGTGGCACATCGTGCGGGCGCGCGCGGTCTCGCCTTCGATCTCAACGCTGATGTTCCCCATCATGTGCTGGCTGCGCGGAAATTGCGGCAGCGCCTGCGCGAGGAACGACTGGGCCTCGCGCAGCGTGCAGCGCGGGCCGCCCGTGGCACGGTAATCGATCACCGCGTCTTCGGTGAAGAAACGGTCGAGCGCCGCGAAATCGCGCCGGTCGATGGCCGTGCCGTAATCGATCATGAGATCGTTGATATCCGTGCGGTCGAGCAGGTATTGGAGATCACGCGCCATGGCTCGCCTCGATATGGCGTTCGCGATAGCGCGCGAAATCGCGCTGCAACTGCTCGACGCTCAGGCCGAACTGCTCGAGCGTGTAATCGTGCGGCGCGCGCTTCTCGCGCCCGTTCTGCGCGAGCCACGCCTGCATGCCGGCACGCACGGAGTCCGGGAACGTCATGCCCGCGAACGCATACACCCGTTCGACCACGCCCAGCGGATCGGCCACCGTGTCCTCGAAGCGCACGTCGAGGAAGCGCTCCGCCGGCAGGCTCGCACGCACGTCCATCGCGTGATGGACGGCGCGCTGCATCTGCGCGCTCCATTGCCGCCCGACTTCGCGCGCATCGGGAGCGTCGGCGTAGAGCTTCCAGAGCGTATGCGCCATGCTCGCCATCGACGGGATGGTCGCGGTCGGGTCCCGATGCGTCAACACCACTTTCGCATGCGGAAACACCTTGAACAGCACTTCGAGCGTGTGCAGGTGTTGCGGCGTCTTGAGCACCCAGCGCTGCGCGCCCGGCTCGCCGCGCTGCGCCTTTTGCCATCGCAGGAACTGCAGCATTTTCTTCAGATACGTGTACACCTCGGTATGGTCCTGCTGCGCGAGCCACGCAGTATAGCGCGGCACGTTCGCATACGAGTCCATGGCGCAGAGGAACGAATGCTCCATCAGCATGAACTCTTCGTCGGGCTGCATGGCGTCCAGCGGATGAATCGCGAGGATCTGCGGAATGAAGTGGATCATCTGCTCCACTTCGGCGCGTGCGAGCGCGACGCGCCGCGTGCTCTCGTGCGCCGCTTCGCCTGGCAACGGCGCGGGGTAGCGCGTTTCCCACCACGCCGCCGAATGAAAGCGCGTGTCGGTGGCGAGCACGCGCTGCAGCAGCGTCGTGCCGGTGCGCGGCAGGCCCACGATCACGACGGGATCGTCGATCGGTTGCGCGAGAATCTCGGGATGGCGCTTGCAATAGTCTTCGATCACGAGGCGGTTGACGAGCTGCGCCAGCACTTTCTCGTGCAGCATCGCTTCGCCTTGCGGCGAGAGATTGGCCTGCGTGGCGAGCGAGTCGAACAGGACCGTGAGCGCTTTGCGATAGCTGCCGTCACCGAAGTCGGTCAGTCCCCCTGAGCGCTCGGTCGCGCTTGCCAACAGTCGGCTGACGAGCTGATCGGTGTCCTCGTGCGTCGCGATAGACGCAATCGGGTTGGCGGCGTTCATGCGGTCTCCTTCAGCGTTTCGAGCTTGACCACGCGCGTGGACGGATGCACGGGCGTCGTGGCGCCCACCCAGCGCAGGCACAGCGTGCCGTTGCGATGGCCCGCGGTCTGCAGCCAGTTCGGCACGCCGGGGTCTCGTGCGCTCAGCACCAGCGTGACGCCGCCGTCTTCACGCAACCTTGCCGAATGCTTGTTCAGGCAGATTTGGTGATAGCGATAGTCGAGCGACTCCATCCAGTAGTTGTTGATCTGGACATTCCAGAAATCGCATTCGGGCACGCGCGCCACGTCGATCACGAGCGCCTCGTCGTCTTCGAGCGCCCAGTACGTGTGGTAGTAGAAGATGTTCGGGTCGCCGCCGGCGGCCTGGCACACTGCCTGATCGGCGGGTGGCAGTGCGTTGGCGTGCGCCTGATAGCCCTGCGCCCAGTTGGCGAAGATGCGCGACGTCTGCTCGACGAACGCGGCGGCGCGCTGCAGGCCGTCATGCAGACGCACCGGGTCGAGCGGCGCCGGCTGGCTCGACGCGCCAATGCGCTCGATCTTCAGTTGCGCGGGCTTCTCAGTCTTGCGGTCGAGGAAGGTCTGCCGCACGACCAGCGCGTTCGAGGCGGGGTCCATCGGCAGCCAGTTGCCTTCGTGGCGCTGTGCGCTCAGGACGATCTCGAAGCTGCCATCGGCTTCGACCTGCATGTGATTCGCGTCGATGAAGCCCGTCGGCAGCATCTTGCCGTCGGTTTCATAGCCGCCCTTCTGCGTGCCGAAGCTCAGGTACGACACGGTGCCGCGAGTACCGCTCACACGGTACTCGTGCTTGCCGTTCAGGCGCGCGTACTGATAGAGATTGTCGGGATTGTCGGCCCCGATCTTGGCCGTCTCGTGCGAGGGCGAGAAAAAGCCGGGGAAATCCGCATCCGCGAACTCCACATGCATTTCTAGCGCGATGCGCAAGAGCCGGCTCAGATAGCGGAACCCTTCGGCGCGCGTGAACGCGTCGTGCGGCGCTTCGGGCCGCAGAATCTGTTCGCCGCTGCGCCGCAGCGTCTCGCAAAAGGCGGCCCATGTCTCGCCTGAAAGCAACTGCGCCTCGCCGGTTGGCGTCGTCATGCTCTGTCTCCTCCGTTGTGCCGTGAGGAGACGATACCGATACCGGGTTGCCCGAATCTTCGTCCAGGCGGACTACCCAGGGCTTACCCTCCCGCTTCCCGTGGGGGTGCGGCTGGAGGCCGGCGCGGCTGGCCGTCTAACTCAAAAGGACGATGCGCGCCGCGCCTCGGCTCCTATCATCGTCGAAAACGGCAACCGGGACCGGGCAACGGGACTCGCCACAACGCCATGGAGACGAACAAAGTGTCGACGGATATAGCAGGCGACTGCGAGGGCATTGCGCCAGCCAGCTTCGAGGCGGCCGGCCTTGCGCCGCGCGACGTGAGCGCCCTGCTCGCGCTCGTCTACCAGGGACCGGTAGAAGCCACGCCGTGGGCGGGATTGCTCGAGTGCATCCGCCAACGGCTCGATGCGAGCTTCGTGACGCTTGTGCTGCGCAATCCCGCATCGGGGCGCGCGGGGCTGATCGTCAATGCCTCTGCTTATGGCACGCTGCTGCCGGGCGAGCCCTCATATAGTGAGCATTACTACTCGATCTGCCCTTTTACCACCGTGCCGGCGGGCCAGGCGGTGAGCGCGGACGAACTGTTCGGCGCGGAGGCGTGGTGCGAGCATGAATTCTATCTGCAATACCTGAAGCCGCTCGACCTGCGCTATATCCTGGTCGCCAACATACGCACGCGCGACGCTGTGGATTGTGCTTTCTTTGTGAGCCGGCGCCACGGTGCGCGCGATTATGACACGGCCGATAAGGCATTGGTTGCCGTGCTGCTGCCGCACCTGCAACGTGCGGTTGACCTGCACTCGACGCTCGACGTGCTCGAATCCGAGCGGACGCTGTACGCCGGCACGATGGACCGCATGCTGGTGGGCACCGTGATCCTCGATGAGCATGGCAAGTGCATGAAGAGCAATGGCGCTGCCAACCGTCTGTTTGCTGCGGCCGATAGCTTGACGCTCGTGAACGATGCGCTGCGCGCGCGTTGTCCGGTGGAGGACCGGCGCCTGCAGAAGGCGATTCAGGCGGCGATCAATCACCATTTGATTGCGGCGACGTCGTGTGTCGAGGCCACTACGCTTTCGCGGGCCTCTGGGGAGATCCCGCTTAGTGTGTTGCTGCGGCCCATTCCGCTGAACTATCGGGCTGAGGACCGTACGCGGCGGCCGGCGGTGGCCGTGTTTATACGCGATCCGGCTTCTTCGCCGCAGCATTCCAGGGCCATGCTGAGATCGCTTTATCGGCTTACGCCTACTGAGACCGAGCTGGCGCTGTTGCTTGTGGATGGGCTCACGCTGGATGAGGCTGCCGAGACGCTCGGGATCGCGAAGAATACTGCGCGGGCGCATTTGAGGGGGATCTTTGGGAAGACGGGCGCTACGCGCCAAGCCGTGCTTGTGAAGACGCTGCTTAATAGCGTTGTGTCTATGGTTTGAGAGCTGGTTTGAATATGCGGGCGCGCGATTCTGCTGCGCTATGGGATGCTCATTGCTATATGAGGTAGTGCTTTGCGCACTTCGGTGCGGTGCTTTTATTTGCGCAGGTGATGATGCTTGCCGAGTATTCAGCTTGCTTTTTTGGGGTTATTTTGGCCGGTGGCCTTAACTTGTTTTCGCGGCGGGCCGCAGGCGTTGCCCTGTGGGGCACCTACTTTGCAGCCGCAAAGAAAAGTAGGCAAAAGAAAGCGGCTCACACCGCTAGTGTGACGCAGTCCACCACTGCCCTGTATATCGGAGTGGCTCCGGGGCGTCTGTCACCACTCGCCATCTCCCGGAGTGACCAAGGGCTCATTCATCCGGCGGCGCTGCGCGCGCCGTGGGGAATAACAAAAACTATTGGGATAGACACGTATTCGTGGAACTCCAACGTATTCATATGGAAGCACTCTCACGTATCAGTAGGACTCCAGCATATTCGCCCGGAACCATTCCTGCGCAATCGCCAGTTTGCCCGGCAGAACTTCGCGCATTCGCCACGCAGCACGCCCGGTTTTCCTTGCATACCCTTCCGCCCGCGCGTAGCGCGTGGCGGGATGGATGAGCCCTTTGTCACTTGCGCGGAGTGTGCGAGATGACGGATGCCCCGGAGCCGCTCCGATTGGAAGCGCAGTGGGGGACGGCGTCACACTAGCGGTGTGAGCCGCTTTCTTTTGCCTACTTTTCTTTGCGGCTGCAAAGAAAAGTAGGTGCCGCCCCGCACAGGGGCAACGCCCGCGGCCCGCCGCGAATACAAGTTAAGGCCAACGCCTTAAAAAAGAACTAATCAAACAGGAGCACCAACCATGATCAAGAATGGATTCCCAGAAGGCGCCGCACTGATATTCGGCGGCAACGGCGGCATTGGCCAAGGCGTGGCCCTGGAGTTCGCCCGCACCGGCGTACCGGTAGCAGTCGCCTACCGCTCCAAGGCTGACATAGCAAACCGCATCGCCACCCAGATCCGCGAATTGGGCATCAAATCAAGCACCCACCAGGTCGACGTGACCGACACCGCCCAAGTCCAGGCCACACTGGACGCCGCCATAGAAACTCACGGCCGCGTACACACCATCGTCTGGGCGGCAGGCCCTTTCGTCAACCAACGCCATATCAGCGAGATGAGCCACGAAGACTGGCGTCGCGCCATCGACATCGAGGTCATGGGCTTCTTCAATGCCGCCAAGGCCGCACTGCCCCACCTGCGCGCCGCGGGCGGCGGCTCGTTCGTTGCGCTGGGCTCGGCCGGCCATCTGCGCTGGCCCGATCGTGACGGCCTGTCGGTCGCCCCGAAGGCCGCCAATGAATCGCTGCTAAAGGGCATCGCCCGCGAGGAAGGCCGCTACAACATCCGCGCGAATTCCGTCCTGGTCGGTGTAATCGAGGCCGGCATGTTCCCGCAACTCCTCGAGCAAGGCCAGTTCGACCAGAAATGGATCGACGAAACAATGCAGATGCTCGCCCTCAAACGCTGGGGCAAGCCCGAGGACATCGGCCGTGCCGCCGTGTTCCTCGCATCCGAAAACGCCGCCTACATCACCGGGCAGCAACTGAACGTGTCCGGCGGCTTCGGCATCTAAAGAAATCGTGACGACTGCGCTGCGCGGTGAGGCCGATACCAAGTACCGGCGCCAATCCTCCCAGCGCCTCTCAAACCGCCGGCCGCGTAGGCACCTTCGCGACGAACTTGCGCAAGCGGTGCGCGAGCCGGTGCGAAGGCCGCTCGACAGCGCAGTAAAACGCGTAGCTCGTTGCCAGCGCAACGATTACCG
The DNA here is from genome assembly GCF_004524855.1 of Paraburkholderia pallida. Taxonomy (NCBI): domain Bacteria; kingdom Pseudomonadati; phylum Pseudomonadota; class Betaproteobacteria; order Burkholderiales; family Burkholderiaceae; genus Paraburkholderia; species Paraburkholderia pallida. The sequence goes on along the minus strand of NZ_CP038150.1, from coordinate 326,357 downwards.
TAGCGAGCCAGGCGAACGTCTGGCCCTGCGGATAGCCGGTCTCGCCGAGAATGGCCAGCGCGAGCTTGTGGCACAGATACAGGCTGTACGACCACGCGCCGAGCCCACCGGCGTAGCGCCAGAATGCGCTGCGGCCCTGCGTGGCCGTTTCCGCTGCTATCCATCCCGCCACGATGAACTGGAACACCGGCAACGTGATATCCGGACCGACGAACGGCAAGAAAGCCGGTTTGATGTGCGAGGTGGAAGCGAGCAGGAACGTGAACGACCCCGTCGCCACGATCGCAATGCGCGCGGCTGCCAGATGCTTCGCGAGCCAGCCCGACACCGCCGCGAGGCCGCGCGCGATGCCTGCCGTAAGCGCCGATGCCCGATAGCTCGCGCGGCCGTCGATGGCGCTGCGATGCATCTCGGCCACGAGACAGCCAAGCAGCCAGCCCGGCAGGTACAGGAAGGCCGTGCCTGCCACGCCATAGTTTTCGTAGACGCAATGCGCGCACACGAGCTGCGTATGCGTGTGGCGGTACCAGACCATCACGGCGGCGGCGAGCGCCACGCCCACGATCATTTCGCCCACGTAGCGAAAGCGGCTGCGCAGCAACGGATAGATCGTGTAATAGACGATCTCGCAGTAAAGCGACCACAGCACCGATTCGAGCAGATTGCCGGCATTGCCGAGCGGCTGGCAAAGCACCGCGACCACGGCGAGCGGCAGCCCAATGCGCACATAGCGCGACGCAAAATAATTAATCGGCCGCAGCGTGGCATCACGGTGATATGCGTTGTGAATGCAATAACCGGAAATGACAAAAAACACGATGACCGCGGCCGGTCCCGCGAAAAGGAGCACGGAGCCCGACCAGAGCGCGCCGCCCACGCCTGCCAGCGAGGCCGGAAAGAACGCCTTGAACGGCGGCGGACCGAAGTGGTAGAGCATCACCCAGAGCGCCGCCATGAACCGGATCGCGTCGATTTTGAGCGATTTGGCCGACGGCGCGCGGGACGCTGGCGCTCCGGACATGATGTGCCCCTTTTGCTAGTCAATGGCTTGGAGCCTACCTGCGCCGGTCGTTAAAAAAAACATAAATAAATCGTCGTATCAATTTGCTCGATGCCAGGGGCAGATGACGCGAGCGGCAATGCATTGCCGGCATGGCGCTATTTCCTGGCATTTCCCCTGGGGTTTGCCCGCCTTTAGTCCGTCCGGACGAAGAAGGCGGGGCCCTGTCGGTGACACGATGGCGACGCGTGAGCCGGCGCATGTGCGCGCCTCACGCGATTCTTTCCCGCCCCAAGGAGGCTCGCATGTCCGACTCGCAATACCTCGTCAGCTCGGTCAAGGTCGATATCGATGCGCCCGCATCGTTCGTCTGGGACATCCTGATCGATCTCCCCCGCTATCCCGAGTGGAACCCGTACACCGTGAAGGTCGAATCGACGCTGCGCATGGGCGAGCCGGTCAACCTGTATCTGCCCGATCCGACGCGGCCAGGCGAGTTGCTCCACGTTGTCGAGCAGCTGGCCGCGTTCGACCGCCCGACGCTGCTCTCGTGGGAAATGATTTCGAGCGCGGACAACCCCGACGCGGCACGCCGCGACCAGATCATCGAGATACTCGATGAAGCGCGCTGCCGCTATCACTCCACCGATCTCTTCCTCGGGCCGACCGCGCCCACCGTGATGGCGCAGCACGGTGAATGGGTGCGCCAGGGATTCTCCGCCGTGGCGCACGCCCTCAAGCAGCGCGCAGAAACGCTGTACCGCGAAGCCCGCGCGACCCAGGCGGTCTGATTTCAATGCAGGCGGCACACATATCGCGCGCACGAGGCAGCATGGCCGTTGAAAGCAAGCGCTCGCCGCCGCCCAGCCACTCCAACCGAAGAGACCACGCATGAAAACCGCAGTCATCACCGGCAGCGCCTCAGGCATTGGCGCCGCCGTCCAGCGGCAATTCGTCGAAGCCGGCATGAACGTGATTGGCGTCGACATCGCGCGCGCCGACGTGTGCGCCGACCTCTCGAGCGCCGCGGGCCGCGAGGCCGCCGTCGACACCGTGCTCGCGCGCAGCGGCGGCGTCATCGACACGCTCGTCTGCTGCGCGGGCCTGGGCCCGCAGGCCGAGCCGGCCACGCTCGTCGCGAGCGTCAACTACTTCGGCACGCTTGCGCTGCTCGACGGCCTGTTCGAGGCGCTCAAGCGCGGCAACCAGCCGTCGGCCGTGGCGGTGTCGTCGAACTCGGCGGTGCTGCAGCCGTGGGCTGGCCATCCGCTGCACGACGCCTACCTCGAAGACGACGAGGCCCGCGTGCATGCGCTCGTGGAGGCGAGTCCCGCCGACCAGGCCGGCTACGCGGCTTATGCGAGCTCCAAGCACGCGCTGGCCGTTGCGGTGCGCCGCCGCGCGGCGTCATGGGGCCATGCCGGCGTGCGCCTGAACGCCGTGGCGCCGGGCGCGGTGCAAACGCCCTTGCTGGAAGCCGGCCTGCGCGATGCGCGCTACGGCGAGGCCATCCGCCAGTTCGTGCCGCCCGTGGGGCGTCGCGCCGAGCCTGACGAAATCGCTTCGCTGATCCGCTATGTTTGCGGCGAGCAGGCCGGGTTCATCCACGGCAGCGTGCTTTTCATCGACGGCGGGCACGACGCGAGCGTGCGGCCGGATGCCTTCTGATTCCATGGAGCACCCCATGCAAGCGACTCACGCGTCCCCGCCCTCGCCCTTTTCGCCGTTGCGCATTGGCCCGCTCACGCTGCGCAACCGGTTCATCAAGGCGGGTGCCAACGAGGGCATGACGCCGGTGGGACTGCCGACCCAGGCCCTCGTGAAGCATCACCGCGATCTTGCGGCGGGTGGCATCGGCATGACCACGGTGGCCTACGCGGCGGTGGCCGCGGACGGGCTGACGTTCTCGCACCAGATGCATATGCACGCGGGGATCGTGCCGCATTTGCGGGTGCTCACGGATGCGGTACATCGCGAGGGCGCCGCTGCTTGCCTGCAGATCACGCATGCCGGCTCGTTCACGATGATGCGCCATGGCGGCAGCCGCACGCCGCCATCGGCATCGAGCGGGTTGAACGCGTTTGGCATGCTCTATGGCGTGTACTTCCAGCGCGCGATGAGCGAGGTCGACATGGTGCGCGTGGCCGCCGAATTCGCAGAAGCCGCGCGCCTCGCGCGCGAGAGCGGATTCGACGCCGTGGAGATCCACATGGGGCACGGCTATCTGCTGAACCAGTTCCTCTCGCCGCTCAGTAATCGCCGCCACGATCGCTTTGGCGGTAGCGTCGAGCAGCGCAGCCGTTTTCCTTTGCATGTGTTGCACCAGGTGAAGGACGCCGTGGGCGCGCAACTAGCGGTGACTTGCAAGTTGAGTGTGAGCGATGGCGCGGCAGGCGGCAACAGTGCGGAGGACTCTGCCGTTACGGCGCGCTTGCTTGAAGACGCGGGTGCCGATCTGCTGACCCTGAGCGGGGGGCGCAATGTGGAAAGTCCCTGGGTGCTGTTCGGGAGCCCCATGCCCACCGAGCAGATGAAGGCTGCTGCGCCGCATCTGTTTGCGAAGCTCGGGGTGAAGATGCTGGAGATGCGCACGCCGCGTAATCTCAAGTTCCGGGAGAACTATTTCCTGCAGGATTCCAGAACGATACGCGCGGCCGTGAAGATGCCGCTCGCCTATGTGGGCGGTGTGCGATCGCTCGACGGCGTCGAGCAGCTGATGGCCGATGGGTTCGATTGTGTTGCACTTGCGCGTGCGCTTATTCATGATCCAGAGCTTGTGGAGCACTTTCGGAGGGGGACGCTTTCGCGTTCTGGATGCAATAGTTGCAATGCTTGTGTTGCCAGGATTTATGACCCCGCTGGGGTGAGTTGTGCACTTGGGCCCGGGAATGATCCCGCTATGACGCAGCGGCTTGCTGTGGGGTGAGAGCCTTTCAGGTTCTCAGGCGTTGGCCTTAACTTGTATTCGCGGCGGGCCGCGGGCGTTGCCCCTGTGCGGGGCGGCACCTACTTTTCTTTGCAGCCGCAAAGAAAAGTAGGCAAAAGAAAGCGGCTCACACCGCCAGTGTGACGCCGTCCCCCACTGCCCTGTAAATCGGAGCGGCTCCGGGGCATCCGTCTTCTCGCACACTCCGCGTTAGTGACAAGGGGCTCATCCTTCCCGCCGCGCGCTACGCGCGGGCGGAAGGGTATGCATGGAAAACCGGGCGGGCGGGCCGGCGATTGCGCTGGGGGGCCACCCAGTAAGTGCGCGAAGGTGCTGACCGGTAAATGCGCTGGGGTTCTGACCGGGCGGGAGTGCTGATTGGTGAATGTACGGGCGTTCTGGCTGGTGAATGCGTGGGCGAGCCGCCAATCGAATACACTGTAGTCCTACGAAAACGCGCGTACATCCCACTGTTTTTTGTCATACCCCACGGCGCGCGGAGCGCCGCCGGATGAATGAGCCCTTAGTCACTCCGATAAACGGCGAGTGGTGACAGACGCCCCGGAGCCGCTCCGATAAACAGGGCAGTGGTGGACTGCGTCACACTGGCGGTGTGAGCGGCTTTCTTTTGCCTACTTTTCTTTGCCGCGGCAAAGAAAAGTAGGTGCCGCCCCGCACAGGGGCAACGCCTGCGGCCCGCCGCGAAAACAAGTTAAGGCCACCGCCAGGAGAACCACAAAAACACTTTTAGTCTAGTCGGACGAAGAATCCGAAGCCTCCGAACAGTTAAGTTCTCCTCCATGCAGCAGCGCAGTTCGCATCCCAGAACCTGCGCCCCAAGCATATTCAATGAGGAGACTATCGATGATGACCCACCTGGAACGCCTCGAAGCCGAGAGCATCCACATCATGCGCGAGGTCGTGGCGGAGTGCGAAAAACCGGTCATGCTGTACTCGATCGGCAAAGACAGCTCCGTCATGCTGCACCTCGCCATGAAGGCCTTTTACCCCGCGAAACCGCCCTTCGCCCTCCTCCACGTGGACACCACGTGGAAGTTCCGCGAGATGATCACCTTTCGCGACGAGACCGCACAGCGCCTGGGCCTGGACCTGCTGGTGCACATCAACCCCGAAGGCGTCGAAAAGAACATCAACCCGTTCACGCATGGCTCGGCGGTCCACACCGACGTCTGGAAGACCCAAGGCCTGAAGCAGGCTCTCGACCACTACGGCTTCGACGCTGCATTCGGCGGCGCCCGCCGCGACGAAGAGAAATCACGCGCAAAAGAACGCATCTTCTCGCTGCGCTCGGAGCATCATCGCTGGGACCCCAAGATGCAGCGCCCGGAGCTCTGGCACCTCTACAACGCGCGCAAGCGCAAAGGCGAAAGCATTCGCGTCTTCCCCATCTCCAACTGGACCGAGCTCGACATCTGGCAATACATCTATCTCGAGAATATCCCCATCGTGCCGCTCTACTACGCAAAGGAGCGTCCGGTGGTCGAGCGTGACGGCACGCTCATCATGGTCGACGACGAACGCCTGCCGCTGCGCGAGGGCGAAGTCCCGCAAATGAAGAAGGTGCGCTTTCGCACGCTGGGCTGCTACCCACTGACCGGCGCCATCGAAAGCGAGGCCGACACCATGCCCGGCATCATCGAAGAGATGCTGCTGGCCAAAACGTCCGAGCGCCAGGGCCGCCTGATCGACAGCGACTCCGCAGGCTCGATGGAAAAGAAGAAACAGGAGGGATACTTCTAATGGCCACCGTCATCACCACCGTCGCCGACGACGTCGAGCGATACCTGAGCGCGCAGCAGGAAAAGAGCCTGCTTCGCTTCATCACCTGCGGCAGCGTGGACGACGGCAAGAGCACGCTGATCGGCCGGCTGCTCTACGAGTCGAAGATGCTGTTCGAAGACCAGCTCAGCCAGCTCGAGGCGGACTCGAAGAAAGTCGGCACCCAGGGCGGCAATCTCGACTTCGCGCTGCTCGTCGACGGGCTCTCGGCCGAGCGCGAGCAAGGCATCACGATCGACGTCGCCTACCGTTTCTTTGCCACGGAAAAGCGCAAGTTCATCGTGGCCGACACCCCCGGCCACGAGCAGTACACGCGCAACATGATCACGGGCGCCTCCACAGCGGACGTGGCCGTGATTCTCGTGGACGCCCGCAAGGGCGTGCTCACGCAAACGCGCCGCCACAGCTATCTCGTCTCGCTCATCGGCATTCGCCGTATCGTGCTGGCCGTCAACAAGCTCGACATGGTCGGCTATGCGCAAGACGTATTCGAGAGGATCACGAACGAATATCGCGCGTTCGCGGCCCAGATCGGCCTGCACGATATCGCGAGCATTCCGCTTTCGGCGCTCGCGGGCGACAACGTCACCGAGACCAGCGCCAACACGCCGTGGTACGACGGTCCCTCGCTGATGGCGTATCTCGAGAGCGTGCCCGTGCAAGACGATGCCCGCCTCACCCAGCCGTTCCGGCTGCCGGTGCAGTGGGTCAACCGTCCGCACCTGAACTTTCGCGGCTACGCGGGCAATATCTCGGCCGGCGAGATCCACCGCGGCGAGCGCGTGCGCGTGCTGCCGTCCGGCCGCGACAGCCGCGTGACGTCGATCATCACCGCGGCAGGCGAAACGGACCGCGCGCGCTGCGGCGAGGCCGTCACGCTCACGCTCGAAGACGAAATCGACATCAGCCGCGGCGACGTGATCGCGCGCGCCGATGCGCCGCCCGCTGTCGCCGACCAGTTCGAAGCCACGCTCGTCTGGATGAACGAAGAGCCCATGCTGCCGGGCCGCCCCTATCTGCTGAAGATTGGCACGCGCACCGTGGGCGTGACCTGCGCGCAGCCGAAATACCGCGTGAACGTGAATACGCTCGAGCACCTTGCCGCCCGCACGCTCGACATGAACGAGATCGGCGTGTGCAACCTGAACCTCGACCGGGCGGTGGCGTTCGACCCCTATGCGGAGAACCGCGATACGGGCGGCTTCATCGTGATCGACCGGCTCACCAACAACACCGTGGGCGCGGGCATGCTGCATTTCGCGTTGCGGCGCTCGCAGAACGTGCACTGGCAGGCTACGGTCATCGACGCCAATGCGCGCGCCACGCTCAAGCATCAGGCGCCGCGCGTGGTCTGGTTCACGGGGCTCTCGGGCGCGGGCAAGTCGACGATTGCAAACCTCGTCGAGCAGAAGCTGCACGCGCTCGGCAAGCACACGTATCTGCTCGATGGCGACAACGTGCGGCACGGCTTGAACAAGGACCTGGGCTTCTCGGAGGCCGACCGCGTCGAAAATATCCGGCGCGTGGCCGAAGTGGCGCGCCTCATGATGGACGCCGGACTGATCTCGCTCGTCTCGTTCATCTCGCCGTTCCGCGCCGAACGCGACATGGCGCGCGCGCTGGCGGGGCCGGATGGCTTCGTCGAGATTTTCGTCGACACCCCCATCTCCGTGGCCGAGCAGCGCGATCCCAAGGGGCTCTACAAGAAGGCCCGCAATGGCGAGTTGAAGAACTTCACGGGCATCGACTCGCCCTATGAGCCGCCTGAGCAGCCCGAGATCCGCATCGACACGACCGTCGACTCACCGGAGCAAGCCGCCGGCCGCATCGTGGACTGGCTCCTGCACCGCTAAAGCCTGGCGCACCGGCCCGCATCGTCCAGTACTCGAGGACGATGCGGGCAGCGTTGTTTCTTCCGAAGAAAACAACGCTTGCCCGACGCGCAAATGCGTGCCGGGCAGTTTTCTTTCACAATACTTTCAAATGGAAATCACATGCCGTGCAAGGCGGCAATGCTCATGCGGGTTCGGTCGACCGGCACACAGTCCTGAGGCTGTCCGCTCGAATCGACCGCGCTGCACGGCATGAAGCCGGCAACATAGCTCTCCTGATCGGGGCCGCCAATCGCATAGCACGCGCCCGCAACAGCAGCGACCGCGGCAACCGTGAACGCGCACACCCTGGATTTCGTCAGCTTCATGGACCGTCTCCCGATCTTGGGGCATTCGTGGCTTCGTGCCCTTCGTCATTCGGCGTCGCGCCGAATAACGGCCAAATTAACGGGGTGCTCGCGCCGCGCCATCGTCCATTCCGACTAGGGTCTAACGCGGGTCTCACCCGGGTCGATTCAAGGAAGCGCTTCCACATCCGGCATCCGGTACGCGCCGCTGAGCACGCTGGCTTTCGGCTCATAGGCGCGCGCGAACAGCATGAACGGCTGGCCCCCGGCCGGCGTGGGCAGCCAGTTCGACAGCTTGTCGGCGGCAGGCGGATCGGACTGGAGCCAGATCTCGATGCTGCCGTCGGCATCGGTTTTCACGTTCGGCGTGCGGCTGCTGATCTGGTAACGGTGGAGGGGGTTGTCCACGAGGAATTGCCCACTCTTGTCCGCCGAATAGAGCGTGACCGACCAGAACGCATTGGAGGGAATGCCGCCGGCCGGCAGCCGCAGCCGGTAACGCTTGCCGCCGCTGAGCGGCTGCCCTTGCGCGTCGGCGAAGGTATTCCAGTAATTGGCTTCGCGTCGGTCGAGACCCAGCATGCCCATCCCGAGCGCCAGCGCGAACGCGCGCTGCTGGTAATCACGCTGCTCAGTGGTGCCAAGCTTGTTGCCGGGCGGGCTGTAGTTGATCCAGCCGTGCGCGTGGCCCTGGGCAAGATACCAGGCGAAGAACTGGTTCTCGAGCTTCGGATAGCTCGCGCGCCAGGCGGCTTTCGTGGCATCGGGCAACGCGTCCCAGCTGCATGGCGCGCCGCAGATGCCGATTGACCGGTACTTCTCGATGAGCGCCTCGTCGCGCTGCGGCGGCGGATCGAGGGCCAGCATCTGATTGACCACATCGACGAAATTCTTCGGATCGCCGGCAACGGGCTGCAGGCGCTGTGGCGCACCGGGCGGCTGCGCGGCGGAAGACGGCGTGCCGGCAGGCGTGATCGTGAAGCCGTCTTGAACCGCATTGGCCGTCTGCTGATCGGCGGGACCGTCCACCGCCACGCGCAGATTCACATACACATCGTTCGTGGACGCGCGCACGACCTTCATGCCCGCGGGTGCCTCACCCTTCCAGTCAGGACCGACCAGCCAGTATTGCTGCGCGCCGGTTCCCGTCGTGCGCCGCCCGGCATAGAAGAACGTGTTCGAATAGAAGTCGATCAGCGTCAGCACGGTGTAGCGGTCGTGCGTGTCCGGCGTGCGCAAGATCACCGGGCCGCGGGCGAGATCGATCCAGGCGGTCGAATAGAGCGCTTCGACGATGGGGCCGTTCGCCCACTTGTCGTCGGGCGTGGCGATCTTGCGCGAATGCGCGAAATGATCGAGCGTCGTGCTGGTTCGGCTGCTCGTGGTTTCGAGCGCGGTCCAGCGATAGGTGGAAAGCAGGTAAAGCGGGTAGGCGTAGTCGAATGCTTCGCCTATCGTTTGTGCTTGCGTGTCGGACTGCGCCCTCGCGGCGGGCAACATCGCCGCCATCAGGCAGAGCGTCGCCCCCATGCGTGCCGCGGAGCCCTTGAATATCCTCGTTTTCGAACCCGCCAATTTGATCCTCCCTGATCCGCCGGCCGCGTTGCGTGCGTCTGCCTGCTTCTGCCTGCGCCTGTCTGTTTTGCAGGCCGATGATCAGGGGACGACCCCGCATACGCCTCGTCCGCATGGACCAGGTAGAAACCCGAAATTCGCTCGCGCGAGGGTGAATCGACAGTGAATCGAGGGTGAATCGCTAATGGACCAGGCCCTTGAAGAGCGCGGTCAAGCTCGCGGTCATCATTTCCACCGCGATGGCGGCCAGGATCATGCCCATCAAGCGCTTGGTAATGGCGGTCACTTTGGGCGACAAGAACCGCCCGATCAGCGGCGCGGAGAACAGCGCAATCGCGAGCAGCGCGAGGAACACGACGAGCCCCAGCGCGAGGCTGGCAACCTCGCCCTGCTTCGTCGCGGTATGGCCAAATACGATCAGCGTCGCAATCGTGCCGGGGCCGACGAGCAGCGGCATCGTGAGCGGGAAAATGGCCACGTCCTGATCGCCACCGCCTTCGCCCAGTTCGCTTTGCCGGGGTGTGTGCTGGGCGCTCGAGGCGCCGTGCAGCATGTCGAGCGCAATGAGCAGCACGAGCAGGCCGCCCGCGAGCCGGAAGTCGTCGATCGTCACGCCGAATACGCCAAGAATGGCGTCGCCCACGCTCACTGAAATCAGGCAGCCAATGGTCACGCCAATGAAGGTGACGCTCGCGATCTTCCGTTTCGTGGCGTCGCTCGCACCCTCGGTCAGGGAAAGGAACACCGGGACATTCGCGATTGGATTCATGATTGCGAACATTGCGGAAAACACCTTCACCGAGAACGAAAGATCGAGATGCATGGCGTCAACCTCGCTGCAGTTCGCCGGCGAGCTTGCCGACGGTGATCACGGCCTGCTCGATTTCATCGGTCCATGCGCTGCTGTAATTGAGCCGGATGAAATTGCGGTACGAGTTCTCGAAGATTGAAAACATCTGTCCGGGGCCGATCGTGATGCCCTGTTCCAGCGCCAGCTTGTAGAGGCGCAGCGCGTCCACCGTTTCCGGCAGCTCGATCCAGAGCACGTAGCCGCCCACCGGCCGCGAGATGCGCGTGCCTTCGGGAAAGAAACGCGACACGATCGCCCGCATCAGATTGGCCTGCTGCGCGTAATGCCTGCGCACGCGCCGCAGATGATGCTCATAGCCGTCACGCTCGAGAAACTCGGCAATGGCGATTTGCGGGATCGTGGCCGTGGTGAGCGTATTGAGGAATTTCAGCTTCTCCACCTGATCGCGATACCGCCCCGGCAGCGCCCAGCCCACGCGATAGGCCACCGTGAGGCTCTTCGAGAACGACGCGCAATGCAACACGAGCCCCTTGGTATCGAGTGACTTCAGCGTGGTGGGATGCGCTTCGCCGAAATAGAGTTCGTTATAGACGCCGTTTTCGATGACCGGAATATCGCGCTGCGTGAGGAGCGCCATGAGCGCGCGCTTGTTCGCATCGGGCATCATGAAGCCGAGCGGGTTCTGGAAATTCGGCATGATCATGCACGCGGCAATGGGCTGCGAAGCGATGATCTCCCCCAGCGCCTCCACATCGATACCGTGCTCGGGATGCGTGGCCACTTCGATGGCATGCATCCCCAGGCGCTCGATCGCGTGCAACATTGCGTAGAACGTCGGCGACTCCACGGCGATCACGTCGCCGGGTTTCGCCACCGCCTGCAGGCACAGATTGATCGCCTCCGTGGCGCCCACTGTCACGACGATCTCGTTCGGGTCGACGCGCATGCCGTTTTCGAGGTAGCGGCGCGCAATCTGGCGAATGAGCCGCGCGTTGCCGGGCGGCAACGCATCGGTCACACCCCAGATCGCCTTGCCGCGGCCCGCTTCATAGGCGTAGCGATTGAGCTTGTCGAACGGGAACGGGCGCGGGTCGGGATACGGCGAGCCCAGCGGCACGGCCTCGTCGACGCCGATCGAGCGCAGCGTCGAAAGCACGAGGCGGCTCACGTCCACCGGCGACGAGATCGGCACCGGCCGCGAAGGCCGCAATTCCGGAATGTGCGCCTGCTCATCGTCCGCTGCATCGCTCACGAAATAGCCGGACTGCGGGCGGCTCACGATCAAGCCGCGACTCTCCAGAAGAATGTACGCGCGCAGCACGGTCGTGATGCTGACGCGGTGCTGCAGGCTCGTCTGCCGTATCGACGGCAATTTCTCGCCGCGCCGATAAACGCCTTGCCGGATCGACCGTTCAAGGTCGTCTGCCAGCTTTTCGTACAGTTTCATCCAACGCCCTCCGTGGCGTTCGTTGGCGCCCTCCTGAGCGAGGCCGATCGTAGCAGAACTGTACTCTTCGGCGCCGCCCCGATTTGTGCATTTCACTCATGAGTCTGCCCCCGTAACCTTTCACCATCGCACCGTCGCCTCGAAGCACGCGACGACATGAATCTGGAGCTTGATGAATGGAAGGGCTGATATGTCCACGAACCTCACTGAAGCACACCCCGCCACGCATCCCCCCGCGCATGCCGCCGAAACGGCCGGCCACGCCAGGGAGCGGCACGTGAATCTGCTGGAAGCCATGCGCATTTACGTGCGAGTCGTGGAGCGCGGCAGCATTTCCGGTGCCGCACGCGACCTCGACATCGGCCAGCCCGCCGTGAGCGAGCGCATCGAGCGGCTGGAGAAGTATCTCGGCTGCCAGCTGCTGCTGCGCAATGCGCGCGCATTCAAATGCACGCCGGAGGGGATCATCTTCCATGAGCGCAGCAAATCGGTGCTCGGCGCCGTCGAGCAGGCCGTCGCGGAAGTCTCGAACGAAGATCAGGTCGTCAAAGGCACGATCCGGATCGCGGCGCCGCATTGCTTTGGCGAAACTGTGCTGCCCGAAGGCCTCAAGCGGATTCGCGAAACCTGGCCCCGGCTCGACATCGAGCTCGTCCTCAACGACCGGCTCGCCGATCTCGTGACCGAGGGCGTGGACATTTCGTTTCGGCTCGGCCAGCTTGGCGACGGCGCGTTCATCGCCTACCCGCAAGGCCAGGTCGGACGGTTGCTGGTGGCGTCGCCCGATTATCTGTCTCGGCACGCAGCGATCACGGAACCGGCCGATCTCGCGAAGCACAGTTTCATCCGCGTCAAGGGCGCCTTCGACGCGGACCAGCTGCCGCTCACGAAAGGCACGGATATCGTGGACAGCATGGCGATCCGCACGGCCATCAAGACCAACCATTGGCGGCCCATGTATGAAATGGTGCTGGCCGGCGTGGGCATTGGCGTGCTCGAAGCGCCTGCCGCGAAAGACGCCATCGAGCGCGGCCAGCTCGTGCAGTTGCTGCCGCAGTACGAAGTGCCGGCGCTTGCGCTGAACCTGCTGATTCGTCCGCAACGCCCGGTGCCGGTGCGCGTGCGCAAGATCGTCGAAACCCTCAAGGCCTATGTAGCCGAAGTGCTCGATAGCCAGCCGCCCACGCACGGCTCGCCGGCACCCGATCGTTAATATCGGCAAAACCTGCGTGGCACGTGCGCGCCGATTGCCTATCTTTAGTAGATGCAGCGCAACGAGACAGGAGTGCGAAGATGACTCAAAAGCTGGTGGTTGCGACCTTCGACAATCTGGATGTGGCGCAACGGGCCGCCCGCGATTTCAAGAATTTCGAAAAGGACGGCGACGGCTTCAAGATCGAAAGCGGCGCGATGGTCCAAAAGAGCGCGGACGGCAAACTCACGGTGCTCAGCCAGTACACCGAGTCGTATTGGGGAACGGTGATCGGCGCGGTGACGGGCGGCCTCATTGGATTGATTGGTGGCCCGCTCGGCGCGCTGGCGGGCGTGACGATCGGGGCCGGCGCGGGGATTGCGGAGCACGTTTTCGACAGCAAGCTCACGAAATCGATTTCAGAGGAGCTCAAGCCCGGCAGCGTCGCGCTCATTATCGAAGCCAAAGAGCCTCCCGAATACGAAATCGAAAACGTCGTGCTCGGATACGGCGGCAAGGTGTTTACGCAACCGTTGTCGTGGTGAAGCGCGGAGCGCAGCGATGGCCAAAGTTCTGTGTGTGCTCTATCCCGATCCTCAAACCGGCTACCCGCCCCGCTATGTGCGCGACGCGATTCCAGAAATCGCCGTCTACGACAACGGCCAGAAGGCGCCCCACCCCAGTGGAGCGCTCGGCTTCAAGCCGGGCGAACTGGTGGGCTGCGTCTCCGGCGAGCTGGGGCTGCGCCCGTATCTGGCGCAGCACGGCCACGAATTGATCGTGACCAGCGATAAGGACGGGCCGAATTCCGCGTTCGAGCGATATTTGCCCGAGGCCGACGTGGTCATTTCGCAGCCGTTCTGGCCTGCCTACCTCAGCGCGGAGCGCATCGCCAAAGCCAAAAAACTCAAGCTCGCGCTGACTGCGGGCGTGGGATCCGATCATGTCGACCTCAAGGCCGCGGCGCAGGCTGGCATTACCGTAGCCGAGGTGACCGGCTCGAACAGCATCAGCGTGGCCGAGCATGTGGTCATGGTCATCCTCACGCAGGTGCGCAATTACGTGCCCTCGCATGCTTTTTCGGCCGCCGGCGGATGGAACATCGCCGAATGCGTCGAGCGCAGCTATGACATCGAGGGCATGCATTTCGGCACCATCGGCGCGGGCAGAATCGGTCTCGCGGTGCTGCGCAGGCTCAAGCCCTTCGGTCTCGCGCTGCACTACACCCAGCGCCACCGCCTCGCGCCGGAAATCGAACGCGAACTGGCGCTCACCTGGCATCCGGATGCGGCTTCGCTGGTGCGCGCCGTGGATATCGTGAACCTGCAACTGCCGCTCTATCCTTCCACCGAACACTTCTTCAATGACGCCATGTTCGCGAGGATGAAACGCGGCGCGTATCTCATCAATACGGCGCGCGGCCAGCTGGTGGAACGCGACGCGGTCGTGCGCGCATTGCAGTCCGGCCAGATCGCGGGCTACGCGGGCGATGTCTGGTTTCCGCAGCCCGCGCCCGCCGATCATCCGTGGCGAACCATGCCCTTCAATGGCATGACACCGCATATCTCGGGCACGACGCTTTCGGCACAGGCGCGCTATGCGGCGGGCACGCTCGAGATTCTGCAGAGCTTTTTTGGCGGGACGCCCATTCGCGAAGAGTATTTGATCGTCGATGGCGGCAATCTGGCCGGAACGGGGCGCGCATCGTATCAGCTAACGTAACGGGGGCGCGCGCGAGCCGCATGGGCTCGCGGCGCCCGCCTCGCTCACGCCGGCGGCCTTGCTTCGCCGGCAATCTGCTTTTGCGCGGCGGCCGAACCGTCCTTCTCCATGACGGCGCGATGAATCGCTTCGGTCAGCGTGTTGTTGACTTCGATGAGCCTGCGCACTTCGTCCTGAATTTTCAGGAGCGCCTCCGCATCCTTATAGGTTTGCAGCGCCTGCTTGTCCGACGCCGCAGCCGCAACCTTCTGGCCCACCATGATGACCGACAGCAGCACCAGTTGCAAAAACGTCTGCGCAACCCAGGCGACGAGCGTCGACACGCCGCCCGCAATGGACGAGGGCAGACTGATGAGCGCAATGATCGCGAAGATGTAGGCGCACCACATCGTCCCTACGGCATCGGTGATGGTCAGCGCGATTCTTCCATTCAGGCCGACGTGCTCGTGCGCGGTCAGGTGCGGCCCCGATTGCTCGCGCTCCTTGATGCGAGGGTTGGGTTGAGATTCGGCTTTCATTTTGGAGTCCCCATTGATGAGCGAAAGATTGATACGGGTGCCTGTGGCGATCGTGTTGATTGCTTGCGGGTGCCGGTGCCATAATCTGCGCACCGCCCCGCCCCATCAACCGTACCGCAGCTGCGCGTTTTAGGAGTAAGCGATGAAATTTCCGGCGAGGAGCAGACGATGAAACGTGAACCAACCGACCGGCGCCACGGTTTTCTGCACGACCTGAAGTGGGTGTTTATTCTCTGGTGCGTCGGCTTTGGCGCGACCGTTCTCCTTACGCTGCCATTTCACTTTATCGTCAGGGCGATGATGCATAAATAGGCGGCTATGCCCCCTGCACGTAAGCCGCCTCCCTCGAGGCGGCCTGCCCGACTGTCATTGCGCCATCGGCTTGCGGTGGACCGTTCCGTGATACGACGTCACGAGCGTGTCCACTTGCGCCGTTGACGCTTCGCTCGCCTCCAGAAAGATCGCGACCGTGCCAGGCGCAAACGCGTTGCCGATCGCATGCACGAACTCGTGATCGAGTATGTCTGCGAGCGCGACGCCCGCGAGCCCGGTGCTCGCGCCTATCGTAAAGCCGAGCATCGCACCCGTCGGCCCGCCCAGCAGCCCGATCAGGCTCCCCGTGACGGCGCCGATCACCACGCCCCAGAACGGATGCGTCTTCGTGCCAAGCAAGCTGACCTTGCCGGCGCTGTCCTTTTCCGCCATGACGCCGCTCTCAACCTTGAAGCTCGGCTCCGCGGCTTCGAGCTTGCGGATCGCCTGGGCGGCATCTTCCGCGTCGCTCACGCTGTTGAACACAGCGACGATGAGTTGTTGGGCCATCACATCGCTCCTCACATTTGACGTCATTGAACCGGTGTCTGCGCTTCGAACGCCGCTTCTGCGCGAAGACTTTCCAGATCGCGGCCCACCGTTGCGACCGCGAGGCGCTGGTTGCCGCGCCAATACGTGGCGGCGCACACGTGCGCGACAGGATCGCCATCGATATCGACACGGTCCCAGCCCTCGGCGTGGCCGACATAGTTGATGGCGAGGTCGTAGTGCTGCGTCCAGAAGAACGGCACCGCCTCGAAGCGCTGTTGCTTTCCCAGCATGTTGCGCGCCGCGACCACGCCCTGGCGCTCGGCCACGACCCAGTGCTCGACGCGGATGC
Organism: Paraburkholderia pallida; assembly: GCF_004524855.1. Taxonomy (NCBI): domain Bacteria; kingdom Pseudomonadati; phylum Pseudomonadota; class Betaproteobacteria; order Burkholderiales; family Burkholderiaceae; genus Paraburkholderia; species Paraburkholderia pallida. The sequence goes on along the minus strand of NZ_CP038150.1, from coordinate 310,034 downwards.
GCTGGCCCGTATGCGGGTCGGGCCAGCGCGCGATATCGCCCGCGGCGTAGACACCTGCTGCGCTGGTCTGAAGATACTCGTTCACGGCCACGCCGCGATCGATAGCGAGCCCTGCTTGCTGGGCCAGCGCGATTTCGGGCGTGACGCCGATCCCCGCCACCACGAGCTCGGCGGGCAGCTCGTCGCCGGTCGAGAGCTTCACGCTAGTTGCCGTGATCTCGTTGACATCCGCATCAACGTGAAACACCACGCCGTGCGACTCGTGCAGCTTTTTCAGCATGTCGCCGAGTGCCGCGCCCAGCACCTTTTCCATGGGGTGCGTGCCGCGCATGACCACGTGCACTTCGACACCGCGTGTTCTCAACGCCGCTGCGGCTTCGAGTCCGATGAAACCCGCGCCCACCACGACGCAGCGACGCGTTGTGGCGAGACGCGCAATCAGCGCGTTGCAGTCGGCCAGCGAGCGCAGCACCATCACATGGTGCAACTGCGCGCCGGGAATCGCGAGCCGGATGGGCGTTGCGCCGGTCGCCAGGAGCAAGGCGCCGTAGTGCTCATGCGCTCCGTTGGCAAGCGCTAGGGTCTTGCTTGCCGGATCGATCTGGACCACGCGCTGGTCGCAGCGCACAGCAATACGCTGCTCTGCGTAGAACTCGGGCGAGCGCAACGGCAGCCATGCAGGATCGGCCGTTCCCGCGAGATAGTCCTTCGAGAGGTTCGGCCTGTCGTAAGGCGGCGAAGCATCGGCGCTCCAGACGGTGATGGGGCCTTCGTAGCCCTCGCTACGCAGCGTCATGGCGGCAGCGTTGCCGGCCGCGCCGCCTCCGATGATCATGACCGACACCGGGACCTTCGCAGTGCTCAGCTTCGGCGGCGCCTCCGCTGGCAACGCTTCGCGCACGAACGCGCGCCCGCCGGACTGCTCCACGCGCCAGCATTTGAGGCCGTCCAGCGCGGGCGCATGCGCCACCTGGCCGTCGCGCAGGCAGAACGCCGCGTGGTGCCACGGGCAGCGGATCGTATCGCCCACCACGAGCCCCTCGGCCAGCGGGCCGCCGTAGTGCGTGCAGGTCGCGGCGACGGCAAACAATTCGCCGCCCTTGCGCACGAGCAGCACGGATTCGTCTCCCACCTGGCCGGTCAAGATGCCATCGTCGGCGATGTCATCGAGCGGCACGCCCTGGGTGAAATCGCGTTCGGATGCAGCACTGGAATCCTTCGACATTGCACCACTCCTTTCAAGTCGATACAAAAGCCCCGATGCAATGTATCGGCATTCATGCATTCCGGAATGCCGTTTGGGCTTGAACGTATTTGAACACTACACCTTCGAACGCACGTTTGTACGTCCAGTGCCGTCGATCCGGCTCCTCAACGCGCGCAGTGCGCAACCAGTTTCCCCACGGTAATGATGGCCTGCTCGATCGCGCTCGACCATGGGCTGCTGTAATTGAGGCGGATGAAATTGCGGTAGCTGTCGGAGATCGAAAACATGTAGCCGGGGCCGATCGTAATGCCGCGCTCGAGCGCCATCTGGTAGAGCTTCATCGAGTCGACCTTCGGCGGCAGCTCCACCCACAGCACGTAGCCGCCCGCCGGGTTCGACATGCGCGTGCCGGCCGGGAAAAACCGCTCGACCATCGCCTTCATCATATTGGCCTGCTGCGCATAGTTCTTGCGCACGCGGCGCAGATGATGCTCGTAGCCGTCGCGCTCGAGAAACTCCGCGATGGCCAGCTGGGGAATCACCGAGGTTGTCAGCGTGTTCAGAAACTTCAGCTTCTCGACCTCGTCGCGATAGCGGCCAGGCAAGGCCCAGCCAATGCGATACGCGGCGGTAAGGCTTTTCGAAAACGAGCCGCAATGCAACACGATGCCCTTCTTGTCATACGATTTCAAGGTGGTCGGGTGCGAGGCGCCGAAATACAGTTCGTTATAGACGCCATTTTCGATGACGGGAATCTGCGCGTTGCCTAGCAGTTCGACGAGTTCGCGCTTGCGCGCGTCGGGCATTTGAAAGCCCAGCGGATTCTGGAAATTCGGCATCACCATGCAGGCCGCAATGGGCTGCGATTCGATGATCTTCGCGAGCGCGTCGATTTCGATACCGTGCTCGGGATGGGTCGCCACCTCGATGGCTTTCATGCCCGAGCGCTCGATAGCATGCAGCATGGCGTAGAACGTCGGCGACTCGACGGCGATCACGTCCCCGGGTTTGGCGATCGCCTGCAGGCACAGGTTGATGGCCTCCGTCGCGCCCACGGTCACGATGATCTCGTTCGGGTCCACGGCCATGCCGTTTTCGAGGTAGCGCCGCGCGATCTGGCGCACGAGGTCCGGGCAGCCCGGCGGCAGCGCGTTGGTAATGCCCCAGAGCGCCTTGTTGCGCCCGACGGCCGACGCATAGCGATTGAGCTTCTCGAACGGAAACAGCGTGGGGTCGGGATAAGGCGAGCCGAGCGGCACGGCGTCGTCGGCGCCAATCGAGCGCAGCGTCGACAGCACGAGGCGGCTCACGTCGACGCTGGCCGATACGGCAATGGGCTGCGTCGGGCGCAATTCGCCTGCGGGCCGGTTGCCTTCGGCCATTCGCAAGCTCACGAAAAAGCCCGATTGTGGACGGCTCTCCAGCACGCCACGGCTTTCCAGCAGCAAATACGCGCGTATCACGGTGGTGATGCTGAGGCGGTGCTGCTGACTCGCCTGCCGAACTGATGGAACACGGTCGCCGGGCCGATAGACGCCTTTGCGGATCAGCGATTCAATGTCCTCCGCGAGCTTCTCATAGAGTTTCACCGCTTTACTCCCCCTGCTTCCCTTTTTACTTTTTCAGCAAACAGCACAGCCATTCAAGTGTACTGCTGCGCGCCGAACTGTACTCTAAAAAGTCCGGCCATTCTGTGCGTCATGAAGCGGGCTCGCAACTTTTATTCTTGCCTCTACGAACTGCATAGCGACGCGCCATCCGCCCCAACGGCGAAGGCACTCGCAGCGTCTACGGAGCAAGCGTGATGAACAAGGCAAAGCGAAAGCGAGCAAGCGCGGTGTATCGGCACCGCGCTGCCAGATGCGGAAGCAGGCTGCTGAATCTAGGCGCTCGTGCCGCTCAACTGTGCATGCTTCGCCGCGGCTGCTTCAACCACGCGATGGACGTCGGGGTAAGTCTCGCCCGTGAGCGATTGATACTGCTTCAGCTCGCTCACGGCTTGTGCGAACGCGCTGCCGCCAATGCACGCCTTCAGCGTTCCGGCCTGCGCGAGAGCGGGATAGCGGCCTTCGGCCTCTTCGAGAAATCCCTGCATCGCGTCATGCAGATCGTCGAAGTTTTGCGCGCGCTGGATACTGTCGACTCGATTTTCTGTGCTCACGCTGCACCTCCCTGGAACGTACGTCTTGATGCGATACACGATAAGCGAAACGCGAATCGCGCTGCGCAATTCCAATGCCCAATATTGAATATCGGATTAATCGATGCCCGTATCGGCCCGATATCTAGTATCGGATCGACAGACGTTCACTTTGGCCTGATCCACTCATAGAATTTACCTGTCCAATTGTCCCTTTTTGCGGTTCGCATGGGCCCGTTTCAGACCGACCCAGATGCATACCACCCACCGCCACAGTCCGTTTCAATTCCTTTGTAGCCGACCTTTGCGGCTGCACACGAGAGACCTAATCTACGAAAGACCGAGCGTTGCGGGGGCCGGTGCAAGACCACCGCACGGTTGTATCTGCGCGAAACGTTCACGCTTCTGATGTTGACCAGCGAGGCGTCGGTGCCGGTCGCGCTTTCGGCCACTGCGCCGAGGGACGCGTCGAAGGCGGCAGGCTGACGCCACTCATTGCAGGACGAAACTCTCCACGGTTAGAGGTGACACGATCATGCCCACACTCTGCGATATCTGCCATGCCCGTCCCGCCGTTGCACGCGTTGTCGTGACGGAAGACGGCGAGCGCAAGTCGCTGTCGATTTGCGACTACCACTATCGGCAGCTGATGCGCCATCAAAGCATGCTCAATCCGTTCGATTCGCTGCTGGGCGGCGGAGGCGGTCTCTCGCACTTGCTGGGCGGACTCGGCGACGAGGCGGGTCTGTCCGCGAGCGTGCCCCGCGAGTCGGTCGACGTGACCGACGCGTTCAGCGAGCAGACCATGGAGCTGCTCCAGCGCGCGGCGGAGAAGGCGCACGAGCTGCACCGCACCGAGCTCGATACCGAGCATGTGCTCTACGTGCTCGCCGACACGGACGTTTGCGCGACCCTGCTCAAGGAGCTCAAGCTCTCGCCGCAGGACATCAAGAGCTATATCGACGAGCACGCGAAGCACGGCACCGCGAGCGACGATGACGAAGAGGTGCAGATGACCGTCTCGCCGCGCCTGAAGAAAGCGTTCCAATACGCGTTCCAGGCCTCGCGCGAGCTCGGGCATTCCTATGTCGGTCCCGAACATCTGTTGATTGGGCTCGCTTCGGTGCCCGAGAGTCTCGCGGGCACCCTGCTCAAGAAGTATGGCGTGACGCCCGAGGCGTTGCGGCAGAAGGTGGTCAAGGTCGTTGGCAAGGGCGCCGAGGACGGCCGTGTCGAAACCTCGACCGGCACGCCGAACCTCGACAAGTTCGGCCGCGACCTCACGGCCATGGCGCGCCAGGGCAAGCTCGATCCGGTGCTGGGCCGCGCCCAGGAGATCGAAAGCACCATCGAGGTGCTCGCGCGCCGCAAGAAGAACAATCCGGTGCTGATTGGCGAGCCGGGTGTGGGTAAGACCGCCATCGTCGAAGGGCTCGCGCAGCGCATCGTGAACGGCGACGTGCCTGAGGTCCTTCGCGGCAAACGGCTCGTCGAAGTCAACATCAACTCGATGGTCGCGGGCGCGAAGTATCGCGGCGAGTTCGAGGAGCGCGCGAAGCAGTTGATCGACGAGGTCACGGCCAAGCAGGACGAGTTGATCCTCTTCATCGACGAGCTGCATACGATCGTGGGCGCGGGGCAAGGCGGCGGCGAAGGCGGCCTCGATATCGCGAACGTGCTCAAGCCGGCGCTCGCGCGCGGCGAGCTGAGCCTGATTGGCGCGACCACGCTCAACGAATACCAGAAGTACATCGAAAAGGATGCGGCGCTCGAGCGGCGCTTCCAGCCCGTGCTCGTGCCCGAGCCGAGCGTGGAGCAGACGATCGTGATCCTGCGCGGCCTGCGCGACAAGCTCGAGGCGCACCACCAGGTCACCTTCTCCGACGATGCGTTCGTGGCCGCAGCCGAGCTTGCGGACCGCTACATCACCTCGCGCTTCCTGCCGGACAAGGCCATCGATCTGATCGATCAGGCGGCGGCGCGCGTGCGCATCGGCGCGACCTCGCGGCCAGCGGACATTCAGGAGCTCGAGGCGGAAGTCGCCCAGCTCAAGCGCGAGCAGGATTACGCGTCCTCGCGCAAGCGCTACGACCAAGCGAAGGCGTTCGAAGAGCGCATCAACGAAAAGCAGAAGCAGCTCGACGAGCAAATGGAAGCGTGGCAGCGCAAAACCGGCACGGAAACGCTCGAAGTCACGGTGGCCTCGGTGGCCGAGGTGGTTTCGCGTCTCACGGGCATTCCGGTTGCCGAGCTTACGCAGGAAGAGCGCCAGAAGCTCCTCAAGATGGAAGACAAGCTGCGTGAGCGCGTGGTGGGCCAGGACGATGCCGTGGTCGCCGTGAGCGACGCCGTGCGCCTCTCGCGCGCGGGTCTCGGCCAGGAGCACCGGCCGATTGCCACGTTCCTGTTCCTCGGGCCCACGGGCGTGGGCAAGACCGAGCTTGCAAAGGCGCTTGCGGAAAGCGTGTTCGGCGACGAGCAAGCCATTATCCGCATCGACATGAGCGAGTACATGGAGCGCCATGCAGTCGCGCGCCTGATTGGTGCGCCGCCCGGATATGTCGGCTACGACGAAGGCGGCCAGCTCACCGAGCGCGTGCGCCGTCGCCCTTATAGCGTGATCCTGCTCGACGAGATCGAGAAGGCGCACCCGGACGTCTACAACGTGCTGCTGCAGGTCTTCGACGACGGCCGCCTCACCGACGGCAAGGGCCGCGTGGTGGACTTCAGCAACACGGTGATCATCGCCACGAGCAATCTGGGCGCGCCGATCATCATGGACAACCTCGAGCAGCCCGAAGCGGACCGCAAGTCCGACAAGGCAATTCGTGACGAAATGATGAAGGTGCTCAAGGGCCACTTCCGCCCCGAGTTCCTCAATCGCATCGACGAAATCATCATCTTCAACGCGCTCTCGAAGGACAATATTCGCGCGGTCGTGCAGATCCAGCTCGACCGGGTGGTCCGCACGGCTGCGGCTCAGGACATCACGCTGAAGATCGGCGATTCCCTTGTCGATCACATGGTAGAGGTCGGCTACCAGCCCGAGTTCGGCGCGCGCGAGCTGAAGCGCAAGATCCGCCAGGAAGTGGAAACGCGTCTCGCGAAGGAAATTCTCGGCGACGCGCTCAAGCCCGGCGACAGCGTGGAGATCGACTACGACAAGGAGAGCGGCGAGGTCAAGTTCAACAAGACGGCCTCCGCATCCGATTCGGATGCCGAATCAAAATCCGCCAAGGCACCCAACGGCGAGGATGCCACGAAGGACGCCGAAGACGCGGCGGCCGCGACGAGCACCGCAGCCGGAAAGGGGCGCAAGAAGCGCAGCACGCGCGAGTCCGGCGCGAGCGCCGAGTAATTCATTAGAGGCAGAGCGGCGCCCTGCTATTGGCGTACCTCGAACCGTTACGGAGTTTCCTATGACCAAGCAACGCGAAGTGCCAGGCATCCACCCCTACGACGGCCCCGCCGGCGGCTGGGGAGCGCTTCGGGCGACCGCTCAAGCCATCCAGCAACAAATGCAGAGCGTCGAGGCTCCCATTGTCCTGCTGCGCACGAACCAGCCCGACGGCTTCGATTGCCCCGGATGCGCGTGGCCCGACAAGGAGCACCGCTCGACGTTCCAGTTCTGCGAGAACGGCGCCAAGGCCGTGACCTGGGAAGCCACGACCAAGCGCGTGCCGCCCGAGTTCTTCGCAGCCAATACGGTCACGTCGCTCCTGCAGAAGACCGACTACGAGCTCGAAGACATGGGCCGGCTCACGCATCCGCTCGTCTACGACCGGGCGACCGACACGTTCCGCGCCGTCGACTGGGAAGACGCGTTTGCGCGCATCGGCGAGATCCTGCGCTCGCTGACGCCGGACCAGGTCGAGTTCTATACGTCCGGGCGCGCCTCGAATGAAGCCGCGTATCTGTATCAACTGTTCGCCCGCGAATACGGCACCAACAATTTCCCCGATTGCTCCAACATGTGCCACGAGCCCACCAGCGTGGGCCTGCCGCAGTCGATCGGCATCGGCAAGGGTACGGTATCGCTGGAAGACTTCGACTCGGCCGAGCTCATCATCTCGATCGGCCACAACCCCGGCACGAACCATCCGCGCATGATGGGGACGCTGCATGAAGCGTCACGGCGCGGCGTGCCCATCATCGTCTTCAACCCGCTGCGCGAGCGTGCGCTCGAACGCTTCGCCGACCCGCAGAGCATGTTCGAGATGGCCACCTTCAGCTCGACCCGCATCGCCTCGACCTACTTCCAGGTCGACGCCGGCGGCGATGCAGCGGCGCTCAAGGGGATCATGAAGGCGCTGCTGCAGATGGAAGCCGAGGAAGGCAATGTGCTCGACAAGGATTTCATTGCCGCGCATACGGAAGGATTCGACGCCTTCGCCGCGGACCTCGAAGCCACTTCGTGGGACGACATCGAAAAGGCCAGCGGCCTCACGCGGCCGGACCTCGAGCATGTCGCGCTCGCCTACGCGAAGTCGAACGCGACGATCGTCACCTATGGCATGGGCATCACCCAGCACAACAAGGGCACCGCGAACGTGCGGCTGATTGCCGACCTGCTGCTCATGCGCGGCAACTTCGGCAAGCCCGGCGCCGGTATTTGCCCGCTGCGCGGCCACTCCAACGTGCAGGGCAACCGCACGGTGGGCATCACCGAAAAGCCCTCGAAGGACTTTCTGAAGCTGATTGAAGACGCGTGCGGCTTCACGCCGCCGTCCGAACACGGGCACGACGCGGTCCAGGCCATGCAGGCGATGATCGACGGCAAGTCCAAGGCGTTAATCTGCCTCGGCGGCAACTTCGCGGTCGCGTTACCCGACTCCGAGCAGTCCTTCCCCGCCATGGCCAAGCTCGAACTGGGCGTGCATATCGGCACCAAGCTCAATCGCACGCACCTGCTGGTTTCGAAGGAGACCTATATTTTCCCCTGCCTCGGCCGCACGGAACTCGACATGCAAACGGGCGGCAGGCAGTCGATCACGGTGGAGGACTCGATGTCCATGGTCCACGCGTCGGCCGGCAAGCTCACGCCCGCCTCCGAGCACCTGCGCTCCGAGCCCGCGATCGTGGCCGGCATGGCGCGCGCCACGCTCACGAATACGAAGATGCCGTGGATGGAACTCATTGCCGACTATGACAAGATCCGCGACCTGATCGAGCAGACCGTGCCGGGCTTCGAAGACTTCAACGCGCGCATTCGCGTGCCCGGCGGATTCCGCCTGCCGCTGCCCCCCACCGAGCGCCAATGGCACACGCCATCGGGCAAGGCCATGTTCTCCGTCTACGGCGGCGTGAGGGAGGACGCCGACGTGTTCGGGGCGGAGAACGTGCTGCGGCTCATCACGATCCGCAGCCACGATCAGTACAACACCACGATCTATGCGATGGACGACCGTTATCGCGGCGTCTTCGGGCGACGCGACGTGCTCTTCATGAACGACGAGGACATGGCCGCGCTCGGCATCGAGCACGGCGACCTGGTCGATATCGAAACGCTCACGCCCGGACGGACGCTGCGCCTGCCGAACATCACGGCGATCCGGTACAGCATCGCGAAGGGCTCGGTGGCGGCGTACTACCCGGAAGCGAACGTGCTCGTGCCGCTCGATTTCATCGACAAGGAAAGCGGCACGCCCTCTTACAAGTCGGTGCCCGTGCGTGTCGTGCGCGCGGCCACCTGACGAGGCGCCACACAAACATTACATCGGCGTTACACAGGCGCGACACGGGCAATATGCAGGCAATATGCAGACACAGCGCGTTCCCGGCTGTCCGGCCGGGCCATGCTTCACCCGGCCGAACATCATCTTCTGCACGCAAATGCAGTCGTTACCTGGAGCTTTGACCCATCATGCAAATCTTCGACGCATTTCATCTCGCCAGGCTGCAATTTGCGTTCACAGTCTCGTTTCATATCGTCTTTCCGGCGATCAGCATTGGCATGGCGAGCTTTCTGGCCGTGCTCGAATGGCGCCTGCTGCTGACCGGCGACGCGGCCTACAAGGACATGTACCGCTTCTGGTCCAGGATCTTCGCCGTGGGCTTCGGCATGGGCGTGGTCTCGGGCGTCGTGATGGCCTACGAGTTCGGCACGAACTGGAGCGGCTTTTCCACGGTTGCCGGCAATATCACCGGGCCCCTGCTGACCTATGAAGTGTTGACGGCCTTCTTCCTCGAAGCCGGCTTTCTCGGCGTCATGCTGTTCGGCTGGAACCGCGTGAGTCCCAAGGCGCACTTCTTTGCGACGCTGATGGTGGCGATCGGCACGCTGATCTCCACGTTCTGGATTCTCTCGTCCAACAGCTTCATGCAGACACCCCAGGGCTATGCCATCGAGAACGGCCGCATCGTGCCGGTGGACTGGTTCAAGGTGATCTTCAACCCGTCGTTTCCGTTCCGGCTCGCGCACATGACGATTGCCGCGTTCATCGTCGCGGCTTTCATCGTTGCTGCGTGCGGCGCCTGGCATCTGCTGCACGGGCGGCGCGACGTGCCGGTCAAGCGCAGCTTTTCGATGGCGCTCTGGATCCTGCTGGTGCTCGCGCCGGTGCAGATCGTGGTGGGCGATGCGCACGGCCTGAACACGCGTGAACATCAGCCCGCCAAGATTGCGGCAATCGAAGGACTCTGGGAGACCGAGCATGGCGGCACCGCGTTGAATCTCGTCGGCCTGCCCGACATGAATGCGGAAGTCACGCGCTACGCGATCCAGATTCCGCATCTGGGCAGCCTGATTCTCACGCATAGCTGGGACGGCGAGATTCGCGGCCTCAAGGAATTTCCGCCGCAGGACCGCCCGTATTCGCCCATCGTGTTCTGGACCTTCCGCATCATGGCCGGCCTCGGCATGCTGATGCTGCTGGCCGCGCTGCTTGGACTGCTTCTGCGCATGCGCGGGCGCCTCTACGAAACGCGCTGGTACCAGTGGTTCATTTTCTGCATGGGTCCGTCCGGCATTCTCGCGCTGCTGGCCGGCTGGATCACGACCGAGGTCGGACGCCAGCCGTGGACCGTGTACGGCGTCATGCGCACCGCGGATTCGATGTCGCCGATTGGCGCTCAGCAGGCCGGCGTTTCGCTGCTGATCCTCGTGATCGTGTACTTCCTCGTGTTCGGCACGGGCGTCTACTACATGTTGAAGATGATGAGCAAAGGCCCTGCGGAAGGCATCGAAAGCCGCGAATCGCTGAAGTATCCTGGATTGCATAACCGTGCGCTGGACGCCGTGGTAGGAGAGTGACGCCATGCAAATCGACCTTCCTGTTATCTGGGCCGCCATCATCGGACTCGGCGTCTTTATCTACGTGATGCTCGACGGCTTCGATCTCGGCATTGGCCTGCTGTTTCCGTTCTTCGAAGGCAAAGGCGAGCGCGAAGTCATGCTCAACACCGTCGCGCCGGTCTGGGACGGCAACGAGACCTTTCTCGTGCTCGGTGGCGCGGGCCTCTATGGCGCGTTTCCGGTGGTCTATTCGACGCTGCTGCCGGCCAACTACATGCCGCTCATGCTCATGGTCGTGGGCCTGATCTTCCGCGGCGCCGCGTTCGAGCTGCGCGCGAAGGCCACCCGCACGCAGCACGCCTGGGACCTCGCGTTCATCGGCGGATCGGCGCTCGCGGCCATGTGCCAGGGCATCGTGCTGGGCTCGCTGCTGCAAGGCATCAAGATCGTCGACGACAAGTTCGCGGGCGACCCGTTCGACTGGTTCTCGCCGTTCAGCGTGTTCTGCGGATTCGGTGTCCTGATCACCTATGCGGCGCTCGGCTGCGGCTGGCTCATTCTCAAGACCGACGGCGAACTGCAGCGCAAGATGCGCCAGTTGATGCGCCCGCTCACCGCCGTCCTGCTGGGCGCCATTGTCATAGTGAGCCTGTGGACGGTGCTGGGCTTGCCATCGGTCGAAGCCCGCTGGTTCGCGAGCGGCAATCTCGGCTGGTTCCTGCCCGTGCCCATTCTCGTGCTCGTGTGCGTCGTGAGCATCTTCCGCTCGGTGCGGCTCCAGCACGAAGCCATGCCCTTCCTGCTGACGCTCGCGATCTGCTTTCTCGGCTACACCGGGCTCATCATCAGCATCTGGCCGTACATCATCCCGCCTTCGCTGACGATCTGGCAGGCCTCGTCGAGCCATTCGAGCCAGCTCTTCGCGCTCGTGGGCACGGTTATCGTGCTGCCGATCATCCTCGTCTACAACGCGATGCAGTACCGCGTGTTCCGTGGCAAGGTCCGGGAAGGAGACGCGGGCTACCACTGATACCGCAAGATCCGTGGCGCGCCGCAGGGCGCGTCATTCCCATCGCCTCTTCACTCCATCACGGACACTGAATGAAGTGCCCGGGCGGCACTGCCGCCATTCGATACATGCAAAGAGCACATCATGATCGTGAGGCCAAGGGAGAACTGGTTCCGGCTGCTGTTCATATGGAACGGCTCGGTGCTGCAGTCGATCATCCCGCAACTGATCTTCATGGCGGTCGTGAGCAGCCTCGCCGTCTTTACGCACGGACGCGTATTCGGCGAGAAGATCCCGCTGAACACGGCCCCCTTCACGCTATTCGGCGTGGCGCTCGCGATCTTCCTCGCGTTTCGCAACAACGCGAGCTACGAGCGATTCAACGAGGCGCGCCATTTGTGGGGCAGCCTGCTGAACGCCGCGCGCGCGCTCACATCGCAGATGCTCTGCTATACGCCGGAGCGCACCGATACCTTGCGTATCGCGCAGCAACTGATTGGGTTCGTCTACGCGCTCAAGCATGAACTGCGCGGCACCGACCCCACGGCGGACTTCGTGCGCCTGCTCGGAAGCCAGCAGGCGGAACGGTTGCGCGACCCGATCTACAAGCCCATTGCGATTCTCAACGAGATCCGCGACGAGCTGGCCAGCCCGCAGCAGCGCTGCCATACGTCCGATACGAAGCTCTGGATGTTCGATGAGCAGATCAACGAACTGGGCCAGATCGTCGGCGGCTGCGAGCGCATTGCCTCCACGCCCATACCGTTTGCCTACAACGTGCTGCTGCACCGGACCGTCTACGCCTATTGCGTGTTGCTGCCGTTCGGGCTCGTCGATTCCACGGAGTTCTTCACGCCCCTGCTGTGCGTGTTCATCTCCTATACGCTGATCGCGCTCGAAGCCATCGCCAGCGAAGTGGCCGACCCGTTCAGCACCGCGCCGAACGCGCTGGCGCTCGACGCCATGTCGCGCAATATCGAACGCACGGTGCTCGAACTGTGCGGGTGCCCGGTGCCCGAGCCGGTCAAACCCATACGCCCGTATCAACTGACTTGAGCGTGCAAGACACGACATTTCAGGCACTCCCCCTCTGTACTTTTTGTGAATGGTTCACTCACTTTATTTTTGCCCGCACGCATCGATTGCACGCCCCGATAGTCGCACCACGCCTTACGGATTGACGGGACGCCTGAACAACGCCGCGATTTCGGGAGCGCAACCGTGAATCTTCTGGAAGCGATGCGTATTTATGTCCGCGCCGTCGAACGAGGCAGCATCTCCAGCGCGGCGCGGGATCTGAATATCGGCCAGCCGGCCGCGAGCGAGCGAATCGAGCGTCTGGAAACGTACCTCGGATGCCGTCTGCTACTTCGCAACGCGCGTACGTTCAAGTGCACGCCCGAGGGCGAAATTTTCTACGAACGCAGCAAGAAGATTCTTGCGGCTGCCGAGCAGGCGATTGCGGAAGTCTCGAGCGACGGCCACATCCTCAAGGGCGCGATCCGCATTGGCGCGCCGCATTGCTTTGGCGAAGTGATCTTGCCGGAGGCGTTGAGGTTCGTTCGCGAGGCCTATCCGCAGCTGAATATCGATCTCGCGCTGAGCGACAAGATCGTCGATCTCGTGACCGAGGGTATCGACATTTCGTTTCGTCAGGGGCAAGTGGGTGAAGGCGCGTTCTTCGCGTTCCGGCTGGGCCAGGTGGCGCGTGTGCTCGTGGCCTCAGCAGACTATCTCGCGCGGCACGAACCGATTGCCGATCCCGTGGATCTGATCAAGCATTCGTTCATCCGCCTCAAGGGCATGTTTGGCTCGGATCAGTTGCCGCTCGTGGATGCTTCGAGCACCCAGGAAAGCGTCGCCATTCGTAGCGCCATTACCACCAATCACTGGAAAGCCATGTACCGGATGATCGGCGAGGGCCTGGGGATTGGCGTGGTGGAGTCGTTCGCGTGCGCAGACGCACTCGCCAGTGGACGACTGGTCGAACTGCTGCCGCAGTACCGCGTGCCCGCGCAGGAGCTGCACGTGCTGACACGCGCCCAGCGGCCCGTGCCCGCGCGCGTGCGAATGGTCGTCAACATCATGAAGAAATGCGTGCCTGAGTTGCTGGGCACGCTGGGCGCCGAAGACACGGCGCAAGGCGAGCCGCCCTCCTTCGAGGCGCGCGATATGCGGCGATCGTGAAGACTCGCCGCTGCGCTTTCTGCGCTTGCGCGTGCGGTCGCGCGAGCGTCACTGCTCGGCGTTCTTGTCATTCAGCCACCGCGTGAGCAACTTCCCGGCCGCCTCGCGGCCACCGAGGCCGAACGCGAGTGCAACCGCAACGGCGATGGCGCCCAGCACCAGTCCGAAGGCCAGTTGCACGATTTCATTGGCAATGCCCATCGCGCGCAGCCCCATCGCGAATACGAGGCCCAGAATGGCGAATTGGGCGATTCGCGCAAACAGCACGCTATGGTTGCTTTCGGCCTGTTGAATGACGCGCCGCGCGAGATCCGCGAGCCAGTAGCCGATCACGAGGATCACGGCGCCCACCAGCACGTGGCCGCCGAATTCGATGAACAGGGTGACCACGTCGCGCACCTGGGAGAAGCCGAGCCGGTTGGCCGCCTCCACCACGGCGAACAGCATCGCGAAGAACACGATGAGCCGCGCGGCGAGCGCGGAAGGCAGCAACATGCCGGTGAATACGCTGCCCACGCCGAGGATGCCGGGCAAGCCGTCCGCACCGGCCGACACCAGCAGGCTGCGAATGAGCGAGCCCACGAACCGGGCCACGTAATAGGTAATGAGCAAGATGATGATGGCGGCGACGATATTGGGCACCGCTTCGAGGAACTGGCCGAGCATGTCGGTCGCCGGCCGCGAGATGGCGTCGATGTGCAGCGCGTCGAGCGCGGCAATCAAGGTGGGCACGAACACGAAGAGATAGACCAGCGTGCCGACGAGCTTCGAGAGCTTGACCGCGGTGGGGCTGCCGACCTCTTTCGGCAGTCGGTCCGCACCGGCCGCGGCGAGCAGATTGGTGACGAGACCGCGCAGCACCCGCGCGACGATCCAGCCGACGAAACCGATCACGGCGGCCGCGAACAGGTTCGGCACGATCGCGAGCAGCTTGTCGATCATGCCCTGCACGGGCGCTAGCAAGCCCGAGAGCGCAAACGCGGACAAGATGGCCGGCAGGAACAACAGAATGACCAGCCAGAAGAGCAGATCGCTCAAATAGCTGCTCGCAGGCTTCATGCCCGCACTCGACGCGAGACAGTCGTCCAGCTTCATGCCCTTTAGCGCACGTGCCACGACACTGCGCAGGACCAGCGCAATCAGCCATGCAACGAGCGTCAGCCCCGCACCCGCAATGAGGTTGGGCAGGTAGCCCACGATTTGACCGAGCAATTGCGAGAACGGGCTCGAGACATCGGTCAGATCGAGCACATTGAATATGCCGACTGCCGTGACGAGCAGGATGAGCCAGAACAAGCCGCTCGCGATGAGCTGCTCGACGAACACGCCCTGCCCGGCGTTTTCCGCAATCCGCTCGTCGACCTTCAAGGCGGAAAGGAGCCGGCGCACACCGGCGCGCGCGAGCGACGCCACGATCCAGCCGACGATCAGAATGCCGATGGCCGCCGCCACCCGCGGCAAGTATCCCCCAAGCGAAGTCTGCAGCGATGCAAGGAAATTGGATGAGTCCATTTTTTTCTCGACGGAGGTTAGGGTCTGGTCACCACACTTCGCGAAACTGCACTCAAAGCATCTGCAAATTTGCAATACAGGAATCTTGTGCTTTCGAAATCAGCCGATATTAGCTATTGGACGCCACGCCTTTCGCCCCACGGGGCCAGTGGGTAAGATGCCTGCCGGTACGTCGCCGCGGCGCTTGCAGCGCGATTGCACCGCAAGCGTGCGATTAGTTCGACGTCCACAAATGTAGGCCCTCGTTATCCCCAAAGTGCCCCTTTGGGGATTTTTTTCGGGCTTTCACATCGGTGTAACGGAGTTCAACGCCGAGGCCAGCACGACCCAGCCCGCATTTGCCGACATGAGCTTTCTGGAAAGCGGCCGATAGACACGGTCGCCGCGCCGTATGCTGGCGCCTGTCAACGCGCACACGCCGCCCTTTCTGGCGATGCACAGCCGCCAGGGCTGCTCGGAGTAACGCCCGCTGGTGGAATCGCTCCATGAGACCGACACCAGGTTATCGGAGCACGTTTCCACGACGGCCAGATGGGCGCGCAGGGCCGGCGTGGGCTGCACCGCATCCTGCTTCAGGCTCGTCGGGGTATGACTGGATTGACTGCACGAATCGTCGATTCGCTTGCCGCGCGAGGCTGATCCCGCGCCTAGCAGGCTGAGCGTATGTTCCCATGCATCGACGGCACCGAGTTCTCGCATCTTCTGCCTCACCTTGGTTACGTTCGCGTGCACGCGTTCAAGGAATCGCGTGGCCTGTCTTATCCTTGCGATCCTTGATTCGTCTTCCAGAAAGCCTTACGGAATGCTTAATCCTACGATTGACTCACAGGAGAACGAACCCCGTTTATCGCATGCTAGCACCTGAGATGCGGAAATGTTCGCCTTTGGGCCGATACTTTGAATCGGAAAAAATTGCATCACGGCGACGGGTTCGATTGACTAGTATTACCGTGAATGAGGTGAAGCTCACGGATGGGTCCATCATGGCAAACACGCTGATTGTCGCCGTCTTCAATACATTAGGTACTGCCGAGAAGGCATGTCAAGATTTCAAGGACTTTGCTGAGAAGGGTCAGGGCTTCACTATCCACAGTGGTGCCGTTGTGGGCAAGGATGATTCAGGAGCGCTGACGATCCTCGACCGGCAAACGCGGTCATACTGGGGCACGGTGATTGGGGCGCTCTCGGGGAGCTTGATTGGCATGCTGGGTGGGCCGGTTGGCTCGATTTTGGGCTTTACCGCGGGCGCGAGTGCGGGGCTCGCTGGGCACGCGCTGCATACGTTGCTCGATAGCGAGTTCGTTAAGGGCGTTTCGGTGAAACTTGTGCCGGGTACTGCGGCCGTTATTCTTGAGGCGGATGAGGCGTCGCCGTTTGCTGTTGACAATGTTGTCAATGGCTATGGGGGTAGCGTCCACCGAAAGGCGTTTCCCGAGTGACGGGGCCTGCTTCCTGAGCGCCCACTGCGGGGCACGTTGCGCCTCGCGAATATTGACGGCTTTCGCCGTGGCTTCTTCGGGCACGTGTGAAAACGTGGTGATTTTCTGTTTTTTTGTGGTCGTTTGAAGGTGCGTGTTTCTTGTTTTGCATAAGGTATGCAGGCGTTGCCCCTGTGCGGGGCGGCACCTACTTTTCTTTGCAGCCGCAAAGAAAAGTAGGCAAAAGAAAGCGGCTCACACCGCCAGTGTGACGCAGTCCACCACTGCCCTGTCCTTCGGAGCGGCTCCGGGGCATCCGTCTTCCCGCACACTCCGCCTTAGTGACAAAGGGCTCATGCTTCCCGCCACGCGCTATGCGCGGGCGGAAGGGTCTGCAAGGAAAACGAGGCGGGCTGGCCGGCCAATGCGCTGGAGATGCCACCCGGTAAGTGCGCGAAGGCGCTGACCGGTAAATGCACGGGAGTACTGATCGGTGAATGCACGGGCGTGATGGTTGGCGAATGCGTGGGCAAGCCGCTGATCGAATACGCTGGAATCCTACGAATACGCGTGAACCCCACTGGTTTTGGCTATGCCCCACGGCGCGCGCAGCGCCGCCGGATGGATGAGCCCTTAGTCACTCCGCTATACGCCCCGTGGTGACAGACGCCCCGGAGCCGCTCCGCTATAAGGCGAGTGGTGAACTGCGTCACACTAGCGGTTTGAGCGGCTTTCTTTTGCCTACTTTTCTTTGCCGCGGCAAAGAAAAGTAGGTGCCGCCCCGCACAGGGGCAACGCCTGCGGTCCGCCGCGAAACCAAGTTAAGGCCAAAGCCGCAAAGATCGGCATCAATTAACTTGATGCCCACCCCACCCAGTATCCTGATCAATCGGATAAACCGGCCGCGCAAGCCGCGCATACCGAAACAGCCCATAATCAGAACCAGTAACGCCCCGGCTATCACATTCAACAAGCGCCGCCGCAATCGGCACAAACACCGGCCTGCAATACATCCGCGACTTCAGCAACAGAAAGCACGCACGCCGCGGATCGACACCCACACTCTCGAACACCCCTAAATCCCAGGGTTCATGCGTGCGCTCGGTCACAACAAGCGTGGCCGCCCCAATATCAAGCACCGCCGCACGCCCCATATGAGCACGCTGCCCCGTATAAGTCGGGCCACTAATCACATATTCACCATCGGTAATCGCGCGCACGACACCCGTAGCCATGAACGGCGCACGCGGCGCCGCCCCCTCTCGCGCAAGCTTGTTACCAACGCCAAGTGTCACCCGCGCGCCCACGCCCGCTTCGATCAACGCGGCCACCGCCTCAGGATCGCACAGCGGCCCGCTCACCATCCCAGTGAGCCCCTGCGCGAGCGCCGCCTCAAGCAAATCCATCGTGTCGCAAGTGCCGCCCGACATGCAGTTGTCGCCGTGATCGAGCAAAAGCACAGGCTTGCCCACACCCTGCGTTGTTTGCACGTCCTTCGCAACCTGCGCCGCACGCGCAACCGATTCCTCGAGCGGCGGGCTACGATAAACGAACTCATCACGGTCGTCCCAGATCTGCCGCGCAATCCGCTCGGCCACCGCCTCAGCCGCGGCGGCATCGCCGTCGCTCACCACCACTACGCTGATGCACGGCGCGGGAATGTCAGCAAGCGAGAAACCCGCAAGCACCGAAACGGCCAGCATGCCCTGCGCCTCGGCCTCGCGCGCGGCCTCGATCGCGCGGCCCATCGGCCCATCGGCATTCGAACTGCGCAGCGTGGACGTCAGCAGCGGCGGCCGCCGCCACGCCAGCACCGGGCGTGCCCGCCCCGCCATGCGCGCGAGCAGGAGCCGCGCGGCGTGCTCGCCCGTCTCGTACATGTCCACGTGCGGGTAGGTCTTGAAGCTCACGATCACGTCCGCGTTGTCGATCATCTTCTGCGTGACGTTGCCGTGCAGATCGAGCGCGACCGCAATCGGCGCCTCGGGCAGCGCAGCGCGCACGCGTTCGAGCAGATCGCCTTCGCCATCCGGCGTTTGCTCAGCAACCATTGCGCCGTGCAAATCGAGCATGACGGCGTCGCAGCCCGGCGCGGCCGCGAGAATCGCGTCGCAGATCGCATCGTACGCGGCGGCGGCCACCGGGCCGCTCGGATTCGCCGCCGCGGAAACGGGCGTCACGATCTGCGCGCCCTCGTGCTCGGCCGCGTCAATGAACGCCGACATGGCCGTGCGCATGCCCTTGTTCTCGCGATATGCGTCTTCGCCCCATGCGGGGCCGTTGGTGCCGAACGCGGCCAGCGGCGTCGCGACCGGCGAGAATGTATTGGTCTCGTGATTCATGCGCGCGATGAGGATCTTCATGCCACGTCCTTTGCGGAAGCGCCTGCCGCAGCGCCGGGAGTCGATTCCTGAACTTGCATCGATGAGGTTCCTTGCATGTGTCGTGCACTATGTGCGGCGGTCAGATGACGCCGACACCCAGAAGCGGCCCGCCTAACGGTTCATTCTATTTATCATGATAAATAGAATGAACCTGATACTAGGTATAATCCCTTCGGCTGTCAATCATCGCCAATACGCAACCGCACCACCCAGGGAGTCTCGAAGATGGTCACGAACCGCGTCAGATCGGGGCCTGCCGTCGAAATCAAGCAGCCGAAGCGGGCCGACCTCGTCGCCGAGGAGATCAAGCGCCTCATTACCGAGAAAGACCTGCGTCCGGGGGACCGGCTGCCGCGCGAGGCCGAGCTGCAACAGCTCTACTCGGTGAGCAAGAGCACGATCCGCGAGGCGCTCAAGTCGCTCGAAGTGCAAGGGCTCATCAAGGTGTCGACGGGGCCGAGCGGCGGCGGCATGGTGGTCGAGGTGCCGCTCGACCGTACGCTGCAACTTCTGCAGAACTATCTATTTTTCAAGGATGTGTCGATCGACGACATCTATAAGGTACGCCAGCAACTGGAGCCCGAACTGGCGGCGGGCGCGGTGCCCCACCTGACCGATGCGGACTTCGCCGCGCTCGAAGCGAACATCGAATGCTGCGATGGCACAGCCGGACCGGACGACCGCGGCCATCTCGTGCGTCAGCGCCAGGAGGACATGACCTTTCACGATATCCTTGCGGCGGCGAACCCGAATCCGTTCCTGCGCTTCATCTGCGAACTCATCAACGAGATGATCAGGCAGTTGATCGAATACAGGAACGACACGCCGCTCGCGGATCAGCGGCGCTTTGGTGCCGCGAACGCGAAGTTTCATCGCGAGATCTTGCAGGCCGCGCGCGAGCGCGACGCGGCGCGCGTGCGCGCGCTGATGATCGAGCACATGACCGAAGCGCCGAAGCACGTCAAGCGCATGAAGGGCAAGCTGCGCGGCAGGCTGATCCTGGACTCCGAAATCCGCAAGCGGGCGCGCACGATGGTGGCAGCCGTCGGCAAGGAAACGTAAAGCGAACGCCAGGTTGCACGGCGTCGTCCGCCGTGCAATCCATTGCGCAGTCACGCCGGACGTGAAGCTTGCAATTTTCTCAACAGCCATTACGGCGCGTTACCCCGCATGCGCCGCCCACGGGCAAAAAAGCCGCTGGCCTAACCCAGACACCCTGCCTTCCCCCCCAATGCCGCGCCCTGGCAGCGCCGACGTTTGCTTACACTTGGCAAAGTCTTTTCATACGGCGAACCGTTACGCTTTGAGTACGGCCCGAGTGCCCTTTCGCTCGACAAGTCCTCAACGATTCGTACGACGCACTATGAAAAACATCCTTTCTCGCAGCACCGAACGCAACCCGAACCGCCGCATCGCAAGCGGAGTGCTGGCCGGGGCGCTCCTCGCCACGGCATGGTTCGCCGGCATCGCGCCCGCCTCCGCTCAAATGGTCGTGCTCGCGCCGCCCGCACCCGTCTATGAAGCCGCGCCGGCGCCGCGCGTCGGCTATGTCTGGGAACGCGGCTACTGGGGCTGGGATCAGGGCCGCTATGTCTGGGTGCGCGGACACTGGGCCGCCGTGGTGCGCGACGCCGCTGCGCCGCCACCGCCGCCGCCCGCGCCCGTCGTTCAGGTAATGCGGCTCTCTGCGGACACCTTGTTCCCGTTCGATCGCGGCGCAGCGTCCGACGTCCTTCCGGGCGGCCGCGCCGATATTCGTGAGATCGCCGCGAAGTTGACCGCGGCGCACTACGGCCGCATTGAAGTGCGCGGCTATACCGACCGTCTGGGCTCTGCCTCGTACAACCTCGAATTGTCGCAACGGCGCGCCGATGCGGTGAAGGCGCTGCTCGTCGAACAAGGTATCCCGGCCGAGCGCATCGACGCACGTGGACTTGGCGAGCAAGACCCGATCACGCAGTGCAACGACAATCAATCGCGCGAGAGCCTCGTTGCCTGCCTGCAACCGGACCGCCGCGTCGAGATCGTCACGCATGCGCGCACCGGCGATCGCTATGCCCTGCCGCCGTCGTCCGGTCCCGCGACGTGACATGATGTAACGCATGTGACGCGGTAATTGTCATCGCGCGTGCGCTTCGCCTTTGCACTACGCGAAGGCGTTCTGGCGAAGCGCACCACGCCATTCAATCAGTAGTCCTTGCTCTCTTGACCCGTGCGGACGCATACGGCCGCGCGGGACCTCAATCGCGGTCCGGCGCGCCCAACGGAAATAGCGGCCGGTAAGACCGTGCCTCTTCCACCGCGCGCGCGAACGATGGTCTCGCGAGCAGGCGCGCGCGATAGGCGCGCAACACCGGAAACGTCTCCGCTATGCGGTGCGTCCAGTCAGCGTAAAAGAGCGAAGGCGCTGCTGCGCAGTCCGCCATCGAGAAGTCCGCTCCCGCTGCCCAGGACCTGCCCGCGAGCTGCGTTTCGAGCCAGGCATACGCGAGCTCCAGCTTTTCCTGCGCGAACGCGAGTCCGTCCGCACGCCTCGCCGCGTCGCCCGACAAGGCGCCGTCGACGGCGCGCTGCACCGGCGTCATCACATGCAGGTCGAAGTAGCGGTCGAGAAACCGCACGTCGAGCGCGGACATCGGGTCGGCGGGCAGCAATTGCACCGGGCCCGGATGCGCGAGCTGCAGGTATTCGATGATCACGCTCGTCTCGGCCACATTGCGCTCCCCGTCCACCAGCACCGGAAACTTGCGCAGCGGCCAGCGCTGCAGCCAGTCGGCCGTATGCGGCGAATCGGGGCCGATAGTGCGGAATTCGAACGGCGTGCCGTTCTCGTACAACGCAATAAGCACCTTCTGCGTATAGGAAGAAAAGGGATGGCCGTAGAGCGCGAGCGACATCGTGAGACCTCCGGAAATGGGCCGGTTGCGAATGTTGCAGGCGCCAGACTACCGCAAACGGCCGAGCGCGAGATTCCCGCGTGGCACCGTAGCGCGTTTGAGGCGCAAAGCGGGTGCCTCGATGCGTCGCCAGCTTGCAAGGGCCAGCGGTATGCACATTGCCGTAACGCACGTGAAAGCCACCAGAGGCACGATTGAAGGCAACCAATGCGCGGTCAGTTGCATGACGGGCCACCCATACAAATAGAGGCCGTAAGAAATATCGTCGCGCATGCGCAGCTTCGCAAGCCATGAAGACTGCAGTTGTCCGCAATAAAGAATAAGGTAGGCCCCCATCGTCGATGTCACCGCGCGCAACACGCTCTGAGGCCCAAACAACGCCGCCACGAACACGATGAACGCGACAGCGGCCAGGGAGGCACGCAAGGGAATGCGCTCGCGGAACGCATAGAAACACACGCCGGACAGATACATCGACGCGAACCAGATCATGAAGCCCGACACGCCGAAGAGCGGCAAACCCTCGGCGCCGCGTTGATGCGGGGCGCCGAGTATCGCGGCGACATTGACGGCAACTGCCAGCAGCAACAACGCCCAGCGCCGTTTCACGACACCGCACAGGCCGAGTACGGTCAGCAGCAGATAGCAACGGAGCTCGAATGTAATCGTCCACATCGCCCCGTTGACGGACTGAACGGGCGACCCCGCGAACACGGCGGGCGTGCGCGGCTGGCGCAATCCGATCAGATCGGCAACGAATTTGTAAGGCGACCACTCGGCAAAATAGTGCTGCGTACTTGCACCCAGCGGGCCGACGACGAGCACCGACAACGCCGACGCCACAATAAACGCCGGATAAAGACGGAGTGCCCGCTTTTTCAGGAATGCCAGTGCCAGCGGCTCGTGCGACCAGCTCTGCGCCGTGAGATAGCCGCTCAGCAGAAAGAAGCCACAAACGCCGATCGTCCCGGCCGACATGGCCGACGACATGCGCTCCAGTGGATCTGGAAAGCCGAGCAGTTCAAACGAGTGAGAATAGATAACGGCGACCGCGAATAGCAGTCGCAAAAGGTTGTAGTTGTTGTTATGCACGCGCTTATGATTTTTGTGTCCCCGTAGACAGCGCGGACTATATCATTATTCAGCGTCGTGCCAAGGCGCATTTCGGCGGCCGACAAAGCCGTGCGCCACGGCTATCGCCATCGCAAACGTTTGCTATACGGAGCGCGGCGCGTCCGGCGCAAGCAGCACGCCCTTCGCGAACACGAAGCAGCCATAGCCGCGCGTTTCGCCCGTGGCGATCACGCAGTACGCCTTGCGTGCGCGCGCGTAGAAGGCGTGGCGCTCGATCGGCGCGAACGGCACTGCCCGTCCCTCGGCGGCATCGACCTCGGCTTGCGCCTCGCGCTGCACCGCAGGAATCGCGTCGGGCTCGCCCACCACTTCCATGCGCATCGCCGGCGATTCCACGAAGGTGTCGAGCGGCAGCACGGACAGGATGGCGCGCACGGCACGCGGCGCGTCGGCGCCGTCGATGCGCAGGGGCTTGCCCAATACCGTTGCGTGCGCAACGGAATCGGCGGGAAAATTCGCGTCGCAGACCACGAGCTCGTCGCCGTGGCCCATGGCGCGCAGCGCCTGCAGCACGTCGGCGTTCAGAAGCGGATCCAGATTTTTCAGCACGGTTGTCTCCTCTGTTGACTCACGGCGCCCGTGATCAATGAAACTGCGCTTCAGATCGCCCACCGACTCGCGCCCGGTCAGCGCTGGATTAGCAGCCGATGCAATTGTATCGTTGGTGGCCAGCTTGCATGCCGGCTGGTGTTTGGCGCCGAAAGGCGCTGGGCGGTCGATGGAGCGCGGTTGACAGTTAGTTGCACAATTGCCGGAAACCCGCAACCCCGTTTGATCCACTCAGGACGCCCGCCATAGGCCTACGACGTCCTGCCCTCACTAGCCAACGTCGCGCACCGCGAAGAATCCCGCTGCGTTACAACGGCAACGCATGGGTCGAGAGAATCTCCTTGAGCACCATGAAGCTGCGCACCTGCCGCACGCCGGGCAGATACAGCAACTGCTCCGCATGAAGCTGGTTGAAACTCTCGTTGTCACGCGTGCGCACGAGCATGAAGTAGTCGAATTCGCCGGTCACGACGTGACACTCGACGCACCCCGACACCTTGCGCGCCGCCTTCTCGAACGCGCTGAACGCCTCGGGCGTCGAGCGGTCCAGCACGAATCCGATCACGACCAGCATCCCCGCGCCCAGCGCCTTTGGGTCCAGCAGCGCGACGATTCCCCTTATCAATCCCATCTCCTTGAGCCGTTCGACGCGCCGCAGGCATGCCGGCGCGCTCAGCTTCACCCTGGCCGCGAGGCTCACGTTCGAGATGGACGCGTCCGCTTGCAGATGCTTCAGAATCGCGCGGTCGATACGATCCAATGCCGGCAATGCATCGGGGGCAGCAGCTGTTTGCTTGCTTAATTTCATTGCGTATCTTTCCGATTTCACAAACTAATCATATTCATAGACGCGGTTTCATGCCTTTAAAGTAGGCTTCTTGGATTTTTTTCGCAAGCACATTTCGTTCACATCGGCCTAGCATTTTTCAGGCGGAATGCGCGCCTCAGATGCGCGCCGATAGCAGCCGCTCCCCGCGTGCCCCCCCTTATTCCGGAGACATTCGATGAACCTCCAACGCTTTCCCCGTTATCCGTTGACGTTCGGGCCCACGCCCATCCAGCCGCTCAAGCGCCTCAGCGCGCACCTCGGCGGCAAGGTCGAGCTCTATGCGAAACGCGAGGACTGCAACAGCGGCCTCGCGTTCGGCGGCAACAAGACGCGCAAGCTCGAATACCTGATTCCGGAAGCGCTCGCGCAAGGCTGCGACACGCTGGTCTCGATCGGCGGCATCCAGTCGAACCAGACCCGCCAGGTGGCCGCCGTGGCTGCGCATCTGGGCATGAAGTGCGTGCTTGTTCAGGAGAACTGGGTAAATTACGCCGATGCCGTCTACGATCGCGTCGGCAACATCCAGATGTCGCGGATAATGGGCGCCGACGTGCGGCTCGTGCCGGACGGCTTCGATATCGGCATTCGCCCGAGCTGGGAGGAAGCGCTCGAGAGCGTGCGCGCGGCAGGCGGCAAGCCGTATGCGATCCCTGCCGGCTGCTCAGAGCATCCGCTCGGCGGACTTGGCTTCGTGGGCTTTGCCGAGGAAGTCCGCCAGCAGGAAGCGCAGCTCGGCTTCAAATTCGATTACATCGTCGTGTGCTCGGTCACCGGCAGTACGCAAGCGGGCATGGTCGTCGGCTTTGCGGCCGATGGGCGCGCGGATCGCGTCATCGGCATCGATGCATCGGCGACACCGGAAAAGACCCATGCGCAAATCACGCGCATCGCGCGTCATACCGCTGAGCTGGTCGATCTCGGGCGCGCGATCCACGAGCGCGATGTGGTTCTCGATACGCGCTACGGCGGCCCCGAATACGGCTTGCCGAACGCAGGCACGCTGGAGGCGATCCGCCTGTGTGCGCGCCTGGAAGGCATGCTGACAGACCCGGTCTACGAAGGCAAGTCGATGCACGGCATGATCGACAAGGTACGCCGCGGCGAATTCGAACCGGGTTCGAAGGTGCTGTACGCGCATCTGGGAGGCGTGCCGGCGCTCAGTGCGTATAGCTTTCTCTTTCGCGACGGCTGAGACGCGGCGGGCACGGCGCGGTGCGAGCGCTGCTCGATCGACCAAGGCCCGCGGTTATCGAGGGCGAGCAGGCAGGCCGGATCAGAATCAGCACGACGACGAGA
Source organism: Paraburkholderia pallida (assembly GCF_004524855.1). NCBI lineage: Bacteria > Pseudomonadati > Pseudomonadota > Betaproteobacteria > Burkholderiales > Burkholderiaceae > Paraburkholderia > Paraburkholderia pallida. The sequence goes on along the minus strand of NZ_CP038150.1, from coordinate 284,238 downwards.
TGCTGGAACTCTTGCTTAGCCACGCAAAAGCGCGCGATTGAGGCCACTACCCGGCAACAGCCACCGGCAGCCGGGTGGTTGCCACGCACGTCAATCCATGCAACGCGCACAACGCAATGAAAGCCCACCCATACGGCCCGAACATCCCCAAAGCCGCATGCACCGGCTCCTTCAACTGCCAGGCAAGCAGCAAGGTGCACAGCGTGGTCCAGGTGGGGCCGCCGAGCCGCTGGACGATATTCATCGTCGTCGTGGCCATCGGCAGATGCGGCCGCTCGACCGATGCATACGCCGCGGATAGCGACGGCGCACCGATAGTGCTGAGCCCCATCCCGCGCAAAAAAAGCCCTGCAGCGAGCACAAACGGATGGAGGCCGTTGCTCGCCAGCCAGACAAACGGCAGCGTCCCCATCAGCGCAAGCAATGCGCCACCGAGGGCAAGCTTGCGCACGCCGAACCATGTCGTGAGCTTGCCCATGCATAGATACGTGAGCAGCATGCCCAGCCCCATCGGCATGAGCATCCAGCCCATTTCGCCGGGCGAGCGGCCACACGCGTCGATCAGGAACATGGGCACCAGCGCCTGGCCTGCGAACATCGCGCCATTCGACAGGAACTGCGTCGAGGCCACGGCGCCGAAGACGGTGCCGCGAAAGAGCCCCAGATCCAGCAGCGCATGATCGCCCTTGCGGCGTTGCACGCAGAGAAAGGCCATCAGCAGCGCAACACTAACTGGCAACGCCACCAGGCCCACAGGCTCGCCAAGTCGCGCACAACCATAAAGAAAGAGGACCAGCGCTGGCGATAGCAGCATGAGCCCGATCCAGTCGAGTTCGCGCGGCCGCGTCTGGGTCCGGTCGTGCGGCAGGAAGCGCCATGCCAGCACGAGTGCGAGCACGCCAATCGGCAAGTTCAGCAGAAACAGCCAGCGCCACGAGGCATGCTGGAGGATTGCGCCGGCGACCAGCGGCCCGAGTATCGGGGCCGCGAGCACCGGGACGGCCATATAGCCGATCACGCGCGCCATCTGCTTGCCCGCCGCGCGCGCGACGATCATCTGCGCCATCGGCGCAAGCAGTCCTCCGCACGCCCCCTGCAGCACGCGAAACGCAATCAGCGAAGACGCAGACCACGCCATGCCACACAACGCCGATGCGAGCGTGAATGCCAGAAAACACCACAGATAAACGGCCTTCGCGCCGATCCGGTCCACCAGCCAGCCGCTTATCGGCAGAACCAGTGTAAGCGTCAGCAGATAGCCGCTCGTGACCCATTGAATCGTCGCGAGACTGGTATGGAGGTCCGCGGCGAGACTCGAAAGCGAGACGTTCACGATGGTCGCATCGAGTTGCGCGAGTAGCGAGCCTATCGTCGCAACGGAGATGATCTTCCATTGCGAGGCGTCGAGCCGGCTCGCGGACTCGATGCTCTTCGCACCGCCACCCCCTTCAGGCATGGCGCCGATCCAGGGCCGCACAGATGGCTTGTGCCGTGCCGGTTTCCCCCAGCAGCGGGAAGGTGCGCAACAGACTGTTCTCGTGGGTTTGCGCGCTCAGGTCGGACATGGCGTCGATCGCAAGCGTCACGTTGAACCCCAGTTCATGCGCCTGACGTGCGGTGGATTCCACGCCGATGCTGGTCGCAACGCCCGAAAGCACGACCTGCGTGACACCGCGTTCGCGCAGATACGCCTCAAGATCGGTGCCGGTGAACGCGCCCCAGGTCCGCTTCGTGACGAGGTGCTCGTGCGGTTGGCGGTCCAGTTCGGGTACCAGTTCCGTCCAGTCGTCGGGCATCGAGAATGCCCGAGGCGGTTGTTCGTTGCGGCCCGGGGCAGCGCCCGCGACGTTGACGAACACGATCGGCAAATCGTGGCGGCGGAATGCATCGACAAGCACGACGGCACTCGCCACGGTCTGACTCATCGGAGGCACCACATTGGGGAGGTTGGCAATGCCTTTCTGCAGATCGACAACGATCAGTGCAGTCTTCGGGTCAATCGTCGTGATGCTCATGCGGCTCTCCTGCAAGATCGCAAAGAATGGCGTGTTGACGGCTTAAACCGGATTCATGCCGAGTCGCCCGACGGCAGGTTGCCTAATCGGCTGATCAAAGGAATGGCGGCTTCGAGTGCGCGCAGCTCCTCGGGCTCGAAAGTGGCCAGCGCCGCCATCATCCATTCGCGTTTCGCGACGCTGCGCCTTCTGCGTTCTTCAGTGCCCGAAGCCGTCAGCACAAACAAGATCTGGCGCCCGTCGGTCGGATGCGGGCGTCGCTCGACCAGTCCGTCTTCTTCGAGGCCTGCGAGTATCACCTTCATCGACTGAGGCTTCATGGCTTCCATACGCGCCAGATCGGCCGTTGTCGCGGGGCCTTGCTCGAGCCTCGCCAGCGCGCCCATCTGCGACAGGTTCAGTTCGTGCGGATTCGCTGTGGAGCGCAGCCTGCGAACGAACTGGCCCAGTGCCAGCATCAGGTCCGCGGCGATGGTGTCGGGAGAAGGGTCGGGGTCGCGAGCTCGTTTCATGCGCACATCATAGATATCGACAGTTTATCTTGCAAGTTTATCTGTTCAAATTTTTCACGTGCTCGGATAGTGCGACAGGCCATGCACGGCTGCTGCGGCTCACGGTAAATGATCTGATTACGCACTGGCGGACGTTGCGTGCGCAGGCACGCTCCGCTTCAGGCAGTTCGCCGGTGGGAGTGTGAGGAGTTGGCGTTGACAGCGTGCTAGCGTGCGTGCGAGCGCGGCGGGCGATGCGCCCGCCGGGCGGGTTGTCCCTGATTGCTAACGTCAACCCGTCGAACCGCCCCCTTCATCCGGCAGCGGCTGGCTAGACCCCGAGCCTCACGAGGTCGTCCATGCACAGACCCGAAGTGTGCGCCAGCCAACAATCCCGGCCACGCGACGCCACCTGAGCGCACATCGCATGCCTACCATCAGGATTCCAGCCAGGTGGCGGTGTCCCATGACCCCAAATCAGTGGCTAATAGTCGGGGCGGTCCTGTTCGGGGCGGCGCTGTGCGCGCTCGTTGCCCTGCTCGTTATCGGGTTCAATTAAACGCAGGCTGCCACGCCGGCTACCGGCATTCGTGCGCACGCATTGCATGCTCGACCCACTACGGATGCACAGCGCACGAATCCGAGCGATGGAACTGCTGCTCCAGGCGCCACTCCGCAAACGTCAACGGACGCGCTACCAGATCGTCTCCGTCCAGACGCGTCCAGCTGTAAAACGCGCCCGGAAGCCCGTTGATCGCATGAGGCACCGCGTAGCGCACGATCTCCGCCTCGGGCCGATAGGCCTGATGCGGCCAGAAGATCGGCATGGTGCGCCGCGCATTCATCTCGTCAAGCAGCTCGCGCGGGCCACCTTCGTCCGCGATCACGTCGCATTGCAGCGCCCAGTCGGTCTCATCCCAAGCGAGAAAAATGCCCGCTTCGCCAGCGGCGTCGAAAGTCAGGATGGCGTTCCCGTCGGGTCGCCAGTAATACTCGGTAATCGACTCTCGCCTCGCGAGATTCTCGAGCACCGCGAGGGTCTCCGGCCGCGCATAGACGGCCCCCGTATCATGAACACTGACGAGCCCACGGCTCATGCAGTGCTTGCGTCGCGCGTCGCCCAACAACGCGCGCAGCTTGACGATCATTTCCACGTCCGACTTCTTCAGGTAATAGTCGATCAATCCGGCATTGAACGCATCGACTGCCTCGGGAGCCCCCGCTTTGCCGGTCAACAAAATTCTCGTGCAGTCGATGCCCTTCATTTGCGACAGGAACGTGAGCCCGTCAATTTCCGGCATCTCGTAGTCGACCACGACAGCGGCGACCGATTGGAAACGGTTGCCGTCCTCCATGACGTCGTCACCAACGGCATTGCCTGCGCCACAGTCGACCGCCGCAAAGTCGCGCCCCGCCAGCCGCGCGCCCCTTGCCGGATATCCGTTGCGCATCACGAAGTCCAATGCCTGCCCTGGGCGGGCAAAGAAATGATGCGTGCGGGTATCGGGAAACATGCTCCGCAATGCCGAGAGGAAACCGACACTGTCGTCGAGGAACACGGCGGATGCAGGAAAGGAAACGGGCTGCCGGGTGAAATCGCTCATGGTCGCTTATGTCGTTGAGCCGCAGAATTAACGCGAATGCATCATCGGTTCGCGATGCGTATTGAATCGACGCGATTAACTTTTGATGCAGTCCCTGGGCATTCCCCTGAAATGCTTCAAGAGCATTCTATGGCAGAATGCACGAGCGTGCGGAGCAGATTCGGAATCCCCGATCAAGTTTTACAAACTGTATCCGGCACTATCAAAACATCCATGAAAGACGATCCATGCCGACCTCGTCCTTCGAGAAATATGCGAGACATCCCCATTCGTTTTTCACCTTCTGAGCCGTTGCGATGAGCGGCCAGGTTCAACCTTCACCGCTCATTCTCTTCGTTGACGACGATGAGATGTCACGCACGCTATTCGCACGCGCAACGCGCGGCCTTTACCACGTTCGCGTCGCGCAGCACGCGGATGAGGCGATGGCGATTCTGGACAGGCATGCCGCCGAAACCGCCATTATCGTGACGGACTTCCGGATGCCGGGCCGCAACGGCGACGACCTGCTGCGCGAGATTGCGGAGAAGTATCCGCATATCGTGCGCATCCTCGTCACGGCGTACGCGGACAAGGATTTGCTGTTGCAGATGGTCAATACCGGCAACGTGTTTCGCATCATCGAAAAGCCGCTGCGAATGGAGGCCATCGGCGAGGTCCTGAGTCTCGCGATCGCGCACTTCAATGAGCGGGAGAGCCGCCATCAACGCCTGCTGGCCATGGACGAGACGTTGGGCTTTCTCGCCCATGAGCTCAATACGCCACTGGCAGCGATCGCGCTTTTTGCGCGCGGCATCGGGGAGGACAGGCCCGATGAATCCGAGCCCGAGCGTCGTGCCAGATTTGCCGACGCGGCCACCTCCATGCTCGATAACGCGCAGTATTGCCTGAGCCTGATCGAGTCGTTCTGGTCGTCGGTGAAAGATGGCGGTCAGCGGCCGTCATCGCCGGCGGCCACGCACGAGGTCAGGGCAACGCGCCTCGTGGCCGGACTGATCGAGACCTACCCGTTCGTCTCCTCGCAGCGCGACTGGATAGCGGTCGACGTGCAGGGTGACTTTATCGTGAGCGCGATGCCCAATTGCGTGGCGCTCGTGCTGTCTTCGCTGTTGTCGAACGCCCTGCGTGCGCTCAATGGCTCGAACGCGCCGTCGTTGCGCATCGAAGTGACGACGCTGCCGGCGCCTGCGATTCGCGTCTGCGATAACGGCCCGGGGATTGCGCCCGACATCAAGGCGCGCCTCGCGCACGACGTCGTGACCACGCATGCCGGGAGCGGCGGGCACGGCATGGGCATGATCTTTTGCAATCGCATCATGCAATCATGCGGCGGAAGCCTGCGGATCGAATCCGCCCTGGGCGTGGGCACGACGGTCACGATGGACTTTGGCAACTCGAGAAAGCGGGCTTATGCCATTGACAGCCACGCGCCGCTCGAAGCTCATTCGTCGCGCGGCACCTTGTCGTAGCCGCGTGTGGTTTTGGCCGAAGCGCAATACGTTTGCAGCGCATCGGCTGAACGCTCGCCTAGTGCCGTGATCCGGCCAATCCAATCGGGTTCCAGCGGCCACTGACCGGCTACCAGCCGTGGATAGACGTTCCTCACCAGCGCATGCAAGGCCTGCGCACCCATATTGCCACTGACACCGAGCAGACGATGCAGCGCCGCATGGGCCGCTTCGATATCCTGCTTCTCTGCGGCAGCTGAAAGCTGCGTCAGCAGCGATCGAATCTGCGTGATGCCATTGAGGAAAGTCTCGTCGAGCAAATCGAGCCTCGCGAGTTCGTCGAGCTGCTCTTTGTCCAGCAGTTCGCCATCCGTTGCGATCGGCTCTGCATGAGGTGGGATGAGCGAGTCCGGCGACGAATCCGCCTTCGTCAAGGTGTGCAATACGCGCTGCCGTGCGAATTGCCTGGCAAGCGCCGCGTAGAGTGCGCCCACCTGAACGGGCTTGGTCACGACTTCGTTCATGCCCGCGGCCATGCACTCCCGAACCGCGTCCATGTCGGTCTGGGCGGTCAAGGCAATGATCGGAATCCTCGCGTAGCGGTCGTTGCGGGCACGAATCAGCGAGGTGGCCTCCACGCCCCCCATCCCCGGCATGTTCATGTCGATCACGACCGCGTCTATGGCGGTGCCGTCCTTCAAGCGGCTCAGCACGGCGTCCCCGTGCTCGGCTTCGATGACGCTCGCACCGCATCGCTCCAGATAAGCCTTGGCAACGAGCCTGCTGAAGGTGTCGTCGTCCGCCACGAGGATCGATTTGCCCTGGAAGCCCTCGAAGCCCTTGCCCAGATGCCGCCGGTCGCCGCTTTCGAAGAGCGCCTGAAGCGACGTGATCAATTCCATCATGCCGCAGGATTTGCTGATCACGTCATCCATGCCGGCCCGGCGCGCAAGGACATGGGCCACATTGCCGGACTCCGCGGTATAGCCCGCGATCAAGACATCCCGGTTCGGCAACTCACTGCCTGCGCGAATTCTTTCGGTGGTCGTGTAGCCATCCATCACCGGCATGTTCACGTCCATCAATACGAGGTCGCAGGGCGCGGCGCCCCTGCCCTGCAGCATGGCCAGCGCACGCTGCCCGTTGTCGGCCTCGCTGATCTGCGCGCCCAGCTTCGACAACACGCGCTGAACTTTCAATCGCTGGTCGACGTCGTCGTCGACGAGAAGAATCGACTTCCCATGAAAAACGGGCGTGGCCCGCGCGAGAATCTCGCGCTCGTGCTCGGCGATCTCGCGGTCGGCAATAGCGGGAAAGCGCAACGTGAATTGCGTGAACTCGCCGAGCTGCGAATGGCAGGTGATCGTGCCGCCGAAGGCCTGCATCGCGCGCTGACAGTATGCGAGCCCGAGTCCGGTCCCCGCCGAATTGCCCGCTGTGCGCAAAGGCTCGAACAGATGCGGCAGGATCTCCGGGGAGATGCCCGGGCCGGTATCGCGCACGACCACGGTATGGCGGTCGACCACCAGCGTGAGCGTGGCCGACGGGTGCGCAGCCATATGATGCAGCGCGTTCTTGATCAGGTTGAAGAGCGTAAACAGATAGACCGTTTCGTCGACCTTGAAGACGAAATCCTCGAGCACGAGGAGCCTGACCTTGCTGTGCTCGGTGTCGTCGGCAAAGCCGTATTCGTCCAGCACCTTGCGCGTGGTGCTCGCCGCGCGCAGATAGGCGAGATGGTCTGAGCGGATGGGTTTCGCGCTCACTTCGTCGAGCGTCATGGCAATAATTTGCAGACCCCGCTCGATCGAGAGTTGGCCCTGTGCGAGGTAGCGATAGAGCGACGTCGCATTCGCGTGCGTCAACACCAGCGACCGGCCGATTTCGGTTGACGCAGGCAGGGCCTCCTCCATGCCGTCGAGCACGTATCTCAACTGGCTCAGCGGATTGCGCATTTCATGGGCGATCGAGCCCGCGAGCGCCTTGAGCGCCCGATTCTTTTCGACAATGATGCGGCCTTTGCTGATCGCGTGACTAAAGACCATGCTGCACAGCACGACCACGGGGAGCAGCGCGATATTCGACATATCGGCTGCGCTAAGGATGATCGGCGTTGGGAAAGTGATGACCGCCGCCACGATGCTCGCGGCGATACCGGCGCCGATGCACGCCATCAGCAAAAGCGGGCTGTCGATACACAGCGCCAGAATGAAGATCATCATGACTTCGGTCATCATCCACATCGTGGAGAAGCCATTTCTGATCGCAAGGAACGTACAGACGAACGGCAAGACGTAGATCAGGCAAACATGCCAGTAGATGAGCAGATAACGGCTGTACTGCTTGGGCCAATGTGCCTGAAAGATCAACGGGATACAGAGGCACGCGGCGCTCAGGCGCAGAAAAAGATTGTCGTACGGCTGTGGCAGGACCCAGGTCCAGACCACGTAGTAAATGGGGTGGCACAGAAGGCCCAATATGCCCCCCCAACGAATCGCAAGCCGGCTTCGTTCGAGCATGTCCGTCATGCTTTCGCGCGGCATCACCATCAAGCCTCCAATGACGTTTTTATGACCCTGCCGGTTCAGGCAGGGCGCTCTGTTGTGCTTCCCCAGTCGCGCGTGCTCGACAGCCTGAACGGGAACGCCGTGTTCAGCCCCGCCGGACCACAAGCGAAGCATTCAATATATAGCGTCTCGCCGCGTGAGGCGAGTTCTGCTGGAGAAACGAAATATCCCCGCCTATGGCCGTGGGGCCGTTGCTAATCGCGTTGCGGTTGGCATGCTTTCGACATAGTCCAAAGGACTCCTGCGCGGCGCGCCATCCCGGCAAACAGGCTTGGGGGATCCTTCTGCTTTCTGGAAGGGTATCTTCCCAGGATCATGGTTAACCCTGGAGCCTGAAACTCCTAGACTTTGGTCATCGGTTGCAGCGAATCCGCAGCATCGAAAGCCAAAACACAATGGAGGTTGTCATCATGAAGTCCCTTATCCAGGCCGTCGCAGTTGCTGTTGCCCTCGTTGTCCCGGTTGCATCGTTCGCCCAGTCGAATGGGCCGCTGACCCGCGCGCAGGTTCGCGCCGAACTGGTGCAGCTCGAAAAGGCCGGCTATAGCCCGGGCCGCGCCAACGATCCGCACTACCCCGACGACATCCTTGCTGCACAAGCCAAGGTCAACGCACAAAACAGCGCGTATGGCGGCGTCGCCAACGGCTCGTCGGCCTCGGGCGCCCCGGTTGCCCGCCCCGCCTACGACGGCATGAAGCCGATCTACTTCGGCCAGTAAGCAGCGGGATTCGCCCGCTCCCCAAGGGGCGCCGCACTCGTGCGCCCCTCGTTTGAAAGACTGGCCCGCTCCCGCGATCAAGCCCGGAACGCGCCAGTTTTTGCATGAATACCTCCACCATGGGGGCCCCGCCCCGATGGTTTCACCCGGACCTCGCCGGTCTGGGTCTTTTTCGCCCTTGCGGGTGCGGTGCTAGCCGTCATCGCCCGAATTCCTTATATTCCCCATCGCGGATGCCCCGGAGCGCGGCGGCCGGCTGCGCACGACGCCGCCGCCGATCCGGCGCGCCATCCCCCCGATTCGACGCTACCGCGTCCAGGCCAATATCAGGAGCCCCCACCCCATGAGCGAAAGCCGTTATTGCGAAGTTGCCGACCTGGCCCATGCCCGCGAGCAACTCTGCGAGATCCGTCATCACATCCACCAGCATCCGGAGCTGTCCTACGAGGAGGCCGATACGGCCGATTTCGTCGCGCGCAAGCTCGAGGCGTGGGGCTATGAGGTGACGCGCGATGTCGGCGGCCATGGGGTTGTCGGCTCGCTGAAGGTGGGCACGCGCGCGCGCACGGTGGGCGTGCGGGCCGACATGGACGCGCTGCCGATCCAGGAGCAGACCGGCCTCGACTACGCGAGCATTCACGACGGCAAGATGCACGCGTGCGGCCACGACGGCCACACGACCGTCCTGCTCGGCGCGGCGCAGCAGCTCGCGAAGACGCGCAACTTCGACGGCACCGTGCACCTGATTTTCCAGCCCGCGGAAGAAGCCGGCTCGGACAGCGGCGCCGTGCGCATGATTGCCGATGGCCTGTTCGAGCGCTTCCCGTGCGAAGCGATCTTCGGGCTGCACAACCATCCGGGCATGGCGGCCGGCACGTTCGGCTTTCGCAGTGGTCCGTTGATGGCCGCCTGCGACACCGTCAAGGTGCGCATCGCGGGACGCGGCGGTCACGCCGCGCGTCCGCATCTGGCGATCGATCCCGTGCTGGTGGGCAGCAGCATCGTGATGGCACTGCAATCGGTGGTGTCGCGCAACGTCGATCCGAACGAGGCCGCGGTGGTGACCGTCGGCTCGTTCCGCTCAGGCTTCGCGCCGAACGTGATCCCGGAGGACGCCGTGCTGGAACTGAGCGTGCGCTCGTTCTCGCCGGCCGTGCGCGAGCTGCTGGAATCGCGCATCCGCGCGCTGGTGGAATCGCAGGCGCAGGCTTATGGCGCGAGCGCGGAGATCGACTATATCCGCGGCTATCCGGTGCTCGTGAACAGCGAGGCCGAGACCGACTTCGCGCGCCGGGTGGCCGAGGAGCTGGTCGGGCCGGAGCGCGTCGTTGCGCCGTTCCCGCCGATCGCGGGCAGCGAGGACTTCGCGTACTACCTGCAGCAGCGCCCCGGCTGCTTCGTGCGTCTCGGCAACGGCGAAGGCCAGCCGATGCTGCACAACGCCCGCTATGACTTCAACGATGAGAACCTCACCATTGGCGCTGCGTTCTGGACGCGCCTCGTTGAGCGCTTTTTGAGCGCGACGCGCGCATAAGCAGCGCAGCGCCGGTATTGGGAGCCCTCACCCTCCTTAACCGGCCTCTTCGCTTTTCGTCTCGGCCACATTGCTCGGATAGCGGGCCTGTCCATAGCGAATCAGCAACACACCGAGCGCGATCAGCACGATCGCGCCTGCTGACGCCAGCAGGTGCAGCTCCGTATTCGAGCCCGAGCGCAGAATCAGATCTCGCGCGATCGACACCATCGCGATGTAGAGCGGAAAGCGCACCGGCAGTTGCCCGGCCTTCAGGTACTGCCCGACCATCGCGAAGACTTCCAGATACAGGAACATCAGCAGCAGGTCGGTCAGCGTGACGCCATCGGAATTCACCATCCGCCAGATCAGATGCACCATCGCCGCGACGGTCCCGATGCCGATAATCCCGAGGCCGAACAGCTCCGCAAGCTCCATCGCGCGCTCGAGCCGCCCTTTGATCGACTTTTGCAAGGCGTTCTCGTATTTCATATGTTCCTTCAATCCTTTGAATAACCGTCAGGAACGAGGAATCGTAACGCGAGACTGTGAAATGACGAAAATCGGGCCGGAAAAGTCCGCGTGGGCTGCGCCGATACTTTTTATGTGCCGTTTTATATGTTTCGACGCACCCGCTCAGCTACCGGGAAGCTGGCGGGAAACCGCTCGACTACATGGCACACCGGCTTCCAGCCAATGGAATGTTGTAATAGCGCAACGGCAAATGTGTGCCAGATCCGCGAACTGATGCTCGGGGCGCGCCTTGCCCCCTCTTTCCTTGCATTCTGGCGGGGCATCGCTATAATAGGGTTTACCCTTAGGTAACTACCATAGAATCGAGAACACCATGGCTGCGCTCATCGCCGCAATTTCGTCTACCGTCACTCACGCTTTCGAGGCTGTTGGCCGCCTCAGCGTCAAGGCGCTCAATCGCCACCTGGAATACTGCGAGCTGCTCGCAGAAGCGCAACGCCGCTACTAATCCGCTCGAGCAGCAAAGACGCCCGATCCGCCGCGAAATACGCCGCGCCCGCATGGGCAGCGGCGCTTGCGGATCGGCGCGGACTATGCCCGTCCGTGGGCACAGTCCGTTGCACCGGATCGCATCAGAACCGGTGCACGATCCCCACCCCCGCCGCAAACATGCTGCGCGAGGACGCGGGCGAGGTCTGGAAGCCGTCGCCGATCGTCGCCGTTGCGTCGATGATCGACTTGCCGTTCGTGCCAAGCGTCTGCCCATTCGCGCGCTGGTAAGCCTGAAGGGCGTACAGGCCCGTGCGCTTTGAGAGTGAGTAGTACTCGGAAAGCGTGAATTGCTGGTACTGGGCGCTGCTCGCGATGCCGTTGGCTTTCGTCGCGCGCGTATAGCTGTAGCCCGTTGCGAAGTCCCATGCAACCGTGGGCTTCCAGTGCAGCACGATGCCACCCGTGTTGAAGATCGCCTCGTCGCGGAACGCCGAGTTCGTGCCCGGCACGTACTGGACGTTCGAGTACGTGGCCGTGATGTCGAACTGGCTGTTGAACGTATAGCCCGCCCCCACCGCGAAGCGCTGCTGCGCCTGCGCGGTCTGGTAGCCGTTCGTCACCGCCGACAAACCCGCCTGCGCGCCCGCGTTCGACGTGGTCGAATCCGCGCCGAACGCGCCACCTCCCATCGTCGAGTTGTTGATCCGCGAGAAACCCACCGCCAGACCGACTGGCCCCTGCGCATACTGGATGGCGGCGGCCCACGTTGAGCCCTGGTTCACGCTGCCTGGCACACCGGCCAGCGAATACGAGCCGCTGAACTTGAAGCCGTAAAGCTTCGGCGAAACATACAGCAGTGTGTTGTTCGCACGATAGATCGTGTCGAGGCCGTCCACGTCGCCCGGGTGCGCGCCGTAGAAGCCCGTGAGCCAGGTCGTCGGGCTGTACGGCGAAAGCAACTGGTAGTACGCCGCGTACTGGCGGCCCGCGGTGAGCGAGCCGTAGGTGTCGTTGGTCACGCCTACGAACGCCTGGCGGCTGAACATCGTGTTGCTCGTCTGCATCGCACCCGAGTTGGCGCTGAAGCCCTCTTCCAGCTGGAAGATCGCCTTCGTGCCGCCACCCAGATCCTCCCCGCCCTTCAAGCCGAAACGGCTGCCTGCCCAGACGCCCGTGATCATTTTCACGGCCGAGCGGCCGCCCGATGTCGACCCAAGCGTCGTCGCGCTCGACTGATAGCCCAAGCCGTTATCGACGATGCCATACAGCGTCACGCTGCTCTGCGCGAATGCCGGCGCATGCGCCGCCGCAGCCAGCGAGGTCACAGCCGCGAAACCGATGAGGCGTCGTTGGTGGTTATTTTTCATTGCGAGTGTGCTCCAAGTCCTCGATTCGAGGTTGTTGTTAATTCGTTGTTCTTAGTAATTCGATTTTAAGTTCGATGGGTCATGCGCCCGGCGGACGCTGTCGCGCCGCCGGGTCACGGCCGATCAATCCACCGTTGTCGTTGTTTTTGAAGCCGTGCGCGCGTTTGCTTCGCCCTGGGCCACGGGCTCGGGAATCGCCTCGATACGGCCCATCACGAACACGAACGACACGATGCCCACCGCGAGGATCACGCCCGCCACGAGGAATGCGTTGGTGAAGGAGTTCGTCGCGCCGACGATGATGCCCGTCACGATCGGCGCGGCCACGCCCATCAGGTTATTGGCGAAGTTCATGATGCCGCCGATGGTGCCCACGCCGCCCTTCGGCGCAATCAGCGAAGGCAGCGACCAGCCCACCGGCGCAGCGGCGGCAAGGCCGCCCAGCGCAATCGAAATCCAGAAGATCGCCCAGCCGGGATTCGTGGTCTGCGTCGCGCCGAATACCGCAAGGCCGAACAACATACCCGTCACCAGCACCGCGCGGCGCACGCGCGTCTCGTCCTTACCGCGGGCGATCAGGTGGTCGATCAGCCAGCCGCCGACGAGCAGATCCGTTGCCGTGGCCACGGCCCACGGAATCGCCGCGAAGCCGGCCGATTTGAGAATGCTCATGTGCATGGTCTGGACCAGGTAACCCGGCAGCCAGGTCAGGAACAGATAGAACGAGTAGCCGTACGCGGCAAAGCCGATCGTCAGGCCCCAGACCTTGGTCTTCGTCAGCAGGTAGCCCAGCATGCCGAACACGCTGCCGCCCGGCGTGCCTTCGGGCGTCGCGCCGCCCTGCTGGATATAGTCCAGCTCCGCCGCGGAAAGCTTGCTGTCCTTGCTCGGATCGCGATAGATCGTGAGGAATGCGATGAAATACGCGAAGCTCAGCAGCGCGGTGACGCCGAAGCCCCAGCGCCAGCCGACGTTCACGACGACCACGGCGACCAGCGGCACGCCGATCACATTGGAGAACTTGGCCGCGGCGTCGAAGATGGCCGTCGCCAGCGCCCGCTCCTTGCGCGGAAACCAGTAGCCGGTGGCCTTCGAGCTGACCGGAAAGCCCGGCGCTTCCGCGATCCCGAGCACCGCGCGCGCGGCGAACACGCCGCCGAACCCGCTCGCGAAGACGGTGATGGCGGAGGCCAGGCCCCACAGGAATGCCCCCAGCCGGCCAATGCGCGTCACGCCGTAGCGGTCGAGCAGAATGCCGGCCGGCACCTGGAGCAAGGCGTACGGCCAGAAGAAGGCGCTGAACAGCAAGCCCATCTCGGCTGGCGAGAGGTTGAACGCCTCCTTCATCTGCGGCGCCGCTACCGAGAGGTTGATGCGGTCGAAGTAGTTGATGAGCACGCCTATGCCCAGCAACAGTCCTATGGCCCAGCGCCGGTTGGGGATGCGTTTTCCTGATGCGGTTGTCATCGTTGTCTCCTTGCTTGTCTCTATTGTTCTGGTTCTAATTTTCTGTCTCGCCGGCCTGAGGGCCAGACTAAAGACAGCGCTATCTCACGCGGCCTGCATAAAGCCCGGCCGCATTTGCGTGCTCGCGCACCACGCCACCGCATCCGTGACGATGCTGGCGAGCGAGCGCGTGCCGTCGACGGTCAGGGTCAGCGGCTCCGCAACCGGCGGCTCCAGCGCGGCAAACTGGCTTTCGACCAACGAGGCCGGCATGAAATGGTCGTCGCGCTGCGCAACACGCCGCAGCGCCTCCGCCTGCGGCAGATCGAGAAACACGAAGCCGAGCGACGCCGTGGCCGCGCGCAGCCGGTCCCGGTAGCGCTCCTTGAGCGCCGAGCAGGCCAGCACCGCGCGCTCGCCCCGGCTGGCGGCGCGCTCGAGCTCGGCGCTGAGCCGGTCGAGCCAGCCGGCGCGGTCCTCGTCGGTGAGCGGGATGCCGCGCGCCATCTTCTCGACATTCGCCTTCGGATGGAACGCGTCGCCTTCGATCAGCACGCCGCCGACGTGCTCGGCCACCGCCCGCGCCACGCTGCTCTTGCCGCAACCCGCTACGCCCATGACGACGAGGGATGTAATTTGCCGGGTCATTCGAGTCTCCCAAAACCTTGAGATAGCGCTATCTCAAACTTTCAAAAAAAGTGCACCATCACGCGCAATACATATTGGCCGCCGTATTAGGGGCACTACCATTGCGCAGGGTGCAAGACAGCGCTATCCTAAATCGATCATGGCAACTTCAACACTCAGGAAAACCCGCAGCACCGGCAGGCCCACCCTCGAGGAGGTCGCCCGGCGCGCCGGCGTGAGCACGATTACGGCATCGCGCGCCTTGCGCGGCGTGGGCTCGGTGGGGCCCGACCTGGTGGAGCGCGTCAAGGCCGCCGCCGCCGCGCTCAACTACGTCACGAACCCCGCGGCGCGCGCGCTCGCGTCGTCGCGCAGCGACGCCGTGGCCGTGGTGATCCCGTCGATCTCGAACGCCGTGTTCGTGGACGTGCTGGAATCGATTCACTCCGTGCTGCGCCCGCGCGGCTATGAGGTGCTGATCGGGAACTCGCACTACTCGCGCCACGCGGAGGAAGACCTGATCCGCCATTACCTGGCGTCGCCGCCCAGCGGCCTGATCGTCAGCGGCTTCGACCGCACCGAAAGCGCGCGCCGCATGATCGATGCGAGCGGTGTGCCCTGCGTGCACATCATGGAGCTCGATGCCGCCGAGGGCGTGCACTGCGTAGGCTTCTCGCAGGTGCGGGCAGGCGCTGCCGTCGCCGAGCATCTGCTGGGCCGTGGCTGCCGCCGCAATGCTTTCGTGGGCGCCCAGCTCGATTCGCGGACGATGCAGCGCGGCGAAGGCTTTCGTGAGGCGCTCCAGCGCAAAGGCCTCTACGATCCCGATCTCGAAGTGCTCACGCCGTCACCCTCGTCGATCGGGCTCGGATGCGAGCTGTTCCGGCAATTGCTGCAACGCCGGCCCGACGTGGACGGCATTTTCTTCGGCAACGACGACCTCGCGCAGGGCGCCCTGTTCGAGGCGCGCCGCCAGGGCATCGAGATTCCAGCCCGGGTGGCCATTGTCGGCTTCAACGACCTGGCCGGCGCCGCCGATTGCGTGCCGCGCCTGACCACGGTTCGAACGCCACGAGCGGAAATGGGGCGCGTCGCGGCCAATCTGCTGCTCTCGATGATCGACCGCGAGCCGATTGCCAAGCCGGCGGTCGACCTGGGGTTCGAACTGGTGGTGCGGGAAAGCGCTTAGGATCTGCTCACGCTAATAGCTGGGCCTACGGGCGCTCGGTAACCGGCCCTTCGGCATCCACGCGGCCGACGGCGCCCGCCGCGCCGCCGACGTTGATCGGGCCACGCGCTTCCAGATCGCCGTGGACGACCAGCGGGCCGTGCACCGTCAACGGGCCATAAAAGGTGTTTTCTCCTGCGCGCCTGTCCATGTCGGGATCGTCGTGCGCAATCCGTTCAACTCGCGCTGCCGTTATCGGCCCGGCGGCGTGGATGTCTCCGGCCACCCTCAGCGAACCCTCGACCGTCAACGGCCCGCGCACGACGAGCGACCCCGTGACGTTGAGCGGTCCCGTGGCAACAGGCTCCGCATACGCCGATGCGAAAGCAATGAAAAACACGAGCAGGATCGCGCCTGCCGCCGTGCCTCGCGTCAATCCTGATCTCATGGTCTTTCCTCGGCTTCCAATGCAGGGGTTCACATCGAAGCCTGGATCGCGCAAGTTGCGCGCCCGCCCTGCCGTCAGCCGATGCGCACCGGCACTCTGTCCCTCGAGCCGAGACATTGGCGTGCACGCATACCGAAACCATCCACTTACATTCAGGATGACTGATTATCTAGACACGGCACAACTGCCTGTGCACGCGTAGCCTCAACATTCGAATTGCAGGCCGCCGAACACACTCAGCGGCCTGCCTTGAATTTACGAAGCGAGCTTCGCGGCCAGCTCCGCAACGTGCTTGCCCTGATAGCGCGCGATATCGAGTTCGTTCTCGCTCGGCTGGCGGCTGCCATCGGCGCCGGCAAGCGTCGTTGCGCCGTACGGCGTGCCGCCGGTGATCTGATCCATCTTCGTCAAGCCCTGGCAAGCGTACGGCACACCGACGATCACCATGCCGTGATGCAGCAGCGTCGAGTGAAACGACGTGATCGTCGTTTCCTGACCGCCGTGCTGCGTGCCCGTTGAAGCGAACACGCTGCCGATCTTGCCAACGAGCGCACCCTTCATCCACAGGCCGCCGGTTTGATCGAGGAAGTTGCGCATCTGCGCGGCCATATTGCCGAAGCGGGTAGGCGTGCCGAAAATAATCGCGTCGTAGTCCGCCAGCTCGTCGACCGTCGCAACGGGTGCAGGCTGATCGAGCTTGATATGGGCCGCCTGGGCCTGCTCGGTGGGAATGGTTTCGGGCACGCGCTTGAGCGTCACGCTCGCACCCGGCACCGAGCCCGCACCTTCGGCAACGGCCTTCGCCATCGTTTCGATATGCCCATACGACGAGTAATACAGCACGAGAATTTTGGCCATCTGGTTTCTCCAGTTTTTACGGTAGCCCTGGTCGGGTTCGTCTGGCGCCGCGGATGCGGTGCGCCATTGTTCAACACTTCAACACACCTGCGATCAAGCCGACCGTTGCGTTCAATGGTCGGCTGAATGCACTCGGTAGGGATCAGTCTAGGTGATCGCTCCAAGGAATCAACCGAGCCGCGCCGTACTCTCCGTCACGCTCCGGTGGACAATCAAAGCCGGACAAGCCCATTGGGCAGCCATCGCCTAGGGCGCCGACGGCAAGCTTTCCGAAAGATAGTCGAGCAACGCCGCAACGCGCGCTGGACGGAAGACCCGGGGCGGCGTGACCAGGCTCAGATAGATCTGCGCGATCTTCCACTCCGGCAGGACTTCGACCAGCTCGCCGCGCGCCAGCGCATCCGCGACGACAAACTCTGGCTGCAACGCCATCCCCATGCCGGCCAGCAGCGCCGGGATCAACGACTCGGCATTGTTGGTGCGCATCCGGCTGTCGACCGTCACGCTGCACTCCTCACCCGAGGCATGCTGGAAACGCCATGACAGCGACGTCGAATGACTCGCATAGCAAAGGCAGGTATGGCTTTCGATTTCCCGGGGGTGGGTGATGCGCTCATGCCGAGCGAGGTACGTCGGGCTTGCGACCAGCATGCGGCGTATCGCGCACAAATTGCGAGAGCGCACGGACGAGTCTTCGGGTGCCGCAATCCGGATAGCCACATCGAAGCCGCCACCCACGACGTCGACTACGGCGTCATCGAAACACACATCGAGATTCACATCCGGATAGCGCGCGAGGAACCCCGGCATGAGGGGCGCCACATACTTGAGACCGAACGACATGGGCGCCGAGATACGCAGCAAGCCCATGGGCGCCCGCGAGTGCGCCGATGTCTCCGCCTCGATCAGCTCACCCTCTCTGACGATATGCTTGGCGCGCTCCATCACGAGCTGACCGGTTGGCGTGAGGGAAACCCGGCGCGAGGTTCGGTAGAGCAATGTCGTGCCGAGCCGCCTCTCGAGTCGGATGATCGCCTTGGACACCGTGGGCTGCGTCATGCCGAGTGTTTCGGCCGCCTTCGCGAAAGAGCCTGTTGTGGCCACGCGCGCGAAAATCGCCCAAGCCTCGAGATCGGGAAGATTTTGCATGCAATAGTTCTGACTGGGGGAGTTCCGAGGGTTCTACTGGCCGGAATTGACAGGTCGGCTCGCCACCTGCAGCGGATATTCAACGCCCCGCTGAATTGTCTCGAGGTCATGTTATCGGAGCGCAAGCCAACCACAAATAGAACAAATGGAATAGATGTAATTCCATATTTATGGATTCGTAGTAACATCCACGGCCATAAATGCAGAAAAAAATCGGCATTTAAATGGAGATCCGAAATTCAATAAAGCGCGGCGCGTTTCGACGGAGCGCCCCAACCGGCGCCGTAGCCGCGCCAGTCTCGCGATACCATGTCGACTCCCTTTGTGTAATTTTGAACGAGTGGCCTGGCAGCCATTCTGCTTTCCATGCAAACACTCCCTGACCTCGAGGCGTGGGCCATCTTCGCGCGCGTGCTCGAAACCGGTTCGTTCGCCAAGGCCGCCGAGTCGATGGGCATCTCGCAGCCCACGGTGTCCAAGGCCATTGCGCGGCTCGAGCACAAGCTCGGCACAACGCTCCTCTACCGCAGCACGCGCCAGCTTTCGCTCACGCCCACCGGCGAGCTCGCCAAGGCGCGGGCCGTGCGCATCCTGACCGAAGGCGAGGCCGTGGAAGCCGAGGCATCCGCACAGGCCGTCCAGCCGCGCGGCATGGTGCGCGTGACCGCACCGATGTCGTTTGGCATCCGCTACCTCGCGCCGCTGATCCCCGCCTTTCTCGAGCACTACCCCGATGTGGAAATTGACCTCTCGCTTACCGACCAGATTGTCGATGTGGTGGCCGGCGGCTTCGACGTGGCCATTCGCATCGCGGAGCTCGGCGATTCATCGCTGCGCTCGCGCCGGCTTTGCGTCGTGAACCGCCCCCTGGTGGCCACGCCGGCGTATCTCGAACGTCATGGGCACCCCACGCACCCGCGCGAGCTGACGCAGCATGCCTGCCTCATCTACACGAATCTGGCCACGCCCGAGCTGTGGCACTTCCGCCATACCTCCGGTGAGGAGTGTGCCGTTGCCGTGAAGGGCCGCATTCGGAGCAACAATGCCGATGTGATCGGCCCCGCGCTTCTCGCGGCGCAAGGCCTCGCCTTGCAGCCGGAATTCATTGTCTGGGACGCGCTTCAGGAGGGCGTGCTCGTCGATGTGCTGCCCGACTGGCGCATCAGTCAAATCAACCTGAATCTCGTGACACCGCCCAATATCCTGCGTCCGGCACGCGTGACCGCGCTGCTCAACTATTTGTCCGAGTCTCTCGCGGCCGCACCGTGGGCGGTCGCTGCCACCTGAGTTCGGCACGCCCCGCGAAACGACTTTGAAGACGGCACTTGCGGTCGTCTGAGATCCGCCTTTCCAACTACTTCGCAATCCTGATAGATGAAGAAGCTGTTACGGACCTTTGCCGGATCCATGCTCAACCTGTAAATTCTCCTGATCGCCATGCCTGGTTGACCGATTTAGAACACCGTGCTCTGGCAGGCTGCGAGCGGGCGCCAACGGCGCGCCCGCTCGATCCACACATGCGCCGATGGACCGGTTTGGCAAGCCCGGATATTTTCCTGATCGACGAAAGCCGGTCAAATTGGGTATTGTCTTACCAACCCGGCCGATGTCCGCGCCCGCCCCGAACCATTCGAAATTCCTTCACCGGGCCCGCATCGTACCCCAGCAAGCGCATCCGCGCGGTCCCCGGCCCTCATGCGCCAGGCCCGCGGGCCGCCTCTCGTCCACCCCATACACAACCCAGGAGACAGCATGCCGACCCGTACCCCGTCCGCCCTATGGGCCCAGCAGTTCAGGCGGACACCGGAGTCGAAGGCAACGCTGCAGCACCAGATTCGCCAGATGCTGGTCGCGGCAATCCTCGATGGCCAGCTCCCCCCCGACTCGGCGCTGCCGTCGAGCCGCGAGCTGGCCGACCAGCTCGGCGTCGCCCGCAACACCGTCGTGCTCGCCTACCAGATGCTCGTGGAAGAAGGCTATTTGCTCTCGCGCGAGCGCAGCGGCCACTTCGTCAACCCGGAGATGCTGCAGGGCCTGCACGGCCTCACGGCCCGCCAGCCCGAGCCCGGCACCGACCTCGCGCAGGGCGGCGAGACGCCCGCGCGGCCCGCCTGGCAAAGCCGCATCGTGCGGCCGCCCTCGGCCCAGCGCAACATCGTCAAGCCCGCCAATTGGCAGAACTACGCGTATCCGTTCATCTACGGGCAGTTCGATCAATCGCTCTTTCCGACCAACGACTGGCGCGAGTGCTGCATGAAAGCGCTCTCGATCATGGAGATCCGCAACTGGGCGCCCGACCTGATCGAGCGCGACGACGAATCGCTGATCCAGCAGATTCGCACGCGCGTGCTGCCGCGGCGCGGCGTGTTCGCGATGCCCGAGGAAATCATCATCACGAACGGCTGCCAGCAGGCGCTGTATCTCGTGGCCGACCTGCTCTGCGGCAAGCGCACGACGGTGGGCTTCGAGAACCCGGGCTACCCCGACGCGCGCAACATCTTCGTGAACCGCAACGCGCATCTGCTGGAGCTGCCCGTGGACGCCGAGGGCATCGACCCGCAGCGTCTCGCCGATTCGCTCGCGCGCTGCGATTACGTCTACGTCACGCCGAGCCACCAGTGCCCGACCACGGCCACCATGCCCATCGAGCGCCGCCGTGCGCTGCTCGAACTCGCGCAGCGCCACGACTTCGTCATCATCGAGGACGACTACGAGAGCGAGAACACCTTCTCCGGCACGCCGCACCCGGCCTTGAAGAGCCTCGATACGGCAGACCGCGTGATCTACGTCGGCAGCCTCTCGAAGACCTTCGCGCCGGGCCTGCGGCTCGGCTACGTGGTGGGGCCGCAGGAGCTGATCCGCGAGCTGCGCGCGCTGCGCCGCCTGATGGTGCGCCACCCCGTCGCCTATATCCAGCGCGCGTTCGCGACGTTCCTCGCGCTCGGCCACCACGACGCGCTGTTGCGCCGCCTCGCGCATGCCTACAAGGAGCGCGCGCAGGCGCTGATGGCGGCGCTCGACGCCCATCTGCCCGAAGTGCGCTACGTGCCGGTCACGGGCGGCGCGTCGTGCTGGGTCGAAGGCCCGCCGTGGCTCGACGCCGCGCGTCTCGCCGACGACGCGCGTGAAGCCGGCATCCTGATCGAACCCGGCGGCGTGTTCTTCGCCGATGAAGCCGAGCGCAGCCCCTGGTTCCGCATGGGCTTCTCGGCGATCAAGCTCGAGAAGATCGAGCCCGGCGTGCGCGCACTCGCGCAAGTCGTGCGCCAGCAGCAGCCCGCGTAGCAACGCTACCGCCGATCCTGCCGGCGGCTCCGCTGGCAACCTTGCTCGCCGCCCTCCCGGCGGCGCTGCGGAGCGCTCCGCTCGCACTCCCGCCCTTCAGTCTTCCCCTCCCCGCCGAGCCGCGCGCAGCCTGCCTGCGCGCTGGCCCAGGCGAATCCTCCGCACTGGTGCTACCCGCCTCAACGGGCGATCTCTAACGTGTCGCTATACCGTGCCGAGCGCGTCGATTGCCCGACGCACGGCACCGGCTTTCCACCCGATCCGAGGAGACATGCATGGCAGACACGCTCACCGCTCAAGCCGCCGTTACCGCCGACACGCTCGCCGCCTTTTCCGACGCATTCAACCGCCACGACGCCACGGCGCTGATGGGGTTCATGACCGAGGACTGCGTGTTCGACGCGGCCGGCGGGCCCGAGATCTACGGCACCCGTTTCGTCGGCCGCGAGGCGGTGCGCGCCGCCTTCGAAGCGGTGTTTCGCACCTTCCCCGACGCGCACTGGGGCCACGGCCGCCACTACGTCGCGGGCGAGCGCGGCGTATCGGAATGGGTGTTCACGGGCACGCACGCCGAAGGCTGGCGCATCGAAGCCGAAGGCTGCGATCTGTTCGAGTTCCGCGACGGCCTGATCGCCGTGAAGCGCGCGTTCCGCAAGGAGCGCCCGAAGCAGCCCGCGTGACCCGGCTAACTGCGGCCCAACCTGTTTTTGAAACGAATCGTTCCATTCCATTTCAGATTCACCCATCAAGGACGGAATTGCTTGATCCGCAAAACGCGGCGAATAGCATTCGAAACACGCAATTCCGTCACACGACAACCGGAGACAGCTGATGAGCGACAAGACCCCTACCCAGACGGCAACGGCCAACGGCCCGCAGGACATGACCCCCTCCGAAGCCTTCGTCGAGACCCTTGCGGCCAACGGCGTGACCGACATGTTCGGCATCATGGGCTCGGCGTTCATGGACGCGATGGACATCTTCGCGCCCGCCGGCATCCGCCTCGTTCCCGTGGTCCACGAGCAGGGCGCCGCGCACATGGCGGACGGCTACTCGCGCGTCTCCGGCCGTCACGGCGTCGTGATCGGCCAGAACGGTCCCGGCATCAGCAACTGCGTGACGGCCATCGCGGCGGCTTACTGGGCGCATAGCCCGGTCGTGATGATCACGCCGGAAGCGGGCACGATGGGTATCGGCCTCGGCGGCTTCCAGGAAGCCAACCAGCTGCCGATGTTCCAGGAATTCACCAAGTACCAGGGCCACGTCACGCACCCCGCGCGCATGGCCGAGTACACCGCGCGCTGCTTCGACCGTGCGATGTCCGAAATGGGCCCGACGCAGCTGAACATTCCGCGCGACTACTTCTATGGCCAGATCAAGGCCGAGATTCCGCAGCCGCGCCGTCTCGATCGCGGCGCAGGCGGCGACGAGAGCCTGAACGAAGCGGCGGAATTGATTGCGAATGCGAAGTTCCCGGTCATCATCTCGGGCGGCGGCGTGGTGATGGGCGACGCGATCGAGGAGTGCAAGGCCCTTGCCGAACGCCTCGGTGCGCCGGTCGTGAATAGCTATCTGCACAACGATTCGTTCCCGGCGAACCATCCGCTGTGGTGCGGTCCGCTCGGCTACCAGGGCTCCAAGGCCGCGATGAAGCTGATCTCGCGCGCCGACGTCGTGATCGCGCTCGGCTCGCGTCTCGGACCGTTCGGCACGCTGCCGCAACACGGCATGGACTACTGGCCGAAGAACGCGAAGATCATCCAGATCGACGCCGACCACAAGATGCTCGGGCTCGTGAAGAAGATCTCGGTGGGCATCTGCGGCGACGCGAAGGCCGCGGCAATCGCACTGACCGAGCGCCTCGCGAACCGCACGCTCGCATGCGACGCCACGCGTGCCGAGCGCGCCGATCAGGTCGCCACTGAAAAGGCCATGTGGGAGAAGGAGCTCGACGGCTGGACGCACGAGCGCGACGCCTACAGCCTCGACATGATCGAAGAGCAGAAGCACGAGCGCCCGCCCACCGGCGGCGAGTATCTGCATCCGCGCCAGGTGCTGCGCGAGCTCGAAAAGGCCATGCCCGAAGACGTGATGGTGTCCACCGACATCGGCAACATCAACTCGGTCGCGAACAGCTACCTGCGCTTCAACAAGCCGCGCAGCTTCTTCGCGGCGATGAGCTGGGGCAATTGCGGCTATGCGTTCCCGACCATCATCGGCGCGAAGGTGGCGGCGCCGCACCGTCCGGCCGTCTCGTACGCGGGCGACGGCGCGTGGGGCATGAGCCTGATGGAGACGCTCACCTGCGTGCGCCACAACATCTCCGTGACGGCCGTGGTGTTCCATAACCGCCAGTGGGGCGCGGAGAAGAAGAACCAGGTGGACTTCTACAACCGCCGCTTCGTGGCGGGCGAACTCGACAGCCCGAGCTTCGCCGGCATCGCGAAGGCGATGGGCGCCGAAGGCATCGTGGTCGACAAGCTGGAAGACGTGGGCCCGGCGCTCAAGCGCGCGATCGACATGCAGATGAACCAGGGCAAGACGACCATCGTCGAGATCATGTGCACGCGCGAACTCGGCGACCCGTTCCGCCGCGACGCGCTCTCGAAGCCCGTGCGCCTGCTCGACAAGTACAAGGATTACGTCTGAGTCGCCGGTAGTGGCCGGCGCGCGTGCGAAGCTGCACGCACCTCGCCGGCCACGCGTCACCGGCCGCAGGCGGCTCACCCGCCTGCGGCCGCTTGCGTTTCTCTGGTTCGTTTTTGCCTGCATGATTCCAGTGCTCACTGAGCCCATGACACCATGAAAGCCCTGAACCGCATTGTCGAAGGCGCGCGTATGTCGCCCATGCGCATCGTGCTGTGCGAAGCCGAGGACGCGCGCGTGCTCGCCGCCGCGGCGCGCGCGAAAGAGCAAGGCATCGCGCGCATCCTGCTCGTGGGAGAGCCCTCCGCCGTGCACGCGAGCGCCGCGCGCGAGTCGATCGATATCGGCGAGATGACGCTGATCGACCCGCAAGCGAGCGCCTGGCGTACGCGCTTCGCCGACGAGCTCGTCGCGCTGCGCGGCGCCAAGGGCATGACGCCCGCGCTCGCATGGGAAGAAGCCGCCAAGCCGCTCACCTTCGCCAACCTGATGGTGCGCCTCGGCCACGCGGACGGCTCGGTCGCGGGCGCGCTCCACACGACCGCTGACGTCGTGCGCACGGCCATCCAGTTGATTGGGGTGGAGCCCTCGTTCAAGCTCGTCTCGAGCTTCTTCCTGATGATGCTGTGCGAGCCGTTTCACCGTTACAAAGGAGGCCTGATCTTCTCGGACTGCGCGCTCGTGGTGGACCCCGACGCCGGGCAGCTCGCCGAAATCGCCATGGCCGCCGCGGACAGCGCGCAAAGCCTGCTGATGGAAGACCCGCGTGTGGCGATGCTGTCGTTCTCGACGAGCGGCAGCGCCCACCATGCTTCGGTCGACAAGGTGATCGAAGCCACCCGGCGCGTGCACGCGCAGCGCCCTGCCCTGTGCGTCGATGGCGACGTGCAGCTCGACGCGGCCATCGTCGCGGAAATTGCCGAGCGCAAGATCGAGCATTCGCAGTGCGGCGGCCACGCCAACGTGCTGGTATTTCCGAACCTCGACGCGGGCAACATCGGCTACAAGCTCGCCGAGCGCCTCGGCGGCGCCAAGGCCATCGGCCCGCTGCTGCAGGGCCTGAACCAGCCCGCCAACGACCTCTCGCGCGGCTGTAGCGCGGAAGACATCTTTTACGTGATCGCCGTGACGGCGGTCCAGGCGCAGACGGCCCGCCAGCGCGCCGCCACTCACTCGAAGGAACCCCACGCAGCATGATGCACGAGAAGGTCCTGGTGCTGATCGCCCTGATCGGCGCCGCCAGTTATTTTCAGACGATCACGGGTTTTGGACTCGGCATGATCGTCATGGGCGCGACAAGTGGCTTCGATCTCGCGCCCGTCGCGAGCATCGCGACCCTGTTGAGCCTCGTCACGCTGACGAACAGCGCGACCGCGCTGCACGGCAAGCTCCACCATATCGATTGGCGCGCGGTCGGCGCCGCGACGCTCGGCGCGCTGCCTTCGGTGGTCGTGGGCGTGCTGCTGCTCAATTACCTGAGCGCTTCGGCATCGGGCGTGCTGCAATTGCTGCTGGGCGGCGTCGTGCTGTACGGCGGGCTGAGCGCCGCGCTGCGGCCCACGCCGCTCGCAGAGCGCTCGGGCGATCGCAGCTTTTTCGTGAGCGGCTTGTGTGGTGGCCTGCTGAGCGGGATGTTCGGCGTGTCCGGGCCGCCGCTCATCTTCCAGTTCTACCGGCAGCCGCTCAAGCTGGTCGAGATTCGCTGCGCGCTCATTCTCATCTTCGCGCTCACGGCGTTCACGCGGGTGCTGTTCAGCATGTATGAAGGGAAGCTGGGCTCGTCGATTTGCGTTCAGGCCATGCTCGCCGCGCCGGTCGTCATGCTCATGACGCTTGCCGCGCGTCGCTACCCGCCACCGCTTTCTTCGATCGCGACGCGACGGCTCGCGTTTGGGGTGCTGATGGCGATTGGGGCTTCGCTGGTGCTGTGCGCGGTCAGGGGGTTGACTCGCTGAAAAACTGATGTACCTGTTCAGGCGGCGTCACAAATCCGCATGTAATGGGAGGCTAAATCATTGTGCATGCCGATCTGGACAAAGGCGTTCAAGACCTCCTGCGCCCCCCAGTATTGCCGGTAACGTTGGTATATTGCCTTCACGCACGCGAATTTTCTCAAATCGCAGTAGATCTTTAGCAAAGCCACCCCTCTTGGGGAAGAGAGCGTCTGAATGTCGACATCTCGAATGATTTCCAGCATCGTCTTGTCTTCGATGTGCCGCCACATGTTGATGAGACCGTGAAAACCAAACGACGGACGCGCGGGGACCGCATATTCGTAAGAGAATCGATCGGCCAATTCGGCCGGCGCAAAGCGGATCCCGTAATCGTTTTCGAGCACCGATCGCCAGGTATTGCAAATCAGGACATCTTCGAGCCTCTCGGTGCCGGTGGCAAACCGCTCGTCTGCGAGTGCCTTGAGCAGCTTCGAAGAACGTAACGAGAAGCCGCCGTTGCCCACCTCAATGCCTTCCTTCGCATTGAGCCAGCGCGCTCCGATATAGTCGTATTGATAGAACGCTTCGGTCCACTGCGACCCGTCCACTACGTAGCCGTCCCACTGTACGACGAGCACCCATGGCGTGGAAATGTAGCGCCCAAGCTGTTTGATCATGAACGTGGAGTACGCGACGATCGACTGGAGGCGGTCGATCTTGACGATTCGTGCGCGCGTGGACACGGCTTCGTGTGTAAGGAGCAGCGCGTCGCCAAACCGGCACTGTGACATCGAGATATCGAGCGCGCGCGCCGCAAACGCGGGATTGATGGTATCGACCGCACAGATCGTCACGTCGGATAAATCGGGAAATGGATTGTTGCTCATCTGAAAAATACTCGGTGGCCGCTGAATCAGATGGCTAGCTTAATCGATGCCCAATATGAGAGAAGTCTCGATCCGACAGGGATAGTTGCAAAATCCAATATGTTTTAAATGAAATTGGGATCCGTCAAATTTGCTCTCCGACATTCCTGCTGACCGGGTACGCTTTGCATCGGATCAGCGCCGCCGCTCCCCAATCCACCTCGCCAACCCCGCGAGCCGCGTCATATCGAGCGGCTCGTCCAGGTCGACCGCAACGCAGTGCCGGTAATACGGGCTGAGATCGAGCCCCACGCCCAGCCCGATCACGTCGACGTCGCGCATGGCCTCGTGTTGCGCCACCACCTGCTTCAGATGATTGTCGAGATAGAACGCGTCGTTCGCCTGGGCGGTGGCCGCGTCCATCGGGCTGCCGTCCGAGATCACCACGAGGATGCGCCGCGCCTCGGTGCGCGCCGCGAGCCGCGCGCACGCCCACTCGACGGCTTCGCCATCCACGCCCTCGCGAAACAGGTCGGCCTTGAGCAACGCGCCAATGGCCCCGCGCGCACGTCGCCAGCTGTCGTCGGCGGACTTGAACACCATGTGGCAGGTCTCGTTCAGCCGCCCCGGATGCGGCGGCCGTCCGCGCGCGAGCCATTCGTTGCGCGCGCGCCCGCCGTTCCAGGCGAGCGTGGTGAAGCCGAGCACCTCGCTCGCAAGCCCCGCTTGCTCGCAGGCGCGCGCGAGCAGATCGACCATCATCGCCACCGGCTCGATATGCGCCTTCATGGAGCCCGAGCAATCGATCAGGAAGCCCACCACGCAATCGCCGCGCGGCTGCAGCCGCTCGCGCGTGAACACGCGGCGCTCGGCGGGCGAGCTCACGACCTGCGCGAGACGCCGGCCGTCGATGCAGCCCTCCTCCTCGCCGAACAGCCAGCCGTCGCGCTGCGGCACCGCGAGCGCTGCCTGCAGCACGCGCGCGAGCCGCGCGACGTTGATGCCGCGCGCCGCGATGCGCTCATCGAGGCGCTCGCGGTACTCGCGCAGCAGCGCCTCGCGCACGAGCGTCGCCGGACGGATCTCGCGGTCGTATTGCGTCGTGTAGGCGCGATAGCCTTCCCCCGCCGCGCCCAGCACGCGGCTCTCGCCGGTTGGCGCGAGCGCGGGCAGGTCGGCGTCCGCCTCGTCGAAGTCCACCCAGAGCGAGAACGACGTCAGCGCGTCGTCGGGCTCGCGCGCGTCTTCATCGTCGTCCTGGGCGCGGGCCGCGGCGCGCGCGTCGTCGAGCATCGCCGCAACGCTGCGCGCCAGCACGAGCGCGTGCAGCGCGTAGGCGCGCTGGTCCGAGCGATGGCGGCGCAGGCCGGCGAGCTGCGTGCCGATCGCGGGCACGATGCCGGCGCGCGTGGCCTCGATCAGGTCTTCGGTCTCCTCGAGCACCGGCCAGCCGGTCACCCGAGACCAGACGATCTGCGCGACCGTGTAGAGCAGGATGCCGAGATGGCCTTCGCTGAGGCCCGCGCGGCAATACGCGCGCGACCATGCATCGAAGCGATGCCGCAGATT
Source organism: Paraburkholderia pallida (assembly GCF_004524855.1). Classification (NCBI taxonomy): domain Bacteria; kingdom Pseudomonadati; phylum Pseudomonadota; class Betaproteobacteria; order Burkholderiales; family Burkholderiaceae; genus Paraburkholderia; species Paraburkholderia pallida. The sequence goes on along the minus strand of NZ_CP038150.1, from coordinate 255,552 downwards.
CTGCGCGAGGCCCGGCATGCCCGGTGGCAGTTGCGCCTCGCAACGCACCTGCTCGAAAAGCTCGAACAAGAGACGCTCGATCGGTGGCTCTGGGCATAGCAGCCGGTGCAGCGCCGCATCGGAATGCAGGAGGCGTTGCGCGGCCCCATCGGCGGCACCGCGCAGCGAAGCGAAATCGTCCTCGTAGGCGTTACTGCGCAGATGCGGCGCGTAAAGCGGTAGCGGGCGCAACTGCCGGCACAGCCGGCCTCCGCGATAATGCAGCGCGGCGTCGCCCGTGAGCGCGCGCACTGCGGCCGCGCACAGCGCCTCGCGACGCAACGCGGCGCGCACGGCTTCGCGCGAGGGCAGCGTGGGTTGTGTGGGTGTCATGCAGCACCCGGCGGCGCTGCGTCGAGGTCGACACCGAAGCAGCGCTGGTAATACTCGGCGACGATGGGCCGCTCGGCCTCGTCGCATTTGTTCAGGAATGTGAGCCGGAACGCCAGCGCGGGATCGCGGAAGATCTCGCAGTTCTCGGCCCAGTTGATGACGGTGCGCGGCGACATCAGCGTCGACAGATCGCCGCTCGCGAATCCCTTGCGAGTGAGCGCGGCCATGCCGACCATCGAATCGACGAGTGCGCGGCCAGCGTCGTTGGCCATCTCCGGCACACGTGCGAGCACGATGCCGGCCTCTTCCTCGCGCGGCAGGTAATTGAGGGTCGCGACCACGTTCCAGCGGTCCATCTGCGCGTGGTTGAGCATTTGCGTGCCGTGATAGAGGCCGTTGAGATTGCCGAGCCCTATGGTGTTGGTGGTTGCGAAGAGGCGGAAGTATGGGTGCGGGCGGATCACGCGGTTCTGGTCGAGCAGCGTGAAGCTGCCGTCGCGTTCGAGAATGCGCTGGATCACGAACATCACGTCGGGGCGGCCCGCGTCGTATTCGTCGAAGATTAGCGCGACTGGGCGTTGGAGCGCCCACGGCACGATGCCTTCCTGGAACTCGGTCACCTGGCGGCCGTCGCGCACGACGATGGCGTCCTTGCCGACGAGGTCGAGCCGGCTGATATGGCCGTCGAGATTCACGCGCACGCAGGGCCAGTTCAGGCGTGCTGCCACCTGCTCGATATGGGTGGATTTTCCCGTGCCGTGAAGGCCCTGCACCATTACGCGGCGATTGCGGGTGAAGCCGGCCAGGATGGCCAGCGTGACTTCGGGGTTGAAGCGGTATGCTTCGTCGAGGTCGGGGACGTGGGCTTCGCGGGCGCTGAAGGCTGGGACCTTCAAGGGCGAGTCGATGCCGAAGTGGTCTCGGACCGAGATCATTTGGTTGGGCTTTTCTATCGCGAGCGATGTTGTCATCGCGGACTCGTCTGGGACGTCATGGCTGCGCACAAGCTGTTCCATCGTTAGATCTTCCATTTTCCTCGTACCCGTCGGGTGGCGCTAAGGGTCGATAGTTGGCCTTAACTTGTTTTCGCGGCGGGCCGCAGGCGTTGCCCCTGTGCGGGGCGGCACCTACTTTTCTTTGCAGCCGCAAAGAAAAGTAGGCAAAAGAAAGCGGCTCACACCGCCAGTGTGACGCCGTCCCCCACTGCGCTTCCAATCGGAGCGGCTCCGGAGCATCCGTCACCTCACACATTCCGCCCCAGTGACAAAGGGCTCATTCTTCCCGCCACGCGCTACGCGCGGGCGGAAGGGTCTGCAAGGAAAACCGCGCGGGCTGCCTGGCGAATACGCGGGAGTACAGCCACCTAATATACTGGAGTCCTACTGATATGCGAGAGCGCCTCCATTTGAATACGTGGAGTTCTGCGAATACGTGTACATCCCAATGGTTTTGGTTATACCCCACGGCGCGCGCAGCGCCGCCGGATGGATGAGCCCTTAGTCACTCCGGGTGACGGCGAGTGGTGACAGACGCCCCGGAGCCGCTCCGATAATAAGCGCAGTGGTGAACGGCGTCACACTAGCGGTGTGAGCGGCTTTCTTTTGCCTACTTTTCTTTGCCGCGGCAAAGAAAAGTAGGTGCCGCCCCGCACAGGGGCAACGCTTGCGGCCCGCCGCGAATACAAGTTAAGGCCACCTTTATAACGCTGCCGTGTAACCCGCCTGGCACCACCGAGCATCGCCAGATACCCTCACTCCCCATGAAAGCTACCGGCACCGGTATCAGCCGCATACTGATCCATCGAATTAGCCGGCCAGGTAAGGAAGCTCTGCTCTTCCTCGCGCCCCCGGCCACGCCGATGGAACCAGGCATAAGCCACAAGCAGCACCGCAAGGCTAACAACCCCAAGCCAAAGCGGCTTCCGCTGCTCCGGAATAAACGCCATAGCCACAAGAATACTAACCATACCGCCAATCGAGAGCCAGGTGAGATACGGAAAGCACCACATCTTCACACGCAACTCGCCAACGGCCGTCGCATCAAGACGCTTCCTCAACCGCAACTGCGAAAGCGCAATCAGCAAATAAACGAAGATAGCAACCGTGCCATACGAATTAACGAGAAACGCGAACACGGTATCCGGCGAAACATACGACATGACAACCGACACATACCCAAACACGGTGCCAAGCAGAATCGCACGAACCGGCACGCCGCGCCGGCTCACCTTCGCGAGCGCCTTGGGCGCGTCGCCATGGCGAGTAAGTGCAAACAGCATGCGCGAGGCGGCATAGAGCCCCGAATTCAGCGCCGAAAGCACCGCAGTCAACACAATCGCGTTCATGATGTTGGCAGCGGCAGGCAGGCCCATCACTTCAAGCGCGCTCACATAAGGCGTCGACATCTGCGGCGAATTCCACGGCACGAGCGCAACCACGAGCAACACCGAGCCCACATAGAACACGAGCACACGGGTAATCACCGAGTTGGTCGCCTTGGCGACAGCCTTCGCGGGTTCATGCGCCTCGGCCGCTGCAATCGTGACAATCTCCGCGCCGAAGTAAAAGCCCGTTGCCGCTACCGCGCCACTGAGCACCGGCCCTATCCCCTTCGGCATGAGCCCGCCATGGCTGAGCAGCGTCGGCAGCACGGCCGTCGTGTGCAGCGAAGCAGGCCACAGCCCGAGCACATACAGGCCACCGAGAAACAGGAACACAATGATGGCCGCCACCTTAATCGACGAGAACCAGAACTCGAATTCGCCGTAGCTGCCGACCGAGATCAAGTTCGTCGCGCTCAGTAGCACCAGCAGCACGAGACTGATCAGCCAGGCGGGCACGTCGGGGATCCAGAACTGCACGAGCTTGGCGCCCGCCACCGCCTCCACGGCCACCACGATCACCCAGAAATACCAGTACATCCACCCGGTGAGAAAGCCCGCGAGCTTGCCAGGTCCACGCCAGCTCGCAAACGCGAGCCGCGCATATTCGTAGAACGAACCGACTGCCGGCATGGCGCAGGCCATTTCGCCGAGCATGCGCATCACCAGCACCACGAGACCGCCGGTGATGAGAAACGACAGCACCGCGGCCGGCCCTGTCTGCTGGATTACGACGCCACTGCCAACGAAGAGACCCGCTCCAATCACGCCGCCTAGCGCGATCATCGTCATGTGGCGCTGCTTGAGCCCGCATTTCAACTGACTATTGTCCATCGAGGGTTGCATGTCACCTCCAGATTCCAAATCCTGGTTGTTCGGGTGCGGGCGCGTTCGCGGGACTCCGCGAGGGCGCGCCTGCACGCGCGCCATCCGTGACGGGGAAGCCTGCGCACCAGCGCATGCCCGTTGCCCGGATGGTTGTTATTCGCTGTTGTTTGATTCGTTGTTCGAACGTGTTGCAGCGCGTGTGCGTGCCGCCAGCCATGACCGCTCAAGCCATGGCCAGGCGGCTCAGACCATTGGTCCAGACCAGATGGTCCAGACCAGATGGCAGACCACATGGTCCAATCCGCCCTCAGGGCTTCTCGTCGCGCCTGAAGTACTGCAGATAGAGCATGCGCTGACCGATGCGCCTGAACGGCGCGAACGGGTGGCCGGGCAGCGGCGAGGTGAAGATCGGCAGCGTCTGTTGCGCGCCCTTGCCGGCGATGCGCTCCGCGAGACGCCGCCCGGCCTGCTGTGAATACGATACGCCATTGCCGCCGTAACCGAGCGCGTAATACACGGATTGGCGCGGATCGGGCTGGCACACGCGCGGCATCATGTCGTGGCTCACGTCCACCCAGCCCCACCATGAGTAGTCGATCTGCACGCCGCGCAGCGCCGGGAACTTGCGCGCCATGCCTTCCTTGAGCAGCTCGAGGTGGCGCGGATTCGGCGCGTCCTGGCCCGTGATCGCGCTGCGGCTGCCGATCTGCAGGCGCCGGTCGGGCAGGAAGCGATAGTAAAAGCGCAGCGTGCGCGTGTCCGTGAGCACCTGGGTCGTGCGGAAGTTGCACGCGGCGATCTCCGCGTCGGTCAGCACACGCGTCACCATCGAGTTCGAGAGGATCGGCATGACCTTGCTGCGCAGCGAAGGATGCAGCGTCTGCGCAGTGTACGCGCCGGTCGCGATGCCGACTGCGCGCGCCCGCACAATCCCGCCCGGCGTGCGCAGGTGATGCACGCCGTTGATGGTTTCCCAGCCCATCACGGGGCTGCTCGTGTGCACCTTCGCACCGGCCGCGCGCGCGAGGCGCAGGTAGCCGAACGCAAGCTTCAGTGCATGGATGCCGATGCCCTCGGGCTCGTGCAGCGCGCCGCACGCTTCGTGGTCGTCGATGAATTCGCGGCGGAAGGTCCGTGCGTCGATCAGCTCGGACGAATAGCCGAACACGTCCTTCCAGACCTTCGCCTCGGCGGCGAGCTTGGCCATGATGCGCGGCCGGTGCGCGATCAGGAAGTGGCCGCCCGGCTGCGGATCGCAATCGATCTCGGCAACGAGCTCCTTGAAGTGATTGAAGCCCTGCTGGATTTCGTCGTGCATCTTGAGCGCGACGTCCTTGCCCCAGCGCTCGATCCACTGCGAGCGCGACAGGCGGCCCGAGGCGTTCTGCCCCTGCCCGCCGTTGCGACTGCTGCAGCCCCAGCTCGTGCGGTTCGCCTCGAGCACGACCGCCTTGATGCCGTGCTCGCGTGCAAGGCACAGCGCCGTGGCAAGGCCCGTATAGCCGCCGCCGATGATCGCGACATCGACGTCGATGTCCTTCGTGACAGGGCCGTCGTCGGCGGGCGGGGTGCCCGCCGTGCCAACCCAGTAAGTCGGCGCGTAGTCCTTGCCGATCCCGGGGCCGGGGGACACGAGCGGGTCGTAGGTGGGGTCGTACCTGGTGGAGCCGGTGTTGCCGCCGACAAAGCCCGTGGCGGTCGGCTCAATGGTGCTGTATCCCATGATCATTGCTCCCCGTCGCTGGCGGTGATCGCCGCCGCTTCAAGCGCGGTTGCTGCCGACTGCTTTTTCGTCATGCCTGTCTCCCATCCGATGCTTGTCTCTGATCCGATGCAAACCTGCTTTCTTCTTCGATTCGGTCCCGCACGCCTCACTTGGCTTGTGCGTTACGTTGAAAAAATTCTAGGCAGACCAAATCTGCTCAGGTAGGACCAGTGGCCTGGTATCGCCTGGTACAGCACGACGCTTCAATGCACTTCTGCATTGGGGCTATCAGGGTAATCCGGTATTTCACCCGCCGAACTTTCTGCCAATTCCAGAATGGGCTAGAAAACTCGAACAATTTGTTCCATTATTCCGCACGCCGCGCATTCAAAAAAACGGCAGAAAAAACAGGCTTAAGGAAAACCCGGAGGAGACCTATGCGAGACACCGCCCCAGCGCCGCGCGACGAAGCGTCGACGGACGATGCACGCGTGCTGCGCGCGCTCGTCGTGCTGGAGCAACTGGCCGCGGCGGGCCAGCCGTACACGCTGTCCCAGTTGTCCACGCGGCTGCATATTCCCAAGGCGACGCTGCTCAGGCTCATCGACTCGCTGGAGACGCGCGGCTACGTGGTCCACATGCCCGATTCGCGCGGTAACGACCGCAGCATCGCGCTCGGCCCGCGCGCGGCGCAACTCGCGCTGGCCACGCTCGCCAACAACACGTTCACACGCTCGTGCCGCGTGCTGCTGCGCGCACTCGTGGAAGCGCTCGGCGAAACCTGCAACCTCACGGCGCTCGATGGCGACCGCGTGCTCTATATCGAGCGCGTCGAGACGACGGAGCCGCTGCGCATGGAAATGCGCCCGGGCATGCATGTGCCGCTGCACTGCACCGCGAGCGGCAAGCTCTTTCTCTCGCAGATGACGGCGCTCGAGCGCAACACGCTGCTCGAGCGCCTCGTGCTCACGAAGATGACGCATCGCACCCTCACCGACCCGCAGGCGCTCGCAGCCGAGCTCGACCGGCTCGCGGTGCGCGGCATCGGCATCGACAACGAGGAGTTCGTGCGCGGCATGGTGGCCATCGCGGTGCCGGTGCAGGAGCCCGGCAGCAAGCGTGTGCTCGCTGCGCTCGCCGTGCATGCGCCCACTGCGCGCACGACGCTCAACGAGCTGCTGGAAGCCGTTGGCCGCATGCGGGAAACGGCGAGCCGACTCGCGCCGTTGCTCCAGGGGTTGTCGCTGGCATGAACGCGCGCTGAGCCAGCGCTACGTTGCTTTGATTCGCGCACCGGTGTGCCCATGCGGCGCTGCCCCGGCGCCGATTCAGTGCTTGTTCAGCGCACATTCGGCAGTGCAACACGCCCGCCACGCCACCGACTTCTGATTCCGTTTCCGCACTTTCCGTTTCACTTTCAGCGTACCCGCACCATTCGCGCTTGCGGCCGGTCTCCCTATCCACGACATTGATCCAAAAAACGCGGCACGAGGCGGAACGACCCAATACGCCGCGCCGCGCCTGGATTTCGAGGAGACGGGATTCATGGAATACGAAGTCGACTACCTGATCGTCGGCGCCGGATCGGCGGGCTGCGTGCTCGCCAACCGCCTGAGCAGCGATCCTCGCAACACGGTGCTGCTGCTCGAGGCGGGCGGTGAAGACTCCAACCCGTGGATCCACGTCCCGGTTGGCTACTTCAAGACCATGCACGACCCCACGCTCGACTGGTGCTATCGCACCGAGCCGGACGAAGGCGTGGCCGGCCGCCAGATCGACTGGCCGCGCGGCAAGGTGCTCGGCGGATCGAGCTCGCTCAACGGCCTGCTCTACGTGCGCGGACAACGCGAGGATTACGACCGCTGGGCCGCGCTCGGCAACCGCGGCTGGCGTTACGCCGACGTGCTCCCCTACTTCAGGAAGTCCGAGGACCAGGAGCGCGGCGCGAACGAATGGCACGGCACCGGCGGCCCGCTCAAGGTCTCCGACCTGCGGCTGCGCCGCCCCATTGCCGATCACTTCATCGCCGCCGCGCAGGACATCGGCATTCCGCTCAACCAGGACTACAACGGCGCGACCCAGGAAGGCGTCGGCTATTTTCAGCAAACGGCGTACAAGGGCTTTCGCTGGAGCACCGCGAAGGGCTTTCTCAAGCCCGCGCGGCATCGCAGCAACCTGATCGTGGCGACGCGCGCGCAAGCGTGCCGGGTTTTATTCGAAGGACGGCGCGCGGTGGGCGTGGAATACCTGCAGGACGGCGAGCGCAAGCGGGCACGCGCGCGCGTCGAAGTCATTCTCGCTTCCGGCGCGATCGGCTCGCCGCAGATTCTTCAGCATTCCGGCGTGGGCCCCGCGCAAGTCCTGCGCAATGCCGGCGTACCCGTGCTGCACGAACTGGCTGGCGTCGGGCAGAACCTGCAGGACCATCTCCAGGTGCGGCTCGTGTTCCGCACCCGCGAGCGCACCCTCAACGACGAAGTCAATCACCCGCTGCGCAAGGCGTGGATCGGGCTGCAATACGCACTCTGGCGCACCGGGCCGCTCACGCTCGCTGCAAGCCAGGTGGCGATCTTCACGCGCTCGCGCCCCGACGTCGAGCGCCCCGACATTCAGTTCCACATGCAGCCGCTCAGCGCCGACAAGCCCGGCAAGGGCGCGCATCCGTTCTCGGCCTTCACGGCGTCGGTGTGCCAGTTGAGGCCGTACAGCCGCGGCAGTGTCGAGATCCGTTCGGCCGATCCGCTAGCGTATCCGGCCATCCACGCGAACTATTTGTCCGACGAGCGCGACCATCCCGTCGTGATCGGCGGCATCAGGGTGGCGCGCCGCATTGCCGATGCGCCTTCGCTGGCGCCGCACATCGTCTCCGAGTTCGTGCCGGGTGCGCAGTACCAGACCGACGCCGAGCTGCTGGAGGCGGCGCGCCGCTACAGCCAGTCCATCTACCACCCGGCGGGCACCTGCAAGATGGGCCACGACGCGCTGGCCGTCGTCGACGACCGATTGCGCGTGCACGGCCTCGGCGGCCTGCGCGTGGTGGACGCGTCGATCATGCCGGAGCTCGTCTCCGGCAATACCAACGCCCCCGTCATCATGATCGCCGAGAAAGCCGCCGACATGATTCTCGAGGACCACCCGGCGCTCGCCACGCAGCGAAAGGAGCACGCCGAAGCGCACGTCTGATGCGCGCAATCACGCGGAGCACGCTGGACGCAATACGCTGGACGCAACAGAAATAAAGGATACCTGATCAAATAATCTGGAGACAGCCATGAACGCATTGCCTCGGGCCGACGCCCGGCAGATGAGACGCGTGGTCGTCGCGAGCCTGATCGGCGCGACCATCGAGTGGTATGACTTCTTCCTCTACGGCGTGGTCGCCGGCATCGTTTTCAACAAGCTCTATTTCCCGAGCGGCGATCCGCTCATATCGACGATGCTCGCCTATGGCACCTTCGCCGTCGGCTTCCTGAGCCGCCCGCTCGGCGGGATGATCTTCGGCCACTTCGGCGACCGGCTAGGCCGCAAGAGCATGCTGGTGATGACGCTTTCCATCATGGGCGTGGCCACCGTACTGATCGGCACGGTGCCCACCTATGCGCAGATCGGCCTCTGGGCGCCCTCGCTGCTGCTCGTCCTGCGCGTCGCACAGGGCCTGGGTCTCGGCGGCGAATGGGGCGGCGCCGTGCTCATGGCGTTCGAATACGCGCCTGAGGGCAAGCGCGGCTTCTATGCGAGCATTCCGCAGATTGGCCTTGCGATCGGGCTGTGCCTCGCCTCGGGCGTCGTCGCCGTGCTCTCTTCCACGCTCAGCAATGCGCAGTTCCTCGCGTGGGGCTGGCGCGTTGCGTTCTTCCTCTCCTTCGCGCTCGTGGCCATCGGCATGTATATCCGACTGCGCGTGATGGAAACGCCCGAGTTCGAACGCGTGAAGCAGTCGGGCGCGGAAATCCGCGTGCCGATTGCCGAGGTGCTCACCCGCTACCCCGGCAACGTGCTCGCGGGCATGGGCGCGCGCTTCATCGACGGCGTGTTCTTCAACGTCTTCGCCGTGTTCACGATCGCCTACCTCACGCAGACGCTCAAGCTCTCGCGCACCGACGCCCTGCTCGCCGTCATGGCCGCCGCGTTCGTGATGATCTTCACGATTCCGTTGTTCGGCCGGCTCTCGGATCGTGTCGGCCGCACGCGCATCTATTTCTGGGGCTCGCTGCTCACGGGCTTTTCCTCGTTCTTCGGCTTCTGGCTCATGAAGCACAGCGGCGGTGAGCCCTTGCTTGTGTGGATCGCGGTGATCATTCCGCTCGGCGTCGTGTATGCGTCGGTGTACGGACCCGAGGCGGCGCTCTTCGCGGAGCTTTTCGACGCCAATGTGCGGTATTCCGGCATCTCGTTCGTGTATCAGTTCTCCGGGATCTTCGCGAGCGGCATCAGCCCGATCATGGCGACATGGCTGCTGCAGCGCAATGGCGGCGATCCGTGGCTGATCTGTGTCTATACACTGTGCGCGGGTCTGGTGAGTGCGCTTTCGGCCGCCTGGGTGGGGCGCAGGCAGGTCGCGCGGCGCGTGGCAATGGGTGGGGCGCGGTAGACCCGTCTATAACGCGTGCATTCGCGCATGAACCGGATGTGCGCCGTGCGCGCCGGGCCTGGCTACCCGGCGCCACTCGGCACTCACACCTGCACGGCCTGAAGGACGCACTCGTGGAGACCATCGCGCAACATCGCTTCGGTCTCCATATCGATAAAACCAATGAACACCATTGTGCTTTCCGCACTCTCGCTCCCCTGCTCGCTTTGCGTCGCCGCCGACATGCGCAGCCGCCGCGCCGCCACCTGGCACACGCGCGTGCTGATATCGCCCTGCGCATCGGCAACGCGCACGAACCCCTTCGCGCGCAGGACCGTACGCGGCAGCGCCTTGAGCCACGCGCGCAGGCGAGCCTTGTCCAGCACTTCGGGCACGGCAATCGCCACGCTCGTGAATGCCGGCATCGGCGGCCCCACGGCCCGGCGCTGCCAGCGCCCCGCGTCGGCGAGCGCGCGCCGCTCGGCCACGCTGGCGTCGAACAGCAGCGCGAGCGGCACACGCCCGTGATCGGCGGCCACGACGATATCAGTGGGCGCGAGCGCGCGCACGTCGGCGACGGCCCGCTCGCGCGCACCGGCCTCGATCAGGTCGAGCTTGGTGACGATCACCGCGCTCGCGCTGTCGATCTGCTGCTGCGCCATCGCGCCCACGAGCGGGTCGGCGAGCGTATGCACGAGCTCGAGCGCGTCGGCGATCACGAGCACCGCGGTGAGGCGGAACGCGCCGTTGAGCAAACCCACCTGCGCGATCTTCGCCGGGTCCGATACGCCGCTCGCCTCGATCAGCAGCAGATCGGGCCGGTCCGCGCGCGCGGCTACACGCCCGAGCGCGTCGACGAGCGCGCCGCCTATGGTGCAGCAGATGCAGCCGTTGTCGAGCTCGATCACGTCGTCGCTGCGCGCGCGCACGAGCCTTGCGTCGATATTCACGGCGCCGAAATCGTTCACGAGCACTGCGATGCGCTTGCCGTGCGGCGCCTCCAGCAGGCGGTTGACCACGGTGGTCTTGCCCGCCCCGAGATAGCCGCCAACCACGGCCAGGTCGATCGGCGCAGGCACGGGCGATGAAGCGGCGGCGGCTTTCATCTCGGCGCGCGCAGCACACGTCCGCCGAGCACCGTGCCCCACACGGGCACGTCCTTCAGGCGCTCGGGCGCACAGGTGCTCGGGTCTTCGTCGAGCACCGCGAAATCGGCGAACTTGCCCACCTCGATGCTGCCGATCAAATGATCGAGGCGCAGCGTATAAGCGGCGCCCAGCGTGATCGCGTGCAGCGCTTCATCCACGCTCAGGCGCTCCGCCTCGCCGAGCACGCGCCCCGACGCCGTCTCGCGCCGCACCGCGCACCATGCCGTGAAGAGCGGGCTCAGCGCCGTGATGGGCGCATCCGAATGCAGCGCGTACGGAATGCCCATGCGCTGCGCCGAGCCCGCGGGATCCATGCGGTTCGCCCGGTCCGGGCCCATGGTCTGGCTATAGTGCGCGTCGCCCCAGTAGTAGACGTGATTCGCGAAGAAGTTCACGCACAGGCCGAGCGCGCGAATGCGCCGCAACTGCGCGGCGTCCGCCATCTGGCAGTGCTGCAGCGTGTGCCGGTGATCGGGGCGCGGGTGGCGCGCGAGCAAGGTTGCGAGCGCATCGAGCACGACCTCGGTTGCCTCGTCGCCATTGGTGTGGATATGCAGTTGCAGCCCTGCGCAATGGTACGGCTCGAACACCTCGACCAGTTGCTCGGGCGGAATCAGCCAGAGTCCGTTGGGCTGCCCACCCGCGTAGCCGGGCCAGCGCACGCGCGCGGTGAAGCCCTGGATCGATCCGTCGACGATGAACTTCACGGGCCCGAAGCGCAGCTTGTCGGTGTTGCCCGCCATGGCCTCCAGCACGCCAGCCGCGCGCTGCGCGGGATTGCGCTGCGGCGCGAACGCGGGCACGATCCGCACCGGGTAGTCGGGGTCGGCCGTCACGCTATGCAAGGTGCGGTTGCCCTCGGGCGAGAGGTCGTTGACGAGATCGGTGGCCGTCGTCACGCCCGCGAGCTGCGCCACGCGCCCGAAATTCCAGACCGCGTGCGGCTTTTCGCTGGCCGCGATCGCGAGCTTGCCGCCTATCACCTGATAAATCGGGAACATCGCGGCGAACTCCTGCAGCTCGCCCGTGGGCTGGCCGTCTGCGTCGCGCGCGATGCCGTCGATGTCCGTGTCCTCGTCGATGCCCGCCAGCGCGAGCATCGCGCTGTTCACGTTCATCAAGTGCACGCTCGCATGCAGGATCGCAATCGGGCGGCTCGCCGAGACCGTGTCGAGCTCGCGCGTCGTGAGGCGCGACGCGCCGAAGTAGATCGGATCGAAGCCCCAGGCGAGCAGCGGGCCGTCGTCGGTCATGGCGCGCTCCGCTTCGGCCAGTCGCGCGAGCACCGCGTCGAGCGAGCGCAGGCCGGGCCACAACGTGCCGTCCGGGCCGCGCCGGTCGTAGTAACCCACATAGGCCGCGTCCCATACCGCGCCTTCCATCAGGTGGCAGTGCCCTTCCACGAGCCCCGGCATCAGCACTTTGTCGCCCAGCGTCTCGTCCAGTGCATACGCACCGAATTGCGCCTTCCACTGCGCGGCGTCTTCGCTTGTGCCCACCGCGAGAATGCGGCCGTCGCGCACGGCTACATGCGTCGCGTGCGGCTGGCCCGGGTTGAGCGTGAGGATGCGGCGCGCCGCGAATACCGTGACCGGGCCAGCCACGCCGGCTGACTGTCGGGACCGTTCGGTCTGTACGGGCGACGAAGACGATGCATGCAGATTCATTGACAGGCTCAACTCACGATGAATGGTGAACGGGATCGGGCATGGCATAGCGCCGCCCGGACGGACGCATCAGGATATGCCCCACGAAGACCACGAGCACATTGACGCCAAGGCACACGAGCCCGAGATTGATGCCGCCGAAGCCGATATGCAGCGCGTAGCACACGATCGCGAGACCCTGGCCGCAGAGGATGCCGGCCGCCACCGCACCGGGCCGCACGCGACGCCCCGCGAGCAGGATCAGCATGCCGGGCAGGAACTGCGTCACGCCATAGTACGTCGTGTTGATGAGCGAGAGCATGAGATTGGGCGTGAGCAGCGTGGTCGTGATCGACACCATCAGGTACGCGACGATCACGAACTTGGCAGTGCGTTTCTGGCGCGACTCGGGCAGGTTCGGCAAGAGGTTGCGCGTGACGATCGGCCCGATCGCCAGGCAGATGCCCGCCAGCACGAGCAGCCCTGAAAGCGCGGCGCCCGCCGCCACGAAGCCGAGCAGCCAGTCGGGCAGCAGATGGACAGCGGCCGCGAAGAACGCGTCGTTGGGCGAGGCGAGCTTCAGGTTCGCGCTGATCGCGTAGTACGAGGCCACCACGAGGAACGGGTACATCAGCATGTAGAGCGGCATCGCGATCTGCGTGCGGCGGATCGTATTGGGCCCGCGCGCGGTGAAAAAGCCTTGCGCAGCGAACGGCATCATGTAGAAGCCGAGCGACTGGAACAGCATCGTGCTCATGGAGAAGCGCAGCTGCGGCGCGCTCATGGCGTTGCTCACCTGGTGGCTCGCGGCCTGGAACACCTCGTGGGTGCCGCCCGCCATCCATGCGGCGGCCACGCCCGTGACGACGATCGCGAGCAGCATCAGGATGTCCTTGAGCACGGCGATCCAGGCCGAGGCGCGCACGCCGGAAATGGCGATATAGGTGAAGGCGAGCGCGGCGCACACGACGATCAGCCAGACCGGCTGGACGTGCCAGCCCAAGCCCTTGAGCGCCGCAACGAGGCCCGTGAACTGCAACTCGCCCCAGGGAATCAGGAACAGGATCGATGAGCCCGCGACGATCAGCTCGAGCGCGCGGCTGCGGTAGTGCCCCTTGAAGAGGTCCGCCTGGGTGATCGCGTTATGCAGTTTGCCGGCCTCCCAGATGCGCGGGCCGATGAAATAGCCAATGGGATAGGCCAGCAGGATATAGCCGAGGAACCAGACGCCATAGGTCGGCCCTTTTGCGTAAATGCCGCCCGGAAAGCCCACCATCGTGCCGATGCTGTAGATCTCCCCCGCCGTGAGGAAGAACACGAGCGCCACGCCGAATTGGCGCGAGGCGACGAAGAAGTCGTGCACGCTCTGCTTGCCGTGGCCACGCCGGGAGCGGATGGCGAGGTACAGCGAAAACGCGATCAGGAGGGAAAAGACAAGAGTGGACATGCACGGCACTCCGCAGTGGCGACATCAGGATGGGCGGCGGGGAACGTGGCGAGCGGGCTAACGGGTTACCGCGTTTCTTGCGCCGGTCGGGGCCGGTTTGCGCTGGCGAGCGGCTCAAGCCTCGTTCGCGTAGCGGTGCCGGTCGAAGCAGCGCCAACAAATGAAGAGACACGCGGAGGTCAGCAGGAACCAGGCGAAGATCCACGCGTAGATGAAGGGCACGCCGAAGACATAGCGGTCCTGCGCCGCCACCCAGGGCAGCATGCCGACGACGCCTAGAAAAGGGATGCCGATTCCGATCAGATACTTGAGCATGGGTGTCTCCATTAATCGAGCGCACCGGGTACGGCCCCATGCTTCGCGGTCGACCCGAGATCGTCATACTGTTTATGAATCGAGTATGGGCGGACAAAAACACCGCCGGTTAGTGCCAGATGCGCACAATCGTTGAGTCCAATGCTGGCGCGGCATGGGTCCAGCAAGCGGGCTCCCTAAGAATGCTGAACGGGATCGGCCATGACATAGCGCTGCCCGGACGGCCGCATCAGGATATGCCCCATGAAGAGCACGAGCACATTCACGCCAAGGCACACGAGCCCGAGATTGATGCCGCCAAAGCCAATATGGAGCGCATAGCACACGATCGCCAGGAGCTGGCCGCAGACGATGCCGGCCGCCACCGCGCCGGGCCGCACGCGGCGCCCCGCGAGCAGGATCAGCATGCCGGGCAGGAACTGCGTCACGCCATACAGCGTCGTGTTGATGAGCGCGAGCATGAGGTTGGGCGTGAACAGCGTGGTCGTGATCGACACCATCAGGTACGCCACGATCACGAACTTGGCGGTGCGTTTCTGGCGAGCCTCGGGCAGGTTCGGCATGAGGTTGCGCGTGACGATCGGCCCGATCGCCAGGCAGATGCCCGCGAGCACGAGCAGCCCCGAGAGCGCTGCGCCAGCAGCAACGAAGCCGAGCAGCCAGCCGGGCAGCAGATGGACGGCCGCCGCGAAGAACGCGTCGTTGGGCGAAGCAAGCTTCAGGTTCGCGCTGATCGCGTAGTACGCGGCTATCACGAGGAACGGGTACATCACCATGTAGAGCGGCATCACGATCTGCGTGCGGCGGATCGTATTGGGTCCGCGCGCGGTGAAGAAGCCCTGCACGCCGAACGGCATCATGTAGAAGCCGAGCGACTGGAACACGATCGTGCTCATGGAGAAGCGCAACTGCGGGGCCGTCATGGTGTTGCTGACCTGGTGGCTCGCGGCCTGGAACACCTCGTGGGTGCCGCCCGCCATCCATGCGGCGGCCACGCCCGTGACGACGATCGCCAGCATCATCAATGTGTCCTTGAGCACGGAGATCCACGCCGAGGCGCGCACGCCGGAGATGGCGACATAGGTGAAGGCCAGCGCGGCACACACGACGATCAGCCAGACCGGCTGGACATTCCAGCCCAAGCCCTTGAGCGCCGCGACGAGGCCCGTGAACTGCAACTGGCCCCAGGGGATCAGGAACAGGATGGCGGAGCCCGCGACGATCAGCTCGAGCGCGCGGCTCCGGTAGTGGCCCTTGAAGAGGTCCGCCTGGGTGATCGCGTTATGGAGCTTGCCGGCCTCCCAGATGCGCGGGCCAATGAAATAGCCGATGGGATAGGCCAGCAGGATATAGCCGAGGAACCAGACGCCATAGGTCGGCCCTTTTGCGTAGATGCCACCCGGAAAGCCCACCATCGTGCCGATGCTGTAGATCTCGCCTGCCGTGAGGAAGAACACGAATGCGGTGCCGAACTGGCGCGAGGCGACGAAGAAGTCGTGCACGCTCTGCTTGCCGTGACCGCGCCGGGAGCGGATGGCGAGGTACAGCGAAAACGCGATCAGGAGGAAGAAGACGAGAGTGGACATGCACGGCACTCCGCAATGGCGACATCAGGATGGGCGGCGGTGAACGTGGCGAGCGGGCTAACGGGTTACCGCGTTTCTTGCGCCGGTCGGGGCCGGTTTGCGCCGGCGAACGGCTCAAGCCTCGTTCGCGTAGCGATGCCGGTCGAAGCAGCGCCAACAGATGAAGAGACACGCGGAGGTCAGCAGGAACCAGGCGAAGATCCACGCGTAGATGAAGGGCACGCCGAAGACATAGCGGTCCTGCGCCGCCACCCAGGGCAGCATGCCGACGACGCCGAGAAAAGGAATGCCGATTCCGATCAGGTACCTGAGCATCGTTGTCTCCATTAGCCGACCGCACTGTGTGCGGCCCCATGCTTCGCGGTCGACCCGAGAACGTCATGGTGTTGTGAATCGAGTATGGGCGGACAAAAACACCGGCCGTTAGTACCAGATGTGCGCAATCGTTGAGTCCAACGTACGGCGAACCGATGAGCCGGCGGGCGGGAGCGCCAACAGCCCCACCAAATTCCCCGTGCCGATAGCTGACATAATGAAGCCCGCCCCTTTCTTCACACTTCACCGCAAGGAGCCACAGTGAGCCAATCCGCAACCTCGCCCACACCCAACCCGGTACGCCGCGTCGCGTTTCTGGGGCTCGGCGTGATGGGCTATCCGATGGCCGGTCATCTCGCGAAGGCCGGGCTCGACGTGACCGTCTACAACCGCACCGGCGCCAAGGCCGCGCAATGGGTCGCCGAATATGGCGGGCGCTCGGCCGCGACGCCGCGCGAAGCGGCCCAGGGCGCCGAGCTGGTGCTCGCGTGCGTCGGCAACGACGACGACCTGCGCAGCATCGCGCTCGGCCCGGACGGCGCCTTCGCCGGCATGGCGCGCGACACCGTGTTCGTCGACCACACGACCGCCTCGGCCAACGTGGCGCGCGAGCTAGCGGAGAGCGCCGCGCCGCTCGGCCTGCATTTCATCGACGCGCCGGTTTCGGGCGGCCAGTCGGGCGCGCAGAACGGCAAGCTCACGATCATGTGCGGCGGCGACGCCGCGAGCTTCGCGCGCGCCGAGCCCACGCTCGCCCACTATGCGGCGGCCGTCACGCTGATCGGCGCGGCGGGCGCGGGACAGCTTGCGAAGATGGTCAATCAGATCGCTGTCGCCGGCGTCGTTCAGGGCCTTGCAGAAGCGATCAACTTCGGCGAGCGTGCGGGCCTCGACATGGCGCTCGTGCTCGACGTGATCGGCAAAGGGGCCGCGGCGAGCTGGCAGATGGACAACCGCGGCCAGACGATGATGGCGGGCAAGTTCGACTACGGCTTCGCCGTGGACTGGATGCGCAAGGATCTCGGCTTTTGTCTGGACGAAGCCAAGCGCAACGGCGCGGCGCTGCCGGTCACCGCGCTCATCGACCAGTTCTACGGCGACGTTCAGCGCCTTGGCGGCAGCCGCTTCGATACCTCGAGCCTGATCTGGCGCCTGCGCAAGCTCGACGGCGGCGCGTAACGCTCTGGCAGCCCCCGCGCCGCAACGCCCTGGCGCCTTAACGCCACCACCGCAGCGGCCGCCGCAAGGTGTGCCGCTCGAGCCGCACCGCGGGCATCGAGTCGAGGAACGCGAAGGCGCCGGCCTCCGCGGTGCCCATGCGCCGCTCACGCTCCTCGTCGGCTTCGACCGTGCGGCCCGGATCGATGAAGAGCGCCGCGACGATGCCGAGCGCGAGCAGCCCCGCCGAGATGGTGAACGGCACATCATAGCTGCCGGTGCGCCCGATCAGGTAGCCGAACACGACCGGCGAGACCATGCCGGCGATGCCGAAGCCCGTGTTCATCATGCCGCCCGCCGTGCCCGCGTATTTGCCCGCGATGTCGAGCGGCAGCGTCCACAGCACCGGGTTCGTGATCTCGAGGAAGAAGAACGACGCGGAGAGAAAGATCACCGCGACCATCGGGTTGGTGGCGGACACCATGGGCAGCAGGAACGCGAGCGAGCCGCCCATGCCCGTGACGAGCACCGCGCAACGCGCAAAGCGCAGGCGGCCCGTCCATTTGAAGAGCCGGTCCGAGACCACGCCGCCCAGCGTGTCGCCCACCACGCCCGCGAGCAGCGGCAGCGCCGTGAAGAGCGCGAGTTGCTTGAGGTCGAAGCCGCGCGACTCCTTCAGATAGGAAGGCAGCCACGTCAGATAGACCCACAGCAGCCAGCCATAGCAAAAGTCGACGAACGTGACGAGCCACATGCGCCGCATGAGCTTGCGCCACGGCGTGGGCATGCGCTTCGCGCGCTCGCAGTCGCCGCGCCGGTAGCCGATCTCGGCGGTCTCCTCTGGCGTGACGCGCCGGTTCTGCTCGGGCGAATTCGTGAATATGCACAGATAGAGCACGGTCCACGCGAGGCTCGCGACGCCGAGCAGGATAAAGGCGTCGCGCCAGCCGCCCGCGACCACCACCGCGAGTACGAGCGGCGGCGTGATCGCGCCGCCCAGGCGCGCGAAGCTGTGCGTGATGCCCTGCGCGAAGCCGCGCTCGCCCACTGGCATCCAGTACGTGAAGGCACGCGTGGCGGTGGGGAACGCCCCGCCCTCGCCCACGCCTAACGCGAAGCGCAGCAGCACCAGCATCGTGACGCCGCCGGCAAAGCCCGTTGCGAGCGTCGCGGCGCCCCAGATCAGCGAGAGCACCGTGAGCACGAGCTTGGGGCCGTACTTGTCCGAGAGCCAGCCGCCGATGATCTGCATGGCGGCGTACGGATACGCGAACGCCGAAAACACCAAGCCGAGCTGCACCGTGGTGAGGCCCATTTCGTGGCGAATCAACGGCCCGGCGACTGCGATGTTTACCCGATCTATGTAAGAGATAAAGTACATCAAACACATGACCGCGAGGATGATATGGCGCGTCTTGATACGCTGCGCGTGCTGTTTCATGGTGTCTCCTGTCGGCCAGAGTTGGCGCTTTAGCGCCTTACGCTGGCCCCATGCAACGCATGTCGATCGGAGTTGCCGCTTGAGCGGCTTACTCTGGTCCCATGCAGGATGGTTGCTGTGTCTCTATCTTGTGCGTTTTCTTCTGCGTTTGGTGCCCCGCTTGCGTAGCCGGGGCAAGCGGCGTGCAGATGCGCGTCAACCGCTGGCTGGCGCCACGAGCTTGAGCCGCTGGACCTTGCCCGAGGGGCCGCGCGGCAGCTCGCTCACGAAGCGGAACTCTTTCGGTGTCTTGTAGCGGCCCAGCTCGCGCAGGCAATGCGCGCGCAGCTCGGCGGGGTCCGGCGCGCCCTGCCAGTGCGCCTCGCGCGGCACCACGAACGCGACGATCTCCTGGCCGTAGGCGGGGTCGGGCACGCCAACAGCAGCCGCGTCCAGCACGCCCGGATGGCGCAGCAGCGCCTCGTCGATCTCGCGCGGCGCGATGTTCTCGCCGCCCTTGATGATCAGCTCCTTCGAGCGGCCGTTGATGTAGAAGTAGCCCTCGTCGTCGCGATAGCCGAGGTCGCCCGTGCGCAGCCAGCCGTCGGCGGTGAACGCCTTCGCAGTGTCGTCGCGGCGCTTGTAGTAGCCGCGCATGACCTGCTCGCCGCGCAGCACGATCTCGCCGCACTGGTTTGGCGCGCACTCGCGGCCCTGCCCGTCGATCACGCGCGCCTCGCTGCCCGAGGGCAAGCCGATGCTGCCGACCCTGCGCCGCGATACCTCATACGGATTGCTGAATACCGGCGCGGCGGTCTCGGTCATCCCCATGGTCTCGATCACGCCAATCCCGAAGCGCGCCTCGAATGCGCGATGGTGGTCGGCAGGCAAGGCCGCCGAAGCGCTGCGGCAGAACTTCAGCGCCGAGAGATCGAGCCCGCGCGGATCGTCGGCGTTCAGCAGATAGGCGACGATCGTCGGCACGACGTTGATCCAGGTGCAGCCGTACCGTGCTGCGTCGCGCCAAAACGTGCGGGCCGAGAAGCGCGGCGTCAGCACGGCCGAGCCCGCGTGAAAGAGCGGCGCGAGCAAGGTCACGACGAGGCCGTTGATGTGGTAGAGCGGCAGCGAAGCGAGCACGCGGTCTGCGGCGCCAAGACGATGCTCGGCGCTGATGTTGCGCGCATTCGCGTGCAGGTTCTCGTGGCTCAGCAGCACGCCCTTAGGTGCGCCGGTCGTGCCGGAGGTGTACATCAGGAGCGCGATGTCGGTGGTTTTGGCGTCGGTGCGTGCGTGTGCGTGTGCGTGTGCGTGTGCGTGGGCATCCTCGAACTCATGGGCTGTGCCGGACCATGCGGGCGCGCAATCTGCCGCCGCCGTTTCCAGCGCAGGCAACGCCGGTAGCACTGGCAGCCCGACGGCGTCCGGCTCGGTGCGCACGAGCGCAACGTCGCGCCTCATGCCCTGCCGGCCCGGCTCGCGCAGCGCGGCGAGGGCCGCCGCGAGTGCGCCGCTGGTCTGTGCGCACGCGAAGATCATGCGCGAATCCGAATGCTCGACGATATAGGCAAGCTGGGACGGCTGGCACAGCAGGTTCAGCGGGTGCGCGACCAGCCCGCTATACATCGCGCCGAGCAGCAGCGTGGCCGTCTGGATGCCGTTGCCCATCATCACCGAAACGACATCGCCCGGCTTGAGGCCGGCCTCGCGAAAGCGCGCTTCGAGCGCGCGGCAACGCGCGTGCAATTCGCCGAACGTGAGCATCGCGCCGGCGTGGTTTTCATCGGCTATATCGGCGCTATCGGCGGCATCGGCGCTTTCATCGGGCGCCGCCAGCAGGAAGGGCTTGTCCGGGTACTGCGCGGCGCGCATCTCGATCAGCGCGCGGATCGTCGCGGGCGCGCTCATTGGCCGAACCTCCGGAAATAGTCGCCGAGCAGCGCATCGAGCTCGGGCACGCGCTCCTCGATCGGATACGCCACGCGCGTGATGTTCAAATACTGGCGAAAGCCGAGATTGCTCGAAAAGTTGTTGCGGCCCCACGTCCCGCAGCCCATCGAGAGCGAGAACGGCAGGCCATTGTCGAAGTTGCCGCCCGTCGCGAAGCAGTGCGCCTGGTTGACGATCACGCGCGCTACCGGCAGCGTCGAGCCCAGCGTCACGGCCGCCTCCGGCTCGCCCGTATGCAGCCCGACCGAGTGGCCCGCGCCCATGTAGGCATAGAGGCTGCGCACGATGGCCGCGGCAGCGTCGAAATCGCGGGCGCGATAGACCGTGAGCACGGGCGCGAGCTTCTCGCCCGAGAACGGATGGCTCGCGCCAAAACCGGTCTCCTCCACCATCAGGAATGCGGGCTCGCGCGCGGCCAGGTCGTGAAGCCCCGCGGTGCGCGCGATCTCCGGCGCGGATTTCGCGGTGCAGCGCGCGGCGAGCTTGCCCTCGCTCCACATCGCCGCCTGCAATTGCGCCTTCTGCTGGGCGTCGAGCAGCACGCCGCCGCAAGCGGCCAGTTCGCGCAGCATGGCGTCGTAGACGGCTTCCTCGATCACGACGCTGTTCTCCGACGAGCAGCTCGTCGCGTTGTCAAAGGTCTTCGAGGCGGCGATCTTGTGCGCCGCATCGCGAAGATCCGCCGTGCGCGTGACGATCGACGCCACGTTGCCCGCCCCCACCCCAAAAGCCGGCGTGCCGCTCGCATAGGCCATGCGCACGTTCGCCTGCGAACCCGTCGCCACCACCAGATCGGCCTCGCGCATGAGGGCGGCCGTCGCGGCCTTGCTCACCGGCGCGCTGAGCATCTGCACGAGCGCCGGATCGAGCCCCGCCTTCGCGAACTGCGCGTGAATGAACTCAATCAAGAGCGCGCACGCGTCATAGCCCTTCGGTGAGGGCGCGACGATCACTGCATTGCCGCATTTGAGCGCGTTGACGATCTTGTTGGCCGGCGTGGCGGCCGGATTGGTGGAAGGCGTGATGGCCGCCACCACGCCGACCGCGCGCGCGATCTCCACGATGCCCGTGGCCTCGTCGCGCGCAATCACGCCGCAGGTCTTCTGGCCATGCAGGTCGCGCAAGAGCCCCAATGTCTTCCGGTAGTTCTTGCGGAATTTGTCGTCGGCATTGCCGAGGCCCGTGTCGCGCACCGCCTGCTCGGCGAGCCGGCGGTTGCGCGAGGGCTCCATGATCGCCCACGCGGCCGCCGCCGCCGCGGTGTCGAGCGTCTCCTGTCCGGCGAACTCGAAGGCCTGCTGCGCGGCGCGCGCGCCTGCGATCTGGCGCGCTATCCGGGCCGCGGCTTCTGCCTCGGCCTGCGCCCCGGGCGCTGCGGATTCGCGTGCTCCGGCGGCGGCATGGGTGTCCCTGACATTCATCGGCTGCACTCCCGAAACGAAACGTTGGCTGTAGTGCCAATCTATTCATCGGCGCGCGGCTGCGAGTCCCGTTTCCCGTGCAAACGCCCACTCGCGCCAGCGGCGCAGCGGAAAATGCAGATTTCGGGACTTTCCATAGTCCCGAAAAATGCGCCGCGCGATGCACAATAGCGGCACGCAGTACTGCAGAGCATTCGGCGCAGACGTGGCGCCTGCCGATTTGCATGGGATGGGAGCTCGCGTGTCGACCTCGAATCAATCGAATGCCGCAGCGGTGCGCGCGTTCCGCGTGCTGGAAACGCTCGCCCAGGCGGGCCAGCCTTTATCGATGATGGATCTCGTGCATGCCCTCGATCTGCCCAAGCAGACCGTGCACCGGATCCTCGCGCAGCTCACCGACGCCTGGCTCGTCACGCGCGGCGCGAACGACAAGCTCTACGAGTGCTCCGCGCGCGTGCGCATGATGGCCGTGAACGTGCTGATGCACGCCGGGCCGGCGGCGGCGCGCCATGTGCTGCTCGAAGAGCTTGTCGGGAAGATCGGCGAGACCTGCAACCTCACGATGCTCGCCGGCAACGACGTGGTCTATGTGGACCGCGTGGAGACCGAATGGCCGCTGCGCATGCATCTGCAGCCGGGCTCGCACGTGCCGCTGCACTGCTCCGCGAGCGGCAAGCTGCTATTGAGTTTTTTGCCCAAGGAGCGCCGCGAGCGCATGATCGAGACGCTGCCGCTGCGCGCCCATTCGGAACGCACGATCACCGACCGCGACGCGCTGCGCAAGGAACTCGCGGCCACGCGCCGCCGCCAGCTCGCGATCAACAATCAGGAGCACCTGCAGGGCTTGATCGCGATTGCCGTACCGGTGATGCTCGAGCGCAACCGGGCCTGCGCGGCCATTGCCGTTCAGGCGCCGGTCGGGCGCGTCACGCTCGACGATCTGCTCGCGTTCGTGCCCGACCTGCGGCACGCCGCCGAGGAAACCGCGAAGACGTTCTGCGCGTAAAGGCTCACGCCAGAAAGGAAATAGCACCGCGGTGCACGCGGCCATGGTGAGCGGCGCTGCCGCTCACCGCGCCCGTCGACCAAGGTGGTGGATCAGGCGCTGCGCTCAGACCAGCGCCGACGTGCCGCGCAGCAGCTGGCCACGCGCCAGCTCCGAGCCGTTGTGTGCCGAAACCAGCACGAGCTGCGCGAAGCTGTTTTCGGGCGCATACCGGACGAACACGCTTTCAAGCACGCGCGCGAAGGTGCTGAGCGCGTAACCGGAGAGTACGGAGTCGTCGATGCTCAGGCGAACGCGCAGCCCGCGTTCGAGACGTGAAAGCGGCTCTTCGACGATCCACTCCATGGCGGTTTCGCTCGCGAGCCCGACGATCGCATCGATATGCCTGGCCGCGGGCTGCGATACCTGGGGAACGTGGCCCGAGAGCAGCTCTTTCAGTGCCGGCAAGCCGGCCTGGTTCAGGCTGAACGTGCTGGGGGAAAGCATGGTGACGAGGTTCCAGTAGCGGCCCGGCTTTTCCGGCCGGGGCAGGCTGGCCGTGGGCTTTCTGAGCATGACAATGCGGTTTTCCGAGTCATAGCCGGCCTTGCGAAAGTCGCCCTCGGGCTTGCCCGGGTTGATCTCCGCTGGCAGATTGCGGTTTGTGCAGCGCAGATCCACATCGATCTGTTCGATGCCCTCAGGCTCGATGAGGCGGCCGTCGAGGCCAACGAACGACAGCAGCGCGTCTTGCCCTGCAAGGAAGTCCGGCAGGCGTTCGTCACGCTCCACCCTCCAGAAAAACGGTTCACGCTTGCCCGGCCGATGTGTGCCCGCGGAGTGGCCCAGCGACTCGAACCCCGGAACCGTCACAGTCGACTTGCCATTCGTGCCCTGCACTTGCGCTCGAACGGCATCCACGGTCCAGACCGCGGTTCGCTCTAGCGACAACCGGGCCGGCACGAGTGGATAGACCAGCGTTGTGCTGTCCTTGATCGAAACCATATCGGACGGGCACGGAAAGAGGTTGATGGCCGGCGTGCACGACAGGCGAAAACTGGTGGTTCTCAGTGCGCCCAGCGAGCGTGCGGCTAACGAGTCCGGGTGCAGACCGCACACGGGGACATGCAGGCTGACGCGGCTGCGCGGGCCGGCGCCGCGCAGCAGGGCCGCGAAATCGATGTCGATGAAGTCGAACTTCTGCGGAAACGCGAAATACTCGAGCAGAAGGCGGAACGGCGAACGCCGCCGGCCGGCACGCTCGATCAGCGCGTCTTTGTCATCGAAGCCGGCGAGGCTGACCGGCACCTGCGGCAGCGCTGTCCATCGCCCGCTTGCTTCGACCTCGACAAACGCGCCGGGCGCGCGTTGCAGCAACGCGTCGATGGCAGCGGCAACGACCGGTTGGTCGCCGTCCACGAAAACACGCAGCGTGTCCGGTGCAACGCGCCGCAGGTCGGTGCCGGCGATCGACGCGGCAAAGGTCATCGAGATGATGCCGGTTGTTCCCTCGGGCAAGCGCACGCTGGATGGCGCGGCTGACGGGAGGCGATACCCGGCGTCCGCGACCCGCAGCGGCGCGAGCGTGACTTCGTACGCGGTCTCGAAGTGATATCCCTTCGTGGCGTCGTCGGCGTTGGTCTCGTTCTCGGCCACGGTTTTGGCCTCGGTCCTGGTCTTGGCCTCGGTCTCGGAGTCGGTCTCGATCGGGATCACCAGTTTGGCGCGTCGCTCGATGACCGCCGGTTTCGTCAACTGCTCGATCTTCTCGCTGCTTTCGAAACAAGCAATCGTGCAAGATGGAAACGGACGCAGATATTCAGGGTAGGCCACTTCGAGCAACGGCTTCGTGAATTCGGGGACGTCGTCTTCGAGACGCGCGGTGATGCGCGCGTTGAGCAGTGCTGCGGCCTCGATCATCCGCTCGACCTGTGGATCTTCCGAGCGCTGGCCGGAGATCGACAAGCGCGCGGCGACCTTGGGATACCGCTCGGCAAATTCGGCAAGCGAAGCGCGTAGCTGGCCGAGTTCCCGCTCGTAGGATGAAATCAGATCGTCCATCGTAGCTCTGGATTGATAAGGATGACTACTTTTTTATCAGGCTGATGCAAATGCCTTTGCCTGCGGTTCGGGTGGCAGTGGCCTGGAGGTACGGTCCCCGTCAGGCCAGGCCAGATGACGCCACGCTGGAAATCAGCGTTGCGCCGCACGAGGTTTTATGGCCATCGAAGGCAACCGCGCGGCCTTCGATCTGGACGTTTTTGTCGCCTTCGATGATCACGCAGTGATCGTGCCCGTCTATCGGACATGTGCACTCATCCCCGACGCAGGCGACCTCGCGACCCATGACGGTCGAGTTCTCCCGTCCGGTTGTCACCTTGCCCCCGTGCGATGTCGAATCGCCAACACGGATGACGCCTCGCATGTTTGCTTCTCCCTTTGCTGATCGTTTGTCGGGTGTGCGGGCTGGCGCCCCCCGATCGGACCTAATCGACAGTTCTGCTCGTTCGCGGCCTTGCTGCCGGCATCGGGCGAACTCACCATCACAATGCTTGCCGCGTGGCCGGCGTTCTCTGCTCGTGCCCCTCGTGATTTCGGACTGTGGGGGGCGGCTTTTCAAGCATGGCGGCCATTAAACAACAAAGCCCAAGTGGGGAACCTGGGCTTTGTCAACCTTCATGTTTTCCAGAGCGCGGGGTTGGGCCTTTTCAGACTTCAGCCAATTCCGCGCATAGACTGATCTTCATTCGGTGTAGCCTTGGATCGGGTACGTCTTGCCACGCAGACGCCCCCACCACGGCAGGTACGCATTGTTCTCGCCGCGCGCGCGGAACCAGTCCTTCTCGGGGTCGATTGCAATGAGCTTCTCAGGCGGCACAACCACGACGGCCGTCAGGTGCTTCGGATCGGTGGTGCCCGTGACGAGCGTGTTGCCGCCCAGGTGATTGGCCCGGCCGATCGCCAGCACCACGGCGGTCAGCGCCGTGCCCGCGCCCATCTCGCCAAGCAGCGCCGGCGTGTTAAAGGTCTGCTTCAGGTACTCGAACTCCGGCAGCGTGACCGTCAGCGTGCGGCCGAGTGCGCCGACCCGCTCGGAGGCGGCCTCGCTGCCCCGTCCGGCATCGTGGATCACGTACTGGATGTCGGTCACCGGCACGTTCGCGTTGCGCGCTGCCGCCTCGATCGCGCTTTGCCACGCCTGCACGGTGCGCGTCGTGCCGGCCTTCACCTCGAAGTCGTCGACACTCGCGCTCGCGGCACGGCCGATCCAGGCCAGCGGGTCGCGCCCGGTGTCCAGTCCGGGGCCCGCCAGGATCAGCAGCGCCATGTTTTCGTTCATCTGCTCGTCGTTCGGCGGGAAGCTCGGTGCATCCCAGTTCATCACCCAGACGGTCTCGGTCGGGTGCGATTGCAGGTAGTCGAGCGCCGCGTTCAGCGAGGTGAAGCCGGCATTCGGGCCACCCGGCGTCACGTGAACGTCTGGTGGAGTGTCTTTCGACCACAGGTCTGTGAACTGTTTGTGCCCGATGCTGAAGTTGTAGATGATCTTCTGCTGCAGGTAGTCCCGTGCCTTGACGGGATCGAGCCTGCCGGCTGGGATTGCGTACTCGACGTGAATGCCGGCGAGTTCGCGCCACTTGCGCTTGCTTGACGGCGCGACCGTGTAGAAGTAGGACGGATTCATTGCATAGCGGTCACGGAACAGCAGGAGCAGCTTGGTGACGTACTTCTTGTGGAATCCCTCGAACGTTTCTTTTCCATGGTCTCCGTCCGCAACAATGGCCACGGGCTGCAACGACGTAAAACTCTTTGGATCGGTCCGCACCATGTCGTCATTGCGGTTCGGTTTCGCGAGCCCCAGCGTCCACAGCGTCTGCCATTCGGTTGGATAGTCGCGGCGTTGCAGCGGGTTGAGCCATTCAAGGCCCACAACCTGGGCGAGGAACGGCTTGCCGGCAGCATCCACCGGCGTCGCGCCCGCTCCCGGCGTGGCCGCCGTGGCGTCTGGCATAACGAATGCCGTTGCAAACATGAACACCGCGAACCCTATCAGGCACGGCGCCAGCAACAACCGCTTCATCATCGCTCCCATTGTCAGCACTCCTGTTTCGTTGTTTATGCTCGTCAGCATCCACGCCGCGACCAGCACTGCCACGCCGATCGCCAGTCCAAGCCGGCGTGGCCAGGTCGAGAGCAGCCACGTCATAGCAACCCTCCCACGGCCAGCAGGAAATTGCCGTCCCGTTTGTCGTGGATCTTGTCCGGTCTGCTGGCATCACGATCGATTTTTGTCCATTTATCCAGTGAGACATTGTTCATCTGGCCGTACTGAAAGTACTCTGCGAACCGCCCGTTCGGATCGTCAACCGGCAATCCGTCGCCAAACCGCCAGTCAGCTGCCTTGCGTAGCGTCTCGAGATCTTCCGCCGAGATATCGCACCGCCCGATCGCCACGTCGTACGCCAGCGCCTTTTCCGCGTGCTCCGCATTGGTCAGGATCGTCGAATGGTTCGTCGCGTTGCTGTCGACGCCCTGCGTCAAGATCTTCGTGATCTGCTCGTTGTGCCACCCGGTGTAGTCCGCGCTGGCATGCGACGCATCGTCCTCGCCAACCACCTTGCCCTGACCGTCGACCCAGCCGGGCCGGTCCTCGCGCCGCGCCAGCATGCGCAGCGTCGCGTGATCCTCGTAGCGCCGCGACGCTTCGGTCTGCTCCGTTCCCAGCCCCTGCCCGGGATGGCTGTCGTAGGGATCAGCCGGGTTGGTCGCCTTGCCGCCGTTGCCCTTGCTCGCGTCGCGCGCGTCCGCCGGCGGATCGTAGCCCTCGTTGAAATCGCTTTCGGCACTTCCGTCCGAGACCGACGACACCCCGCCATAGCGGATCGACCGTGGCGTGAATGCCGCCGGAAGCGCCGGCGCATTGACCAGGACTTTCCAGTCCTTGTCCGGGCTGGCATTCAACGGAACGCGCGTGAGCAGGTTGAACAGGTAGAACACCGGCGCGGTGGCCAGCGTCGTGAGTTGCGCAACCGGATTCCTCGGGCGCGCCTCCAGCCCGCGCTCG
The DNA here is from genome assembly GCF_004524855.1 of Paraburkholderia pallida. Classification (NCBI taxonomy): domain Bacteria; kingdom Pseudomonadati; phylum Pseudomonadota; class Betaproteobacteria; order Burkholderiales; family Burkholderiaceae; genus Paraburkholderia; species Paraburkholderia pallida. Next base: position 227,241 of record NZ_CP038150.1, on the reverse strand, counting down.
AGCGAGAATCGGGCCAGCGGCGAGGGCGGATACCAGAAGCCTTCTTTCCGGTTCCGATCCTTGCGCCAGTCGTCATCCCAGTACCGGTAGTACTCGCCCGTCCTGCCCACCTCGTGGCCCGAAGCAAATACCCGCTGCGTGAGCACGCCGTCGGCGTTCGTGTCGGCGCGCTCCTTGTCACTCATGCCGCGCCAGCCCAGGCCCTGCACGGTCGTCACGGAAATCACCTGGTCGTGCGGGCAGCAGTACAGCGTGACGCGCCCATACGTCTTGCCGTTCAGGCCGTGCGCCGCGCGGTCGTCGGCCGCGTTGTACGCTTGCCCGCCGCTTGCCGAGGTGCGCGTATTGGCCATCTCCGGATCGAGCCGCGAAGGATCCGGCTCGAGCGCCGCCCGCTCGCGCAGGATGTCGAAATACGCCTTGAGCGTTTCGGCGCGCGCGACATAGCTCTCACGCCCGTGGTTGCCGTCCCGGTCGCCAATGCCGCGCTGCGCCCAGCTATCCATGGCGTTGCTGGGGACGAGACTGTACGGCGGATTGCACAGCACATAGGTATCCGCCACGCAGCGGCCGGTCTCGGGTGGCAGGCTGCTACCCTTCGGGAGCTTCACCGCCGGGAGGCGGTCACCCAGGAACGCGGCGGCGATCCCGACCATGTTGCCCTGGCTGTGGCAGACCACCGTGATTGCCGCGTCAGGCTGCTTGCTGCGGATCGTCCTGATCAGATTCGCAAGCCGCAGGGCCGCCAGCACCCCGTAGGCACGCGGCGGGCAGGCATACACGGTGCGCGAGGCCACCGGATTCATGTGCTGCGCGGTGAGCCACAGGAACAGCCGGTCGTTCAGGCCTTCGTGCCACAGATCCGGCAGGCTCGACGTGCCATTGGCGAACGGGCCGCCGCCCCAGTAGTTCTGCTCGTTCAGGAAGATGTTGGTGCCGTACCGCTTGAGTTCGTCCTGGTTGGCCTTGTAGCCCCAGCGGAAGTGGATCACCGGCGAAAACGACGGGTCCGGGTTGATGTAGGTTTTGGACGTCATCTTCGGATTGATATACCCATCGGCGGTGAGGCTGTCGATATAGCTGACCGGCGTAAGCTGGCCGGCGCAGGTGCCGGTATAGGCCATCTGGTCGTCGTTGCGGCCCAGCCGTGCGTTCAGGCCGCGACACAGGCCTTTCTCTGCAGCGTCGAACCACTCCCCTTCGGAGTTCACGCCATGCACGAAGATCACAATGCCCGGTAGCGGCATCCGCAGGACGCAGATGAGCGGCGTGTCCGAATTGAATAATGTCATCCCTTCTACGCTGCCGACCTCCACGAGCGATGGATCTGGAGAAGCACTCATGTCCGGACTCCGTTTTGATTTACGTCTCTTGCCGGAAAAATTTCGCCACGAGCGACTGGAACCGGTTGCCATTGATTTTTGGCAACTGGCCCGAGCCGTCGGTCTGCCCCTGGGCGATTTCACCAGCGGCGGCCTGCACCGCCCCCTGATAGCCCATGGCAGACTGGCCGTCCGTTGCGCGCACAAGCTGTGGGACCCGGCCAAGCTGCGAGTCGCTGAAGTTCGGCATGTCGGTGGCCATGCTCGCCGGGCCGCCCCACGTATGACCGGCCGCCTTGACGGTAAAGCTGCCCGGGCAGCCAAGCTCGATGTTCTGGCCATGCAGCTTCAGGTAAGCGCCGCCCGTCGTGGCGAACACCACCTGGTCGCTCGCCGTGCCCACGAGCTTGCCGTCGGCGGCCGTGAGCTGAAGGTCTTTCGCGGAATGGATCTGCGTGTCGTCAGACTGGCTCGCCGTGGTGAGCTTGCCGTGGTTAGCGATTACCGAAATGCCGTCGGCCTGCGCGAACATCGCCACGCCGTGGCCGCCCTGAAGGCTGATCCGCTCGCCGCTGGCGACCTGCACGTGCTGACGCGCCACCTGATCGATGTTCTCGCCCGCATAGGTCACATGCGTCCTCGGCGTGACATTCACCGAGCCCGCCTGCGCACCGAACGCCATCAACGCCTGCGATCCATCGGCCGGCGCGGCCGCCCCGTTCTCCGAACTCCCGACGCCAGGCGACCAGCTTTTGAATGCGTCCGCAACGGCCGTCTGGCCACTTGTATCGGCCGCCTGTCCGCCGTGTTGTCCGGCATAGTCTCCAAGCGCCTTGAACAGTTCCGTGCATTCGCCAAGCAGCTGCAGCAGTTCCTGCCGGTCGAGCTGGTCCCCGCTCGCCTGCGTACGCGCGTAAGTCGTCAGCAGGATGCCCTGCGCGGCCCGCAGCGCCGCGGCGGCATCCGTGGCCAGCTCCGCGCCCTCACCGCGCTTCGCGCCCTGTCCGTTCTCGCGTGGATGCGTGAGGTGCCCCAGGTTCAGCTCCGACGCCGCATGCTCGCTCGCCAGCTGCGCACTGATCTGCGCCGGCGTATCGTCCAGGCGCAGCTGGTTGTACCGCCTGCCGTTGATTTCGCGTGAGCGCATGCCCGAGAGGTAGCGGTTGCCCGGCAGAGTGCCGGTACGGCTGAACGTCGCCGGCATGTTTTGGCCATTACTGAGCACGCCTGCGATATACATCCTGTCGGGATCGCCGTTCGCGAAGTCCAGCAAGACCTCCATGCCGGCTCGCAGCGGCGCCTGCTGGCCGAAGCAGTCGCCCGCCCAGCCCGACAGCATCCGCACCCACGCACTGTCCGCCGGCGTGCCGCTCGTGCCCGCGCCGCTGGCGTGCTCGTGGTCGGCGCTGGCGAGCCCCTGGATCTGCACCTTGTGCCGCCCGTATTCGTCGGTGTGGACCTGCTCGCCATCGGGCGCGACCACCTTGCCGGTCACTGGATACACGCGCGGCAGGTCCACGCGCGGATCGTAGACGGGCGCCAGCGGCGTGCCGCGCGGCACGCCGCTAAACGTGTTCTCGTAGCGGCTCGCGGTCGAGCCGTCGAACGCCGTTGGACGCGCCAGCGTATCGACCGACAGCGGCGCGCTCACGGACGGCCATCGGCTGGCCGTGAAGAGCGCCTGCGCGCGCTCGTTCAGGTCCTTGGGCAGGTTGTTCTCGCCGGTGTGATGCAGCGACGTGATGACGATGCGACGCTGCAGTTGCGGCAACTGATCCAGCTCCGGATGCCCCGAGACCCTGATCCAGAAGCCAACCTCGAGGTCACGCACGCCGCTCGCGCCGTTGACACGGGTCGAGCGCGCCCCGTGCGACCACAGCCGCGCGAAGCCGATCCGCTCGTAGTCGTCCGGGGTATCGGCGAAATGGGGAGAATCGATCCGGACATCGGACAGCAGGGCTGCGAGATCATTGCCCGCCGGCCCCTGGTCGACGCGTGTCGTCGCGCCCACCAGGCTGACCATGCCGGGCTTGAAGTCCCAGCTCGCCCGCCGCATCGAGCCCGACACCAGTTGGCGCCCCATCGTCAGGTGCGTGATGGCATCGCGCGTTCCGGTAGCCGCATCGGGGTGCCAGACGACGGTGCCCACGTCCGCTTCCCTGAGCTTGACGGCGTTGTCGAACAGCACCAGGGTGTGGAACGGCCACTTCGCGAGATCGGTATTATCGCGGCTGTCGCCAGCGCGGATAAACCATGCAATCCCTTCACGGCGGCACAGGCGGCGGACAAAATCCGCGTCCGATTCATCGAACTGGAGCGTCTGCTCGCGCGCGGGATATTTCGACGTGTCCAGATTCGATATATCGACATTAAACGTTCCACCAAGCGTGGTGCTTCTGCGGCGCCATTCCTCCACGAGCGTCTGGATAATATCGACGACGCTTTTTGCGCGAAATATGCGCGTATTGATGCGCCGCTCCATGATCGACAGCGCGTCACGGATCACCAGCTGGTAGGTTGCGAGCGATCCGTCGGATTCACCCTCATGGGCATCTGTGACGATCGCGCTGATCGAATGCAGCGCGCCTTCGTCGGTGACCAGCTGGACCGTTACCGGCTGGCCGAGAAACATCTCGAGCGGTGCGCCCACCGTGGTGGAAATGCAGGAAAGGCGGCCCTCAATGCCTCCGCACAGATCCTCACGAATATCGAGCCGCTGGATGAACAGCAGACCGGCCAGGTCCTTCTGCGAACTGCGCCAGTACATCCGGAACGGGCGGTTATCCTGTGAAGGCAGCGCGCCAGCGAAAACACGCCGGAGGGATAGGTAGTTCACGGTCTGCTCCCCGGTTTTATTAATTACGCTATACGAAATAATTAGTTTGCAGATTTAATATTGATATCACACCGACATTAAAAATGAATTATCTATAATTCAGAAAAAATACAGGATAAAATATCAACACACCGTGACGATGCCCAAACATCGCCACGACGCTTTTATTGAAGATGGAATACTTTCCTGATTCAGATCGTTATCGGAGAATGCTACCACTTGGGGTGGCGATTATCCTTGATCCAGCGCAGGAGGATCCTGGCATCGAAAGCGCCAGTCGCGCGTTGAGAAACAGAAAACAAGTCGGTAATTTATTCACTATCCGACATTATCCGCGGCGCTTTGGAAAACTGTATCGAGTTCGTCCTGCGGCACGCCATCAATGCAAATGCAAAAACGTTCTGCGCGTGAAGACTCACGCCAGAACGGAAAAGAAATAGCAATGCGGCGGCGCTTTTCATGCGCCGCCGCAGACACCCGTCTTGCTCCCTAATTCGCCGATTAAACCCTACCCTTCCAGGGCACCGCCACGCGTTCGATATACCGCATCAGCATATCGAAGCACAGCGCGAAGAACCCGATCACGATGATGCCCATGATCACGACATCGCTCGACAGGAACTCCGCGGCGTTGAGCACCATGAAGCCGAGGCCGCTCGTCGATGCCACCATTTCCGCGGCCACCAACGTCGTCCAGCCTACCCCGATGCCGATGCGCATGCCCGTGAAGATTTCCGGCAGCGCGGACTTCAGGATCACATGCCAGACCACCTGAGTACGCGTAGCGCCCATCGAATACGCCGCGTGAATCTGCTCGATCGAGACCGAACGCACGCCGGCGCGCGCGGCAATCGCGAGCGGCGCGAAGATCGCCAGGTAGATCAGCAGGATCTTCGAGAACTCGCCAATGCCGAACCAGATGATGATGAGCGGCAGATACGCGAGCGGCGGCAGCGGGCGATAGAACTCGATGGGCGGATCGAACACGCCGCGCGCGAAGCGCGAGACGCCCATCATCACGCCCACCGGAATCGCGGTCACGCAGGCGAGCGCGAAGGCGCCGAACACGCGCAGCAAGCTGATGCCCGTATGCTCCGCCAGCGTCGAGTTCGCGAAGCCCTGGGTGGCGACGAAGATGAACTTGTTGTAGACCGCCTGCGGCGAAGGCAAGAACAGCGGCTTGACCCAGTGCCAGTAGGTGGCCGCGAACCAGAGGCCGAGCAGCGCCGCAATCGTCACGAGGCTCGTCAACGCGCTGCTGCCCTGGCCGGGCACGCCGAACGTGTCGCCGGGCCGCACGGGGCGCTTTGCGAGCAGGCGGGCTCCGCGCCCCGGTTTGCGCGGCGGCTGATACGTGTCGCCCGGTTGGGCCGGCCGTGCGTGCATGATGTGAAGCGATTTCAGACTAGCCATGAGAGACCTCGGCTTCGGCGTCGTGCATTCTCTCGTCGCCGTAAATGATGCTGAGCACGCGCTCGCGCATCTCGATGAAATCGGGGCTGGACTTGATCGCGCGTGCATCGCGCGTGGCGAGAAAGCGCCGGTTGAAATCCAGTTCGTAGGTATGCGTGATGCGGCCCGGACGCGGCGACATGACAATCAGCCGGCTCGCGAGGAACAGCGCCTCCTCCACGCTGTGGGTGATGAAGAAGAACATCTTGTTGGTATCGCGCCAGACGTCGAGCAGCAGCTCCTGAATGGTCTCGCGCGTGAGCGCGTCGAGCGCGGCCATGGGCTCGTCCATCAGCAGCATCGCCGGATCGCAGGTGAGCGCGCGGGCAATGCCCACGCGCTGCTGCATGCCGCCCGAAAGCTGATAGATCATATGTTTCTGGAAGTCCTGCAAGCCCACGAGCGCAAGATTGCGCACCGCAATCTCGTGGCGCTTCGCCTTGCCCACGCCCTGCAGCTTCAAGCCGAACTCCACGTTGTCGATCACGTTCAGCCACGGCAGCAGCGCGTGCTTCTGGAACACGACGCCGCGGTCCGATCCGGGCCCCGCAATGGGCTCGCCGCCGAGCAGCAGCTGGCCTTCGCTCGGGGCGATGAAGCCCGCCATCAGCGAGAGCAGCGTGGTCTTCCCGCAGCCCGAGGCGCCCAGCGCCACGACGAAGTCGCCAGAATGAATGGTCAGATTAATTCGGTCGAGCGCATGCACGGTCTGCCCGCGGGCGCGTCCCGGGAACATCACGCTAACGTCCTTGACGGTCATGGTTTCCATGATCTCTCCTCGCTTTCCTCAGTGAAGCGCCGCCGCATGCGCGGCGGCCAGCGGCGGGTTTATCGGAGCTTCATGGCCGCTTCGGCGTAGGCCGGCGTCACGAACTTCGCATAGTCGGGCAGCGTGTCGCCAATCTGCTTCTGATTCTTCAGGAATGCAGACGTATCCTTGAGCGCGAACGCCGCGCGGCTCGTCTCGCCGCCGCCCAGCCATTGCGCCGAGGCCTGCTCCTCGATCGTCGGGAACGCGTAGAGCGAGAGCGAGGCCGGCACGTCGGCGGGCGTGCCGCCGATCATCTTTGCGATCGCGGCCGCCTGCGGCGAGCTGGGCGTCCATTGCGCCGTGTGCGCGCGATACTGGGCATCCGCATCGGCAATCGCCCGCACGAACTTCGCCATGAAATCCTTGTGCTCCTCGCCCCACTTGCGATCCACCGCGATGCCGTCGAACGTGGGCTTGCCGAGCTTCGAGAGGTCGCCCGAGGTGATGAGCACTTTGCCGCTCTTCTTCAGTTCCGCGAGCGCCGGATCCCACACGTAAGCGGCGTCGATATCGCCGCGGTCCCAGGCCGCAACGATCTGGTTGGGCTGCATATTGAGGATCTTCACGTTCGACGGGTCGATGCCCCAATGCTGCAGTGCGAACATCGTGTGATAGTGGGTGGTGGAGACGAACGGCACGCCTATCGTCTTGCCCTTGAGATCGGCCGGCTTCGTGATGCCCGAGCCGTTGCGCACGACCATGGCCTCGGCGTTGTTGATGTTGTCGAGAATCCAGAACAGTTGCAGGTCGACGCCCTGGCTCACCGCCGCGGCCAGCGGGCTCGAGCCGATCACGCCGATCTTCACGTCGCCCGAGGCCATCGCCGTGGCCACTTTCGCACCCGATTCGAACTGCCGCCAGTGGATCTTGTAGCCCGTGGCCTTTTCGATGGAGCCGTCGGCGATGGCGACGACCCACGGGTCCACGATCTGCTGGTAGGCAATGGTCACCTCCTTTTCCTGCGCCTGGGCGGGCTGGATCACGGCACAGCCTAGCGCGGCAAGCGCGAACGCCGTGGCGCAGCGCAGCGCGCGGGCTAAGCGGTACGGCCATTTCTGCAATCTATCGCGGTTCATGAGCGGTCTCCAGATCCGTGGCGCCGTATTCGTGTCTGTGCACGCCGATCGTGCATCGTCAGAGGGATTCTTTCGAATCGCCAGGCACGGCGTGAAATGAGTATCGACATACAAAAATCGGGCGCGTTAGTACCAGACGGAGACGATCGTTGAGTCCACGCGCGCCGGGGGCGCGGGCGCTTTTCGTGTGCACATTCGGCGGCCGTCGCACCCGGCCGGACCCAGGCCGACTGTTCATCCGCCGATTGTTCCAGCAGGCGAACAATCCCCATCGCCATCGATAAAAAATCGGCGGCGCGCGATGCTATCATCGGCATCATTTTCCCGGTTCGAATGGCAGGAAACGCTCGCATGGATACGCAGAAAGTCGAGGCGCTCTGGATGCATCTGCACTGGCTGAACGTGCTCGCGTCCCAGGGCAGCTACACGGCGGCCGCGGCGCGCCTGGGCGTGAGCAAGGCGGCCATGAGCCAGCGCATTGCCGAACTGGAGCGCGTGGCCGGCGTCGCGCTCGTGCAGCGCACCACGCGCAGCGTGCGCTTCACCGAAGCCGGGCAACGGCTGGTGGAAGAAACGCGCGAGCAATTCGAGCGCATCGCGGCAAGCTTCGCGAGCGTGCGCGAGCTGGCCGAAGTCCCGCGCGGGACCGTGCGCGTCACGGCGCCCGTCGCATTCTCGCGCCAGCAGCTCGTGCCGCGTCTCGCGCAGTTCGCACGCGCGAACCCCGAGGTACGCGTGCAGCTCGAGCTCTCGGACCGGCTCACCTCGATCGCCAGTGAGGGCTTCGACCTCGCGATCCGCCATAGCGCGCAAGTGCCGGAAACGCATGTGGCGTGGAAGCTTTGCGACGTTCACTCGGTGATTGCCGCGACGCCCACGTACCTGAAGAAGCACGGCATGCCGAAGATACCGGCCGATCTTGCGGCGCACGACTGCCTCTACTACCCGCGCGCGACGGGCTCGGGCGTGTGGTCGTTCGAGAAGGCCGGTCGCCGCGCCGGGCAACCGCGCGTGAGCGTGACCGTGAACGGCCCGCTCGCGGCCAACAACAGCGAGGCGTTGCGCGACGCCGCGCTCGAGCATCTCGGTATCGCGTTGTTGCCGGACTTCACCGCCCATTCGGCGTTGCAGGCGCGCAAGCTCGTCGTGCTGATGACCGACTGGCGGCCCGTGGGTACGTTCGCCTCGCAGCTGTACGTGGTGCGCCCGTATGGGGTGCACGTTCCGCGCGCGGTCGCGCGTTTCATCGAATTCCTGCGCGAATCGTTCGAGGGCGGCTTCCCGCTCGAATGAGCGTGGCCGTCTCTGCGCCTGCGTGCGCGATAACGCTTCGGATACCTTGATAATTCACAGGCTCGCAGAACGATGGAGTTCAAGACGCGGCAATCAGCCAGCGCACGAACCAGTCCACTGCGAGGCGCGTCACTTGTTCGAGCGTCCCCGGCTCTTCGAAGAGATGGGTCGCGCCAGGCACGATCTCGATGCGATGCTCGCAGCTCATCTGTCCAGCGGCCTTGCGGTTCAAGCCGATCACCGTCTCGTCGAGCCCGCCGACGATCAACAAGGTCGGCGCCGCGACACAAGCGAGCGCGGGGCCCGCAAGATCCGGCCGCCCGCCCCTCGACACGATGGCGCCCACGCGAGGCGCCTGCGCCCCTGCAACGAGCGCGGCCGCGGCGCCCGTGCTCGCACCGAAGAGTCCCAACGGCAGCGCCGCGAGGTCCGGCCGTGCCGCGAGCCACGTCAGCGTGCCGCCCAGGCGGCGCGCCAGCAGCGCGATATCGAAACGATACGCGGCGCCGATGCTGTCGTGCCGCTGCTCCTCGGGCGTCAGCAGATCGAACAGCAGCGTCGCGAAGCCCGCGCGATGCAGGCCCGCGGCCACCTGCCGGTTGCGCGGACTGAACCGGCTGCTGCCGCTGCCATGGGCGAACACGACCATGGCCCGGGCCGCGTCCGGGATCTCGAGCGTCCCGCCAAGCGTCACGTCGTCGACTCGAATCTCCTGCTGCAACGTTTGCATATCTCCCTCCACAGGCCGGTACCGCGCAGCCCTTCCTGCGAAGGCGCGCGTCACACTGCCGACGTACGCCGCGCCGCGCGTTGCGGGATCAGCATGATGCAAGCGAGCATGAACGCGAACAAAATGCCCGAGGCGTAGAAGCGGCTGAACTCCAGACCGCCCTGTGCGAGCGGCTTGTCGAGCAGATCGCCGAGCGTTGCGCCGAGCGGGCGCGTCAGCACGAATGCGGCCCAGAAGAGCGCCGTGCGCGAAACGCGACGCGACAGCCAAAGCAAGCCCACCACCACGAGCCCCGCCCCGAAGATCGCCGCGCCCATTTCGTAGCCGAGCCCGAGGCCGCCGCGGTCGTCGCCGGCAACCCAGTCGCCTAGCGCGGTGCCCAGCGTCTGCGAGAACAGAATCGTCGTCCAGTAGAACCACTCTACGCGTACGGTCGCGACACTTTCGATCGAAACCGTTCCTCCCACGCGATACCAGATCGCGAGGCTGGCAGCGAGGAGAACGACAATGATGGCCACGCCGCCCGGGTAGCCGAGCCCGAGCGAGCGGTCGCAGAAGTCAGCCAGCGTCGTGCCGAGCGTGGTCGTTGCCACGATCGTGGCCCAGTACAGGTACGCGTGGAACTGGCGCGCGCGAACCTGGGCCGCGACCAGCACGACGAAAGCGGCGAGGAAGATCAGCGTGCCGACGAGATAACCGAGGTTCAACGACATCGTGACCCAGTCGCCGCCTGTCTCGCCGAGCGTGGTTGCGGCAATTTTTACGATCCAGAACCCGAGCGTCAGCTCGGGAACCTTGCTAAGCGCGTGGTCTACTGCATGCCTGGCTGGGGAATTCATTGGCAATCTCCTGAGTGAACGCACTCTGAATGAATACCTTACGATTCTATTCAGCCCAGGCTTAACCCTGGCTTAACGACCCTCAGATGAATGCCATCGGCCCTGAAAGCGGGGCCGCATCTCCTTGAATGAATACTGTGGCTAACGTGTGCAACCGAGTTGCCCGGCGAGTTGCAGTAGATCGTCCACAACAAAATCCCATGCCTGCTCGGCTTTGAGATCCGTCGTCTGGTGCGCGCCGTGTTCGGTGGGGCGCGCGACAAATGCCGTCGATAAACCCAGCCGGCGCGCGGCGGCCAGATCGCCGTTATGGGCCGCGACGAGGCACAGTTCGGCCGGTTCGAGCCCGAGAATCTCCACTGTCTCGCTGTAGACCTGCGGCGACGGCTTATAAGCGCGTACCACCTCGGCGCCAAGAATCGCGTCCCATGGCAAGTCGGCGCGTTTGGCGATATCCACCATCAGTCGAATATTGCCGTTCGACAGCGGCGCGATGATAAAGCGCTGCTTCAGGCGATAAAGCGCCTCGACGGCATCGGGCCACGGATCCAGGCGGTGCCAGGCCAGATTGAGCGCATCGATCTGCGCCTCGGGAATCCCGGTGATCCCAAGCCGGTTCAGGACTTTGACGAGATTCTCGCGGTGCAGCACGTCGAGCCGCACGTACGGCCTGCGCCCGCTGCGCACTTCTTCCATGGCGGGCGAGTATTCGCGCCGCCACGCATCCGCGAATTCGAAGGGGTCGAGGCCCGGCGCGTGCCGGTTCAGAAACGCTTGCGCCTCGCGCGCGACGCCGCTTCGCCAATCGACGACCGTCCCGAAGACGTCGAACACGAGTGCCTGGATTCCGGTTGAATTCGCCATGTGTGAGAGAGATTACAAAATACCTTCATTGAATGTGCGCCAGCGCGTGGCAACGCCCCTGCTTCGCCGAATTGAACTGCGAGCCCGCAGATCGAGTCATTCAAGGTATCGCTCTTGCTATCCGGAGTGATTCCGTTCCACCAAAGCGAAATCATGTCGACAACTCAGCCCACCAGCGCATCCCCCAATCCGCCGGCCAACGCGAGGCTGGCCTCGCATCCGCACGGCGCGCCTTCCTCGGCGGCCGGCAAGCACCCGGCCCCGCCCTGCACGCTCGTGATCTTCGGCGCGGGCGGCGACCTCACCAAACGCCTGCTGATGCCGGCACTGTACAACCTTGCCGTCGATGGCCTGCTCGACGATGGCATGAAGATCATCGGCGTCAATCACGGCGAGCACGAGACCGGGCAATGGCGCGAGGGTCTGCACGACGCGCTGCAGAAGTTTGCGGCCGACAAGGCCAGCACCTTCCACGCCGGCAAACTCGACGATCACGCGTGGAACTGGGTCGCACAGCGGCTCCACTATATGGCCGGCGAATTCGAGGACGACGATACGTACCAGCGCCTCGCCCAGCAACTCGGCGGCGACGCGCAAGGCAATGTGGTGTTCTATCTCGCGGTGGGCGCGCGCTTCTTCAAGCCGATCGTCGAGCGTCTGGGCAAGGCCGGGCTGCTCAAGCAAGACGCCAACGGAGGCGGTCCGTTCCGCCGTGTCGTGATCGAAAAGCCGTTTGGCGCCGACCTCGCCTCGGCGCGCGATCTGAACCAGCATATCCTGAGCTTCGCCGATGAATCGCAGATTTATCGCATCGACCATTTTCTCGGCAAGGACACGGTCCAAAGCATCCTCGCCATCCGTTTCGCCAACGCGATGTTCGAGCCCATCTGGCGCCGCGAATATATCGACAGCGTGCAGATCACGGCTTCGGAGGTGATCGGCGTGGAAGGCCGCGGGCGCTTCTATGAGCAGACCGGCGCGTTCCGCGACATGGTGCCGAACCATCTGTTCCAGTTGCTCTGCATGGTGGCGATGGAGCCGCCCAATTCGTTCGACGCCGAAGCGGTGCGCAACAAGAAGGCCGAGGTCTTCGATGCGATCAAGCCGCTCACGCCCGGCGACGTGGTGTTCGGGCAATACGGCACGGGGCCGGCGGGCGTGGCCTACCGCGACGAGCCCGACGTCGCGAAAGACAGCCAGACGCCCACGTATGCCGCCGCCCGCGTGCATGTCGACAACTGGCGCTGGGCGGGCGTGCCGTTCTATTTGCGCACCGGCAAGCGGCTGGCCGCGCGGCACACGGAGATCTCGGTGCAGCTCAGGCGCGTGCCGTTTCGCCTGTTCCGCGATACGCCCGTCGACGCGCTGACGCCCAACGTGCTGACACTGCGCATCGATCCCACGCACGGCACGAGCTTCGATTTCAACGTGAAGACGCCGGGGCCGGTCATGCAGATCGGCGCGGTGCAGTCGTCGTTCGATTACGATGACTTCTTCACGGAGCAGGCGAACATCGGCTACGAAACGCTGCTCTATGACTGCATGCTCGGCGACCAGACGCTCTTTCAGCGCGCCGACAGCATCGAAACGGCATGGGCCGCGGTGGACGGCGTGCTGCATCCGGGAGACGGCGCGGCGGTGCGCGTGCAGGCGTACGCGGCGGGCAGCGAAGGCCCGGCCGAAGCCGAGGCGCTGCTCGCGCAGGATGGCCGCGCGTGGCGCGCGCTCACACCTGGCGAACCCAAAAAAAGCTGAACTAACCAAACCAGCGCGAACACCATCGCACTGCATGCAAGACCAACGGAGGATCGAGTGGCCAGAACAACAAGCGCGGCGAAAAACACCCAGGCAAACACATCGGCGAAGACGCCAGCCAGCACGAAGAGGAGCACCCGGAATCGCGCGCCCGCAGCACGCCGCATCGAGAACATTCTCGCCATCGACATAGGCGGCACTGGGCTGAAGGCCGCGATCATCGACGCGAACGGCGCCATGCGCACCGATCGCGTGCGCGTTCAGACGCCGCATCCGTGCCCGCCTGACTTGCTCGTCGACACGCTCGATGCGCTCGTCAAGCCGCTGGTCGAGCAGTATCCGCCCACCCATGTGTCGATCGGCTTTCCTGGCTTCGTGCGCGACAACCACGTGCTCACGGCGCCGCATCTCGGCGTGGAAGGCTGGAGCAACGTGCCGCTCGCGCAGATGCTCGGCGAGCGCCTCGGCAACCCTTCGGTGCGCCTGATCAACGATGCGGAAATGCAGGGCTTCGCCGCCATCGAGGGAAAGGGCCTCGAATTCGTCCTGACGCTCGGCACGGGCGCGGGCACGGCGATGTTCCGCGACGGCGAATTGATGCCGCACCTCGAACTCGCCCATCATCCGGTCAGCAAAAAGCACGCGTACGACGAATATATCGGCGATGCGGCGCGCCGCAAGGTCGGCAACAAACGCTGGAACCGGCGCGTCGAGAAAGTCATCGGCATTCTCGAATCGCTCGTGCACTACGACAAGTTGTGGATTGGCGGCGGCAACGCGGCGCGGCTCACTTTCGACCTGCCGCCTGACGTGGCGACCGTGCCGAACGAGCGCGGTATCGAAGGCGGAGCGCGTCTGTGGCACCCGCTTTCGCTGCGCGAGACGCGGCAGCATCCGGAAGCCACGCAGCGCACGGGCGTTTTCAAATGACCGGCCCCGCGGTCATCGCTGCATTGGCACGGCTTTAGCGCGGCGCCGCGATACCGGGCACATCGACTTCCGAAGCCGTGACGACGCGGTTGCGCCCCATCGCCTTCGCCAGGTAAAGCGCCGCGTCGGCGCGCGCCATCGCGCCTTCCAGCGTGTCCGCCGGCGTGATCCGCTCGACGCCGGCGCTGAACGTGCAGCGCACGCCGTCGTCGGGCACGCGCTCCAGCGCGAGCCGCAGCGCGTTCGTCAACGCCGCCGCGTCGCTCTTTCGCGTGCCAGCGAAAAGAATCGCGAACTCCTCGCCGCCCAGACGCCCGAACAGATCGCAGCCGCGCATCTGGCCCAGCACCACCGAGCCGAAATGCGTCAGCGTCCGGTCACCAACGGCGTGGCCGAAGCTGTCGTTGATGGACTTGAAATTGTCGATGTCGAGAATGGCGATGGAGAGCGCCGTGCCGGTCTCCCGCGCTTCGGCAAGCCGGGCCCCCGCTTTCTCCATGAACGCGCGGCGCATGAGCGCGCCCGTGAGTTCGTCGATCGTCGCGAGCCGTTCCATTCTTCGGACCAATTGATCGTGCGCCAGCATGACCATGCCGATCGACATGCATGGCGACGAGACGATCGCGAGGCCGAGCAACACGATGTTCCACGGCGACGGCTGCACGAACGTGACCGGCGGCACGAGGCCGAAGACCACCGCGCCGGCCCGCGCAAGGTGGCTCAATGCGCCGAGCCAGGCCGACACCGCGACGAATCGCGCAGCATAGCGTGCACCCGCATGCCGCGCGTGACGCAGCGCCAGGGTCCCCACGGCGATCCGTCCGTAGGCCAGCACGACGGACAGGCAAACGACCCTCGCCTCGATGCTCGGCAAGACGCACGTGAAGTACACCATCGCGGCGAAGGCAGCGGCGAATGCGGCGGACTCGGCGCGCCGCGTGGGCTGCATGCCGAAGAACTGGCGCGTGCCCTGCAGCAGCACCGCCACCGCCACGATCGTGATGAACGAAATGCAGACGATCGCCAACGGACGCGGCCGGTCGCCGGCGAACAACACCGCCGACGAAGCCACGGCCAGGAGCGCATAGGCCGCGCACCAGCGGACTACGCCCGGCACCGCGGTGCGGCGCAGCGAACCCAGGATGGCCACGCTCATCGTGCAGGACACGACCAAGATCCCGAATAACGCGAGGGGGCTGAGCATGAGATCGGGCCTGGTGGAAAAGGACGATGAATCAGGATGTTCGAAACGACGCCCTGAAAACGAAAGTAAATTGAAAAATTATTGAAGCCTTTTATTAAGGCATCAATCGCGCTGTCGCGGCGAAGACGTATCGTATCGCAGGTCCGCGTCGGGAAAATACCATGAGACCGTGGCAGTGCCAGATCAAGACACGGAACCCAATCCGCTGCTTGACAGAACTCATTCGTTCGGCTGGGCGCGGCACCATTTATTAAGCATTGCCAATCAACTTGAATATCAGAGAGCGCGCGCCAATCACCTGACCATTGAAGGCGGCTTGAATCGATCGGGCTCGCGGGGAAAGCAGCTACTGGGGATCCAGGCTCGGATCGAACGCCTTTTCACCTCTTGCGTTCTGCTCGGCCATGGCGTGCGAGAGCAGGTTCCTCGCTTCGCTGTTCGACGCGTCGATGGTCAGCGCATGGCCCGCGTTCTGCCACGCGCAAACCCAATCCGCCTGGCGCGCGCACAGGCGTGCGTAGCCAAGCAGCGCGTCGCGCTCCTGCTCGCGGGAGACCAGTTCGGCATGCATTTGCCGCGCCGCCCCGTTGCCGGGCTGTTCGGTCAGCGCGGTCATGATGGACCTGCGGGCCGGGCCGAGATTGTTCTTGTCGAGACTGACTCGCGCAATGGCAAGATTGCGCGCGACGTCGGCGTGCGCGTTCACCTCGCGCTTCATGCCAGCAGCCTGTTCGTCACGCAGACTCTGGAACGATGCGGCGTCCTGCTGGGCCGCTTCCGTGCGCGGAGGCGCCGCCACGGCCTCGGTCACAGGAGGCGGCACGGTCTCGGGCGGCGGCATGGGTACGGCCACCGGAGTCGGCATGGGCCCGGGCGGCTCGGCGTCGTGAGCGGACGCGTCCGCCACTGCGTTTGCGGGCTCCTTCACCGCTAGCATCACCGGTTCTTTTTGCGTCCCGAGCACGGCCCCTTGGGCAACCTGGGGTTCCGCCGCCATTTCCCGCGCATGATGATGCGAGTGCACATAAGCGCTGACAAAAAACACGCATGCGGCCACACAGCCGAACGCGTAAAGGTACAGACGTCCGTGGCGCGCCCCGTGGTCCTCGTAGGGACGAGCGGCCCTCATCGCCTCGCGAGACGATGCGCCCAGCTGGCTCGTGCCGCAGTGGGGACAGAAATTCAATGGCCCTTTGAGCGGCGCCCCACAACTGGAACACTGCTGCGGGCCCGAGCTGCCTTGGCCAGGTTCATTGCGCATTGGAAATGCTACGGCTTCGATGGTTTGGATCGGCTGCCGCTGCCTCAAGGCGTATTGCAGCAGATGGCGACGTCGTGAAAAACGGTGTCGGACACCGTGAATCGTTGAGTCGTGGTCGAAATATGCATCTTGAATATGGACTACTTCGCCGTGAAGATCAATCGGCGGGTCGCCGGGCGTGACGGATCTGTAACGTCCCTGTTTCGCGGCAAATCGGCGATGGTCGTGAGCGCGGTCCCGCCCCAAAACGCCGCAAAATCGTGGGCTTCATCGTACTCAATTAATACGTTGCCCACACAACATTCGTATTCCTGTCTATTTTTAATAAGTGAAAATCAGTGGGCGACCAGATGACACCGATTCACGGCAACACACGCGACTGCTTGAATCAGCGCACGCGCAGCAAAGGCCCAGTCGATGAGATGGTGCGCCGCAATAACGGAAACATGCCGAAAATACGGGCTCGCGACAAACAGTGGGTTTGATTGGCGATCGGATCTGCAGAAAAAATCAGGGCCTGTACTGATCCCGGGATGCGTCCGGCATACGGCCAGCCGCCGTCCCTTCACCCGTGCCGCTCTGCCGGAAGTGTGCAGGTCTGCTCACCATTCGAATGTTCGAGCATGAACGCCATTCGGATGGGCGTTTGTAAGGGAATCTACCGAGTGTTCGTGCAACGGTCGCCGTGCGACTCTATGTCTCAGTGCCATTCCCTATGGAGCCAGGCATGCAAGCTGAGACGCTAAAGAATGCAAGGGTCGCCGCTTTTCTGAATCGGTCGGCGCTGTGTCTGCTACTGTTGCCAGCTGCGTGCCTTGTCTGGGCACTCCAGGCGTACTCGCCACAGGATGCATGCTGGCTTTGCTTCTCGCTGGCCACCTTTTCCTGGCCTTTCGCTGGCGTCCTGTATTTAGTCTCAGCAGGATTCCACGTCGACACCCCCGCTCAGCAACTCGACCAGGACGCCGGATTTCGCGAGGCGCATGGGCACTAAGCCCGTGTGCCGTGCAGCCGGGTAGTCCGCTGTAGTTGCTCGAGCAGAAAACCTCTGGAAACAGCAGGTTTTCGAGCGGA
The DNA here is from genome assembly GCF_004524855.1 of Paraburkholderia pallida. Lineage (NCBI taxonomy): Bacteria > Pseudomonadati > Pseudomonadota > Betaproteobacteria > Burkholderiales > Burkholderiaceae > Paraburkholderia > Paraburkholderia pallida. The sequence goes on along the minus strand of NZ_CP038150.1, from coordinate 209,794 downwards.
GGCTGTTTAGCCCCCGCTCGTCCATCGGACCATCATGTGTGGCCCGTTGGGAGTCTGGGCAATGTGGCGGGCCTCCTTGCCGCGCCAGCGACGTTCGACGTTTCGCCGAGCCAATACCGCTTCGTTGACGGCGGTGGAAGCCACACGCCCGTGACGGCCACAGCCGTCATCGCGGCGCCGTGGCAGCCGCAATGACAAGCGCTATTCGCTTCGCTCTGGTCGCGCATTGCCGCGCTCGCCGTGGGCATGCCCCACGTCGCCACTCAGAACCGGTGGGTCATGCCTATCCCGGCCAGAATCTGTTTGGTGCCCGGCGCGCTAACGGTGATGCCCGGCCAGCTAACTGTCGAGCTGCCGTTGTTCTTGATATAGCCGGCGCGCGCATAGAGGCTCGTCCGCTTCGACAGCGAGTGATCGACGCCCACCTCGACGCCCGGTGCGTTGTCGTGCACGCCGCGCACGTCCCGCTCGGTGAACGCGATTTCGATCACGTCGGCCGAGCTGGCCTGGATCGTGGCGCCCAGCTCGGCCGTGCTGCTGGAATGGAAGGTCCCGAGCAGCGCCGCCAGCGATCGGGCGGGTGGACTGTCCGCGCGCTGGTAGGTGTAGTTGAACTGCAGGTTCACGATCCCGATCCGGTAGGCGAGAGCCCCGATGAAATGCTCCGTTCCCAGCAGACTCAGCGGGCCGGGCAATCCCGCAATGGTTTGCTCTCCAGAATGTTGATTGACGTAGGACATGCCTGCGTACAGTCCGTAGCCCGTATAACTCGCCCCCACGTTCAACATGTTGCCGCCCGTCGATGGCGTGGGTTGCGTGACCGTGGCCGAAAACGCGTACATGCCGTATAGCTGCACACCATTCAAATTGGGCGATTGATAGAGGATCGAATTGCTTGCGCGCCCATTTCCGGATTGTGTCGATAAGGTATTGCGGTCGACCGCCAGCACGTTGGCCGACATCGGAGACAACACTTCATTCAGGCGAAATGGATCGGTCGGATACAGGACTCTGAAGCTCGGCACGTACTGGCGGCCAAACGTGAGCGAGCCGAATCTCTCGCTGGTCAGCCCGACCCACGCCTGACGATAGAAAAGCGACGTCGTATCGGCGAACAGCGTGCCATTGTTGATGTTGTAGCCTCCTTCGAGATCGAATTGGGCCGCGAGTCCGCCGCCCAGATCTTCCGTTCCCTTCAAGCCGAACAACGAGCCGCTCGACCCGCCGCTTCGTTCCGAAAAGGCGTGCGCGCCCCCGTTGTCGAGGTACTGCATAAACGTATCGGCCACGCCGTACAACATGACGCTCGAATCCGCCGCGGCGGCATTGCCGGCGGCAAGAACGAGTGAACTTCCGAGAACGCCCGTAACGAACAAACGCATGCATGTCTCCTATGTCTCTATACCGCTTTTAGTGGACTATCAGACGCGTCCCCTGACGGGAATGAGCGCGCCCGTAATGGGCGATGCGGCCTCCGACTGCAGAAAGACGATCACGCGCGCGAGTGCCGCGGCGTCTACCCAGCGAGTCGCGTCTTCGTCCGGCATGGCGGCGCGGTTGGCGGCCGTGTCGATGATGCTGGGAAGCACGGCATTGACCGTGATGCCGCGGTCCTTGAACTCCTCGGCCATCGCTTCGGTCAGCCGTGCGACGCCCGCTTTCGACGCCGCATAGGCCCCCATCCCGGTGCGCGCCTGGCTGGCCGCGAGCGCGCCCACGTTGACGATGCGCCCGGCGCCGCGCTGCAGCAGGTGCGGCAGCGCGGCCTGCGAAGCGGACAGCGCGCTGCGCACGTTGAGCGCATACATGCGGTCCCAGGTTTCGACATCGCCGCCTTCGACCGTTTCCCAGACGAAGCCACCCGCGACGTTGACGAGGCCATCGAGCCCGTCCAGCCGCTCGGCCACCGCTGTCAAACACGCTCTCGTTGCGGCGGCATTGGTTAGATCGACGCCGCCCCAGCTCGCTACGCCCTCCTTCAAACCGGTTGGCTCTGATGCTTTATCGACGAGCGCGACCTTCGCACCTGCCTCTTCCAGCACGTTCCCGACTGCGATGCCGAGCGCACCGAAGCCACCGGTCACGACAATGCGCTTTCCTTCCAGTACCTTGCTCATGCAAACTCCAACTCTCTTTGGACAAGTAGTGATTCCTGCGTCGATGCTTGCGTGCGTGGCTCAGCGGGTGGAGTCCGCAGCCCCGTCAAGCGACATCTCGACGGCTGATTCGTCGCTATAGATCTGGCCGCCGAATTTCAGCGCGCTGTATTCGCGGCTGGACTGACACAGCGGATAGAACATCTGGTGATTCCAGCGCTCCGCCCCGAACAACTGATCGTCGCGCAAGCCCACTTCCGCAGGGTACTGCCGCGTAATATGAGCAGTGCCAAACAGTACGTCCCAGAAAAACAGCAGATTGCCGAAATTGCCCTTGTAGTGGCCGATGCCATCCACATTGGTGATCGCGTGATGCGCGCGATGCGTGGCCGGCGTGGAGATCGTGCGCTCGACGATCCACATGAGCGGGTGCAACGCACGGATCCGGTATAGCGGCGCATCCCACGCCCAGGCGCAGTGCGCGCCCAGAATGACCGCGAGCTTGACGACGACATAGGCGGCGTAGACGGTACCGAAGCCCAGGTACAGCGTCACCGCGCCAACCCATAGGCCCGGCATCATCAGGTAGTAGAAAAAGTTGTTCCGGTACGTGATGCGGATGCTCATATAAGACGCGGAGTGATGGGCGCGATGCAGCGGCCAAAGCAGCGCGGAATGCGAGATTCGGTGCCACCAGTACTGCATCATGTCGTCGCCCACGAGGAGGATGGCGACCATTGCCCACCAGGGGAGCGTGGACCAGGCATTGCGAAGGTGAGGCGCGAAACGCTGGCAGAGCGCATCGGTCACCAGCACGATGAGCGGCTGCGTGAACACCAGCAAGCTCAGGGACATCAGTAGCTCGAGCTTGGTGTCGTTGCTGGTGGCATGGACGGTGTCGCGATAGCGTTTGCTGATGATTTCGGCCATGGCGAATCCGGCTATGGCGACGGCAATCAGCAACCAGGTCATTTTCTGAGGCATACGATATGGGCCAGGTTGGAAATGGATCGGTGGTGAAGTGCGGGCGTGCGCAACGGCTTGCGTGTGTGGCCCGGTCACTGCATGATGCTGAAGTCAAACCGATAAGACTGTTCAAATCTTGTCGATTCAGGGCTAATACCGATACCTGTTCACCATGCAAGTCTTTTTCGACAATCCGTGGTTTGGAAGTCTGCCCAGAGAGGTAGCCGACGCGCTGCTGGCCTGTGCCCGGCCGCTGCGCCTCGCGCAGGGCGAAGTGCTGTTCCGGCAAGGCGATTCATTCAAGGAATCACGGGACGGTTTTTTTGGCGTCGCCAAAGGGGCGATCAAGTTCTTCGTGATTCACCCCGATGGCAACGAGGCGATTCTGACCATCATCGAGCCCGGCAACTGGTTCGGCGAGGTGATGCTGCTGGCACGGCACCCGCGGACTACGACAACCGTGGCAATGGAAGATACCGAGCTGGTGGTGGTCAGTGCGGAGGACTTTGAAGCGATGATGCAGAACGCCGCCTTCGCGCAGGCCATCGCCGTGATGGAGGCAAGACGGCTGCTGGGCGTGTTCGGGCTGCTCGCCGACATCGCATTGCGAAGCACGCGCACGCGGGTCGCGCGCCGTCTGCTCATGCTTGCCCGTGGCGACCTCACGCAGTCGAGGAGCGATCATCCGGTCATCGGCACGTCGCAGGACAACATCGCCATGATGCTCGGCGTCAGCCGCACGACCCTCAACAAGGAGCTGCAGGGGTTGGCGAAAATGGGTGTCATCGAACTGCGCTACGGCAAGATCGAAGTGAAGGACATGGGCCTGCTGGTCGAAACGTCCAATGGCGTCTGAGCGCGTGGCAGGTCAATCGTTGACACGCCGGCCCATTGATTGACGCGCTGCCGCCCGTTCGGCGGCCCCATGCCACCAGACCACCGCGGCCGCGATCGATAGCGCGCCGGCCACCATGGCGCTCATGTGCATGCCCCGTGCAATCGCGTGACTCGTGGAAAGCAGCGTTCCGCACCACGCCACGCCAAGCGCCGCGCCAACCTGGCGTGCCGCGTTCAGCACGCCCGCCGCAATGCCGGCGCGGCGATCCTCCACCGCCGACATGAGCGTGGCCGTCGTCGCCGGCGTGATCAGGCTCGCGGCCAGGCCGATCGCCGGCAATGGCAGCGCGAGCAGCGCATACGGGGCCGCCGCGCCAACGCCCGCAAGACCGAGAAATCCCGCGGCGGACAGCAGGCAGGCGCCGGTCACGAGGCGCTTCGCCCCGAGCCAGCCGAGCGCGCGCTTCGAGAGCAGACTCCCCACCGGAACCGGCAGCGTCAGCGGCAGGAACGCGAGGCCCGCCTGCATCGGCGTATAACCCTGTTGCCGCTGCAACAGCAGGCTCAGTTCGAAAAGCAGTCCGTAGAACGTGAACGCCGAGACCATCGACACGAAAACCCCTCCTGCAAAGACTGGCTGGCGAAACAGGTTCATCGGCAGCATCGGTTGCGCACGCACCGTTTCAATGACGACGAAGATCACGCCCGCCGCGAGCGCGCCGGCGGCAAGCGGCGGCTGCCAGCCGTACGCGGGTACGTCGATGACGAGCACGTTGAGCAGCCCCAGTGCCGCAATGCCCGCAGCCTGGCCCGCGAAATCGAACTTGCGCGCAGCGGCCCCGTCCCTTGCGAAGGGGGCGGCGTGCCCCACACGCAAGGTCAGGACCACGGCCGCCAAGCAGATCGGCACGTTCGCCAGAAAAATGCTGCGCCAGCCTGTGAAACCGACGAGAATGCCGCCGAGCAGCGGCCCCGACGCCATCGCAATGCCGCCCAGCCCCGCCCACAAGCCGAACACCGCTGCGCGTTCGCGCGAGCCCGTCCACGTATGGCTGATGAGCGTCATGGAAGCGGGCACCAGCAGCGCGGCGCCCCCACCTTGCAAGCTGCGCGCCGCTATCAGCATCGGCAGGCCGGGCGCGCAGGCGCACAGCGCCGACGCCACCGTGAAGCAGGCAAGGCCGGCGATATAGACATTGCGCGCGCCAAGCCGGTCACCGAGCGTGCCGCCCGTCAACAGGAGGCTCGCGAAAGTCAGCGTGTAGGCGTTCAGGACCCACTGCAAGCCCGACACACTGCCCGCCAGATCGAGCCCAATGCGCTCGAGCGCGAGATTCACGATGGACGTGTCCAGAATGACGATCACGTAGCTCAGGCACGTTGCCAGCAGCACCCAGCGTTGCTGCGCGGTGCCGACGATGCGGTTGCTATTGCTATTGCGTTTGTCACTGCGGTTGTCGATGCCGCCGTTCATCCGGCTCTTCATGCGCTTGTCCACACGCGGGCTCCCTTTGCGATGGTCGGTCGACCTGGCTGACCGTCACCAGTATCGAAGATCGCCGTGGACCGATGCTTCGATGCCTGTCGAAGCATGCGCGCGCCGATTGGCGATATGCTGGCGTCGAGTTCCGGGGGCTACGATGAACCTTTCACCCAATCTGTCTTCCACCGCATTTCTGATCGCCGACGCCGCGCGCGCCGCCATGCTGATGGCGCTGGCCGACGGCCGCGCACGGCCGGCCGGCGAACTCGCGTTTGCCGCGGGCGTGACCGCGCAGACGGCCAGCAGCCACCTCGCGAAGCTGCTGGACGGCGGCCTGCTCGCGGTCGAAAAGGAAGGGCGTCACCGCTATTACCGGCTCGCGGACCCGCGCGTGGCGGAGGTGCTCGAAGGCCTGGCGGCCATCAGCGCGAGCCGCAGCGTCCGCCGCAAGCCATTGGGCGGCGAAGCGCAAAAGCTGCGCTTCGCCCGCTGTTGCTACGATCACCTCGCCGGTCAGATTGGCGTGGCCGTGACGCAATGCCTGATGGAGCGCGGCTATCTCGCGCTGGGCGACGAGCGCAGGCTCGATGTGACCTCAGCCGGCGCGGCCTGGTTCGGCAATCTCGGGCTCGATGTGGCGACGCTCAAGCCGGGTCGCCACGGCATCGCACGGCAATGCCTCGACTGGACCGAGCGCCAGCATCACCTTGCCGGCCCGCTTGGCGTGCGGTTCCTGACCGTGCTGTGCGCCCGGGGCTGGTTGCGGCGCACGCCATCCTCGCGCGCCGTTCAGGTCACGCCGGACGGCTGGGCCGCGTTGAAGAGCGAGTTGGGATTGACGCCCGCAGCGGTCGAGCGTCTCGCGGAAGTAGAAAGCGGCACGCCGGCGCGCGCGTAATCGCGCCGGCCGCGCCCGCCGCGCCGGGCGCTATCCGGCCGCGCCTGCGCCGTACAGGTCGTCGGCGTCGTCGTCAGCGTCGCCGAGCGTGTCGGGATCGATTTCGAGCGCGCGGCAGACATCGCGCACGAATTCGTTCATGGCGGCCAGGCATTCGGGGCTGCGCGGCGGAAAATCCTCGGGATTCTTCTTGCCCTGCGCCCGCCTGATCGCACGAATGCTGGCCTCCAGTGCCCGCGCTTCGGCCCAGATCGATTGGTTCTCGGGAGGTTTCGGATATTCGCACGCCATGCCCTGATTGACGGCAACGGACACGCAAACTTTAGAGGCATGCAAGGTTCGAGCGACGGTGCGGTGCAGCAAAGCGCTGTGACGCTGCGATCATGCTGCCCGCTTCGGCCCGTCAGCCCTCCTCTTTCGTCTCGCGCAGCCTCGCGAGCAGTTGCACGAGCGCCTGCACGTCCTCAACCTGAGTACGCCATGACGAAACGCTGATCCGCAGCGCGGGCCGGCCCTGCCACGTCGTGCCGCCGAACCACGTCTCACCGGAGGCCTGCACTGCGCCGCGCAGCGCTAGCGTCTGCTCATCCGTAGCACAGCGAAACAAGACCTGGTTGAGCACCACAGGGTTGAGCACCTCGAAGCCGAGGCGCGCGAGTGCCCGCCCTATCCACTGTGCGCAAGCGTGGTGCCGCTCGACCAGCTCCGCCACGCCAGCACGCCCCAGCGTGCGCAGCGCCGCCCAGACAGGAATCCCGCGGGCACGGCGCGAAAACTCCAGCGTCAGGTTCTTCTGCGCGTCCGCGCTCGCGGACATATAGGCGGCGTCACTGTTCATCGCCTCCGCCAGCGCTTGTGCATTGCGGCAAATGACCATCGCGCAGTCGTATGGTGTGTTCAGCCACTTGTGCGCATCGGTCGTCCAGCTATCGGCCTCTTCGATGCCCGCCGTCAACGCAACCAGCGACGACGCACGCGCCCACAGCCCGAAGGCGCCATCGACATGCACCCAGGCGCCCGCCTGCCGCGCGCGGGGGATGATCTGCGCGAAGGGATCGAATGCGCCGGTATTCACTTCTCCCGCCTGCAGGCAGAGGATCGTGCGCTCATCGAGCAGCGGCAGCCGTGCGGGATCCACACGGCCCTGGGCGTCGACCGGGGCGTAGACGATTCGGTCCAATCCGAAGCCCAGTATGCGCAGCGCCTTTTTCACCGTGATGTGAACCAGTTCGGAGACCACGACCTTGATTTCGGGCGCGCCAATCAACCCCTGACGGTCGAAATCCCAGCCCTGGCGCGCCAGCAGCGCGCGCCGTGCGGACGCAAGCGCGCCGAGCGTGCAGGCCGTCGCGCTCGTGCCGAACCCCACTGCGCTCTCGCGCGGCAGATCGAGGGCGTCGAGCACCCAGCGCCCCGCGACGCGCTCCACCGTGGCTGAGACCGGCGAATTGTCGAACGTCGACGCACACTGGTCCCACGCGAGCATGAGCCGTTCCACAGCGGCCGCGGCAGGCAGCGCAGCGCCGATCACGAAACCGAAATAGCGTGGTCCGTTGGACGCCGTGGTGGCCGGCGATCCAATGCGATCGAGCAACTCGAGCGTTTGCTCAGCCGGCAAGCCGTGCGCGGGCAGCCGCTCGTCGAGCGCATCGAGCGCCGCGATCGCCTCGTCGGACGGGAAAACCCGCCGGGTGGCGTTCCCTTCCAGGTAGCGCAGGCCGCGCGCATCGGCATCGGCCAGCAAGGTCAATTCATCCATTCACGCCTCCCGTTTCAGCTTTCCACCCGGACGTCACGTGCGCGTCCGCATTCGACATGCTCCGCACGGTGACGGCCCAGAACGCCAGCGCTAACAAACTGGTCGTTGCACCCAGCACACACACCCCGTGCCATCCAGCCCTGGCGTAGATGAGCGTCGTGCCAATCGCGCCGAGCCCGCTCCCCACTGCGTAGAAAAGCATATAGAGGCTGACCAACCGGCTATGCATGTGCGCGCTACTGCGAAAAATCAGGCTTTGATTGGTCACGTGCAGGGCCTGGCCACCCAGATCGAGCAGCACGATACCGGGCAGCAACGCCCACAGTGAGTGCTCGAGCATTGACAGCGGCCACCAGGCCAGCAACAACGCCGCCAGCGCGGCAGCACTGGTGCGTTGACTCCAGCCCCGGTCGGCCCATCGCCCGGCGCGCGCCGCGGCGAGCGCACCCACCGCACCGGCCAGCCCGAAAGCACCAATCGCGGTGTGAGAAAAATGGTAAGGCGGCGCGCTCAACGGCAGCACCAGCGCGCTCCAGAAGATGTTGAAGGTCGCGAACATCAGTAGCGCGAGCATGCCACGGATTTGCAGCACGCGGTCCGCGCGTAACAGCGCCAGCATCGTGACAATCAGGCTCGGATAGCTGAGCGCGCTGGGCGCGCTAGCAAGGCGCGGCAGCCGCCGCCATAACGGCACGGCAAACGCCAGCATGATGGCAGCGGAACAGACGTAGACACCGCGCCAGCCGAACAAGTCGCTTACGCCGCCCGCGAACACGCGCGACAGCAAGAGGCCGATGAACACGCCGCTGCCCGCCGCGCCGACCACGCGCCCCCGCTCATGCGGCGCGGCGGCAGCGGCCGCATAGGCGATCAGCCCCTGTGTCATCGCCGTGCCCAACATGCCAACAGCCAGCATGCCGGCGAGCAATACCGGCACGGACCGCGCGAGGCTCACCACGGCCAGCGCGCCAACCAGCGCCAGCAGTTGCGCGATCATCAGGCGGCGCCGCTCCACCCTGTCGCCCAAGGGCACGAGCAGCAGCAACGCCAATGCGCAACCGGCCTGCGTAGCCGTGATGACGCCTCCGACGGCGGCACGGCCAATGCCAAAATCATGTGCCAGCGCATCGAGCAGCGGTTGCGCGTAATACACGTTGGCGACGCTCATGCCGCTGGCAGCCGCGAACAGCAAGACGAGGCCGCCCGGCATGTCCACTCGTGAGATCACCTCGCCAGGTTCGACAGACAAAGCAAGCTCTATGGGTTCCGTATCCATGGCATCCAACCTAGTTGCAAAATGAAACTGATTGAATCATAGGCGGACTAGTTTTAAAATGCAACTACACGAGACGCCACTTTTCGTCCGGGGATCTCGTCAAGAGGAATTGCCATGACACGCCAAAAATCGACCAACAAGGAGACCTGCCCCGTCGCGCGCTCGGTAGACGTGATTGGCGACCGGTGGTCGCTCTTGATCCTGCGCGATGTCTTCGACGGGATTTACCGCTTCGGCGACATCCAGCGCAATCTGGGCGTGGCGCGCAACATTCTGTCCGGACGCCTGGCCAGTCTCGTCGAAGAGGGCATCCTTGAAACGCGCCCGGCATCGGATGGCACGGCCTATCAGGAGTACGTATTGACGGCCAAAGGGGAAACGCTGTTTCCGGTGATCGTCGCGCTTCAGCAGTGGGGCGAGCGCCACCTGTTCGCGCGCGGCGAGCAGCACTCGTCGCTGATCGACAAGGCAACGGGCAAACCGCTGCTTTTCATGTCTCCCCGGACCCGTGAAGGTCACGAACTCGCGCCTCGCGATACCGAGGTCAAGAAGCCGGCTTGAAGAAGCCGCTTTTCCCGCGCAAGCGTCAATACCTGCGAATCCCCCATCGTAAGCGGGATGAAATCATAAGGCAGTTCGATATATATCATCAAACATAACGATTTTTCCGATCGTTGTGAGGTCTCTAGACTTGGCCTATCCATTCACTCGATTCGGCCATGTCTACCCAAACCCCCGCCATTGCGCTCTTACCCGATCGCCCCAGGCCCTGGGCCGGCCTCGTCCTCACCACCGGTATTGCAATCGCTGCATTGCTGGCCGGCCGCGATGTCCCGTTGATCGGCGGCCCGGTGTTCGGCATTGTCTTCGGGATACTCGCGCGCCATCTGTTTGCGCCTGGCGCATCGTTTGAACCGGGCATCCGCTTTGCCGCGAAGCACGTTCTGCAATGGTCGATCATTGCGCTTGGCGCGGGGCTCAGCCTGGCTCAGGTTGCCCACACCGGGCTCGATTCGCTGGCCGTCACGACCGTCACGGTCACGACCGCCGCACTCGCCGCGTGGATCGTCGGCCGCCTGCTCGGCGTGGGCGATCGCCTCACCTTGCTGATTGGCATTGGCACCGCGATCTGCGGCGGCTCAGCCATCGCGGCGGTCTCCCCGATCGTCGAGCCCGAGGCTCACGAGACGGCGTTTGCCATTTCCACCATCTTTCTGTTCAACGTTGTCGCCGTGCTCCTGTTCCCCGTGCTTGGCCACTGGCTCCATCTCTCCAATGCCGGCTTTGGCATGTGGGCGGGCACGGCGATCAACGACACCTCCTCTGTGGTGGCGGCCGGATACAGCTACAGCAAGGAGGCCGGCGACTTCGCCACGATCGTCAAGCTCACGCGGGCCACGCTGATCATGCCCATCTGCCTCGTGCTCGCGCTCCTCGCCGCGGGCCGCGCAAAGCGCAAGGGAGCCGGAAACTTCCGGCTCGCACGCATATTCCCATGGTTCATCCTGTGGTTTCTGGTTGCGTCGGGCTTGCGGACGGCCGGCGTGATTCCCGAGGCCGCGCAGCCCGCCATTCACTGTGCGGCCGAATTCATGATCATTCTCGCGTTGACGGCGATTGGCCTTTCGTCGAATCTGCGCCAGATGGCAGCCACGGGCGTACGCCCGATCGTCCTTGGACTGGGCGTTTGGGTGGCCGTTTCGGTCAGCAGCCTCGTCGTGCAATACGCAATGGGGCAAATCTGAACGTTATCGGCCGAACCGCTGCAGCCGCGCCGTGAATCGGCGACGTGCGAGCGACCTTCCCTCTCCGTCGGATTTCAACTATGACACGCTCACCTGCTCGTAGAACTTTCGCAGTCCTTCAATTCAAGATTTGGGCTGCGGCTGCATTGGTCGGCATCGCAGCCGTCCCGGCCTGCGCCGCGCCCGCCGATGCCCCGAACTTCTGGACCACGCCGACCATCGAGCATTACGGAAAAATGCATGACCTCCCGAACGGTGCATTCAGGCCACAGCCGGGTCAGGTCTACAAGGTCGTCTTCGCATTGACCCAGGCGCCTGCGCAGCCCGACAAAGTCGATCCCGCGCTGGACCACGTGGCGCGCACCGTGAATCTCTATGTTGCGGCGGGCGTGCCGCTCGACAAGCTGAAGTTCGTTGCCGTCGCCTACGGCGCGGCCACCCCGCTCGCGCTCGACGACGCGCATTATCGCGCCGCCTTTGGCGTGGCCAATCCCAATCTGCCGTTGATCGACGCCTTGAAAAAGGCCGGCGTGACGATAGCGGTTTGCGGCCAGGCGGTGGCAGAACATCATTTCGCCTACGACTGGATCGATTCGCGCATCACACTCGCGCTCTCGGCGCTCACCACCATCACGACGCTGCAGCAGCAAGGCTATGCATTGATGCCGCTGTGAACCTGCATTGACCGAACACAGGAGTCCACAGGATGTTGATCCCCAAGCACATGAAGCGCTCCGCGCTCATCACGTGCACCGTTGGCGTCATGGCCTTCGGGCTCGCCCACGGGCAGAGCATGCCCACGCACGACACATCGGGTGCGGTAAAAAACGAAGCCCTCTCTCCACCATGGCAACACGGCGCCAACAACGATCGCACGGAGCGCGGCCTCGACTTCACCGAACCCGATGCCGACAATCTGGCCGACTTTCACGGCGACCCGTTTCACGCCGCGCTCTCGCTGTACGTCGGCGGCAACTACTTTTTCGCCATGGCGCCGCTCGTGAAGATGTTCGAGACACGTTATCCGCAATACAAGGGGCGCGTCTACTGGGAGACGATTCCACCGGGTCTGCTGGCGAAGCAAATGGAGGCTGACGGCACAATCACCGTTGGCAACATGACGTGGACTGCGAAGCCCGACGTGTACCTGGCGGGACTCAAGGCCGTGCAGAAGGAGATTCAGGCGGGTCGGCTGACTGCGCCCGCGGTGCCCTATGTCACGAACACGCTGACGATCATGGTCGCGAAAGGGAATCCGGAGCACATTGCCGGGCTGGCCGATCTGGCCAGGCCCGGCCTGCGGCTCGCCATGCCTAACCCGGCCTTCGAAGGCGTCGCGCGGCAGATCAAAGCTTCGCTCGAACATGCGGGCGGAAGCGCGCTCGTCAACACCGTCTACGGTGCGAAGGTCGCGGATGGATCGACGCTGCTCACCCATATCCATCACCGGCAGACGCCGCTATGGATCATGTCGGGCAAGGTTCAGGCCGGCATGACCTGGCAGTCCGAAGCGGTATTTCAGGAACAGGCGGGCCACCCGATCGAAGATGTGAGCATTCCCGCGCAGGACAACGTGACCGCGATCTATGCGGGCGCGCTTGCAGCGCATGCGCCGCATCCCGAGGCCGCGAAGCAGTGGCTCGCATTCATCCGCTCGCCCGCCGCGCTCGCGATATTCGAACAGTACGGGTTCCACGCGTACCGCGCCAACCCCGGCTGAATCTCTTTGACAGCGGGCGCTACCCGGTACGCCCACCCGCATGGCAGATTTGCCGCGACTGCATCGGAGAAGCCCTTCGTGAACCTGCATCAACTCCGTTTCATACGCGAGGCGGTACGCCAGAATCTCAATCTGACGGCTGCCGCGAGGTCTCTGTACACGTCCCAACCGGGCATTTCAAAGGCCATCATCGAGCTCGAGGATGAACTGGGCATCGAGATCTTCTCTCGCCACGGCAAGCGGCTGCGCGCCGTCACCGCACAAGGCAAGCTCGTCGTGGCAGCGGCCGAGCGAATCATGGGCGAGGTGGACGCACTCAGGCGTGTGCGGCTCGACTACGCGATGCAGGATCAGGGCGAGCTGGTCATTGCGACGACTCATACGCTGGCACGCTACTGGCTCCCGCAGGCGATCGCCGACTGGCGCTCGCGGTTTCCGAAGATGGCGGTTGCGGTGATGCCGGTCACGCCCGCGCAGGCGATCGAGATGGCGCGCGATGGCAGTGCGGACCTCGCCTTGACGACGGCCGATTTGCCGGACGACGACCTGCTGATGAGCTTCCCGTGTGCCAGCTTGAACCCCATGGCCATTTTCGCGGCAAGCCATCCACTGGCGAGGCGGCCACGCGTCGAGTTCGCCGAGATTGCCGCGGAAAAGCTCGTCGTCGAAGACGAAATGTTCGGCCAGGGAGCGCTATTGAGCTCCACCGGCCTGAAACTCGACGTCGCCGTGCGTGCCTGCGACGCGGAGACGGTGAAGGCCTGTGTCGGTCTCGGGCTCGGCGTCGGGATCATCGCCGACCTCGCCTTCGATCCGCGGCGCGACCACGGCCTGCGCGCATTGCCCATTGCGGCAGCACAGGCACGGCAGGCGCGCATCGCGCTCAGACGCGACGCCGTTCCTCGCCACAGTGTGCAAGCGCTGGCTGAGTTGCTCTCGTCCGGCGCGCCGAAGGACCCTGCCCGCCAGCTAATTGCGACAGAGCCTATCGCGCAAATGACGAGGCCCGAGAACGTGACCCCGCTGCGTCGTCCATTGCCGCGTGCCCCGGCGCTCGAGCGCAAGCCCGCACAGGCCGGATAGCGAAACTCGCGCGCGGGCGTCCATCGCCTCCTGTCACATTCCAACCCCTGTTCGGAGACGTTTCCATGAATACGATAACCATGCAGCCGATTGAACACGAACGCGCCGCGAGTGTCTGGGACCAGCGCGCATGGCGCATTGCGGCCATCTCGCTCGCCCCAGTGCGGATCATTCAGGGCTTCATTTATTGGGGCGGAGGCTCGCGCCGCTTCATCTATGCGCCGAGCAAGCTCGATCCGCATGCCGGCCACTGGATGGCCAACAAGTTCCAGACGGCCATGCCGGGTGCGCTGCTGGGGATGGGACACGTCATCAGTTTCCTGCTCCATCACTTCTACGCGCTGTATGCAGGGGTGATCCTGTTTAGCGCGGCGGAGCTGATCGTCGGACTTCTGCTGATCCTGGGTCTCTTCACGCGCGCCGCCGCGCTCGCGTCGATGGGCTTCTCGGTTCTGCTGATGCTGATGTTCGGCTGGCAGGGCGCGACCTGCATCGACGAATGGACCATGGCGTCCTGCAATCTGGCGATGGGGGCGACATTGCTGCTGGCCGGCGGCGGCGCCTGGTCGCTCGACAACGTCCTGTTGCGCCGCAAACCACAACGCGCAACGAACCCCGGGTTTCGCTGGGCTTCTGGCTGCGCGGCGTTGCCGCTGTCCGATACGGCCTTTCGCAAGCTCGCGCTGGCGGTACTGTCCTTTACGATCGTGTTCGTTGTTGGGACCTATAGCTATTTCCGCGGCTCTGTCCTGTCGCCTTTCCACAGCGGCCCGGTCAGCCCGACCGTGCATCACCTGACACTGACCGATGCTGCGCTGTTGCCGAACGCGGGCGTGCGCTTTCACATCGCGCTGGATGCCGGCACGCCCGAGGCCCCGGTTCATGTCGTGAGAGCCGCGCTGCTGGATGCACTCGGCAGCCCCGTCGCGCAGTGGGACGCAGCCACGCTCTCGATGATGCCGAAGAGCGCGTTCGAGAACGACTACGCCTATAACCGGTTCGGTCCGGGGTCGTTCGGCTGGCGTGCGGCCATGGGAGCCGAGTCGACCATCACGTTGCCCGCGCCCACCTCCGCAGCGGCGCCGCTTGCCCGCGCGAAAACCTTGCAAGTGACCGATGTCGACGGGCGGAGCTTTTCGGCGCCACTGCAAAACGCGGCGGCGCCAGCCACGACGAGCGGCCTGCATTGATCCGCGAACCCGTTACTCGCTTCCCCGCGAAATGCGCGCGGCCCTAGGCGTGCATTTGCAGATCGAACGGCGTCTCGCGCAAACGCGTGCCCGTCAAGCGGAACACCGCATTGGCGATTGCTGGCGCCACCGAAGGGCTCGCCAGCTCCCCGACGCCACCCGGCTTGCTCACATCGCCCTGCACGATTTGAATGTCGATGTCCGGCATATCGCTCATCCGGATCACGGGGTAGGTGTCGAAGTTGCTCTGCTGCACGCGGCCGTTGCGGATCTCGATGCGATCGCGCGTGGCATGGCCGAGGCCCCACATCAGGCCGCCATAGAGCTGCTCCTCGACGCCGGCGGGCGATACCGCGAGACCGCAATCGGCCACGCAGGTGAGCTTCTCGACGACGACTGAGTCGCCCTTGCGCGCGACGCGCGCGATCACGGCGATGTAGCTGTCGTAGGCCTGGTTGGTCGAGATGCCGAGCGCCGTGCCCGCCGGCAACGCCTGCCCCCAGCCGGCCCGCTGCGCCGCTTCGCGCAGCACCGCGACGTGGCGCGGCCGCTCGCGCATATGCGCGACGCGGAACTCCAGCGGATCGCGGCCCGCGCCGTGCGCGGCCTCGTCCATGATCGACTCCACGGCGAACACGTTCGGGATGTAGCTCACGGCGCGATACCAGCCCGTCGGCACGCCGGTTTCGTGGCGCACCCAGCCGATGTCGCGATGCGGCGCGCTATAGGCGAACTCCCACTTCGTGATGGCTTCGGTCGTGCTGTAGTCCATGCGGTCCGCGCGTTCGAGGTAGCCCGGCTCCCACTGCTCGGGCGAAGCCGGCGCGACCGCGCGCAGCTCCAGCGAGGCCAGCTGGCCCTGCGCATCGATCACGGCCCGCGCACGGTGATGGCTCGCTGCGTGATAGAACAGCGCGCGCATCTCGTCCTCGCGGCTGTTCATCAGCTTGACGGGCTTTCCGGTCTTGAGCGTGAGCCACGTGACTTCGAAGAGCCAGTACTTCGACTCGCGCGCGCCGAAGCTGCCGCCTGAAACGAGCTCGTGCAGCGTCACACGATGCTCAGGAATACTACCGATGACTTCCGCCGCCTCCAGCGCGGTAGAGGGCACCTGCAACCCGCCCCAGTATTCGATGCCGCCATTTCTGGCCCAGGCCGTCACGTTGATCGGCTCCATCGGATTCGCGGCCTTGTAAGGCATCGAGTACGAACCCTCGATTGTCTTTGAGCCGGACGCATGGACCACGCTGGCGTCGCCGTCCTGGATCGTCGGCACCACGCGCGCGGAGGGGTCGTCGAGCCACGCGGCCTGCCGCGCCGCGAGCGTGCTGCTGTCGAACGACTCGAAGGGGCTGTCTTCCCATTCGATATGCAGCGCGGCCTGGCCGCGATGGGCGCTCCAGTAATCGTCCGCGAGCACGGCCACGCCCGCCTGATTGCCGCCGAGCACGTCGGGGCGCGCGGGAATCTGCAGCACCTCGCGCACGCCGGGGATCGCTAGCGCCGCCTTCGCATCGACACTGCGCACGCGGCCATCGATCATGGGCGCGCGCGTGACCACGGCCACGCGCATGCCGGGCAGCGAAACGTCGATGCTGTACGCA
Source organism: Paraburkholderia pallida (assembly GCF_004524855.1). Classification (NCBI taxonomy): domain Bacteria; kingdom Pseudomonadati; phylum Pseudomonadota; class Betaproteobacteria; order Burkholderiales; family Burkholderiaceae; genus Paraburkholderia; species Paraburkholderia pallida. Next base: position 193,137 of record NZ_CP038150.1, on the reverse strand, counting down.
AAGCTGCCGTTGGTCTTCTGGGCGGCGTCGCGCTTCTTGCGCAGCTTGCCCACATATTTGAACTGGCCTGGCGGCTTGAGCGCGACGTCCTTGGGAGCGGGCAGCTTCGCGGCGCGCGTGGCGAGCGAACCGTAGCTCGCGCGCCGAGCGCTCGCGGCATGGGTCACATAGCCGTTATCGGTCGCGCAGGCCGAGGCCGGCACGCCCCACTGCTGGGCGGCGGCCTCGACCAGCATCACGCGCGCGGTCGCGCCCGCGCGGCGCAAGCGCTCGTATTCGAGCGCGACGCTCGTGCTGCCGCCCGTCGAAAACACCTTCCAGAGCGGATGAATGTACTGCGGGAAGAACGGATCCTCGGGCGTGATGACCTCCACGCGAAACGGATCGACGTCGAGCTCCTCGGCCACCACCGCCGCGAGCGCCGTGTGCGTACCCGTGCCGGAATCGTGCTTGTGCACGACGAGCTTGACCGTATCGTCGGGCAGCACGCGCACCCACGCGTTGGGCTCGAACTCGCCGGGCTGCGGATGCGGATCGCCGCTGGCCGAAGAACCCGGCGAACTCGCGGCCGTGGCATGGGCATCGGGCAGCATGAACCCGACCGCGAGACCGGAAGCCAGCAGCGCGGAGCCCTGCTTCAGAAAACGGCGGCGCGCCGCGCCGTGGGAATCGTGAGAAGCGGCCGAACGATCGTGGCGCATTCAGGCCTCCTTGCCGGCGTGATCCGGCGTGGCGGTGGAGACCGCGTTCAGTGCGGGGTCGCGCGCGGCGGCGCGTTTGATCGCGCGATGAATGCGCCCATACGTGCCGCAGCGGCAGACATTGCCCGACATCGTCGAAACGATCGTGGCATCGTCGGGGGCGCCATTGTGCGCGAGCAGCGCCGCCGCCTGCATCAGCTGGCCCGACTGGCAGTAGCCGCATTGCGGCACGTCCTCGGCAATCCACGCAAGCTGGAGCGGATGACGCCCATCGCGCGACAGACCTTCGATGGTCGTGATGCGCCGGCCGTCCACCGCGACCGCTGGCAGCACGCACGAGCGCACCGCCTCGCCCTCCAGATGCACGGTGCACGCGCCACACAGGCCCTTGCCGCAACCGAACTTCGTGCCGGTGAGCTTGAGGCGGTCGCGCAGGACCCAGAGCAGGGGCATGTCGTCCGGCACATCGTCGATCGTATGCCGGGTATCGTTCACCACAATCGCAATCACGCGCTGTCTCCCGTATTGTTTCCGCTTTGGACAGGCAAAACCGCGTCCTCGGCACGTCTGCATTATTGGAATCCGCGGTGCGCCCTGCCAGCGATCATTTCGTCGAACCCCTGTAAGCCGGACTAACACATGCTCAAGCGTTACCCCTCGATCCAGTCGATGCAGGCCTTTTTGCAGGCGGCGCGGGTCGGCAGCTTTTCGAGCGCCGCGCGCCAGCTCTCCCTTACGCACAGTGCGATCAGCCAGCAGATCCGCTCGCTCGAAGATTTCATTGGCCAGCCGCTGTTCGCGCGCGTGGGCGGCCGTGTGACGCTCACGGACGCGGGCACGCTGTTCGCGAATCAGCTCTCGGACGGGCTCGAGCAGATCGACCGTGCGATCTCGACGGTCAAGGGGCGGCCCGCCGGGCCTTCGATTACGCTCGATGTCGATCCCGAGCTCATGCAGGGATGGTTTCCGTCGCGTTTGCCTGCGCTGGTGGGCGCGCTCGAGGGCGTGTCGCTCACTGTGCTTTCTGCGCCGCGTTATGACCGTTTTGCGTTCGAGCATGTCGATCTTGCGCTGCGCTATGGGTATGGGGAATGGGAAGGGGTGGATAGCGCGCTCGTTTGCCATGACCGGTTGGCGGCTATGGCTGCGCCTGAGTTGATCGAGCGTCATGGGATGGCGCTGCCGCTCGCGCCTGAGCAGGTGTTGGGGCTGCCGTTGCTCGGGTACACGAAGCGGTCGTGGATTCCCTGGTTGGAGGAAGCCGGTTTGGCGGGCGTGGAGCCCGATACGGTTGTAGTGCTGGATAATGCGGCCGGGCTAGTGGCTGCAATTGGGTCGGGGTTAGGTGCGGGACTTGCGCGGGGGTTGCTTGCGGCTGATGCGCGCCGCGATGGGCGCATTGTGGTGCTCAATGAGGTCGAGTTGCCCACTCATTACAACCTCTATGCGGTCTGGCCGCGAGAGAGGGCCGCGCTCGTGGCGCCTATTGTGGAGGCTATTCGCGAGCTGGCCGCTCTCACGCTCGGCTGATTGGCGGTTGCCCGATATTTTGGTGGGGAGCGCTGCCGCGTTGGCCTTAACTTGTTTTCGCGGCGGGCCGCAGGCGTTGCCCCTGTGCGGGGCGGCACCTACTTTTCTTTGCAGCCGCAAAGAAAAGTAGGCAAAAGAAAGCGGCTCACACCGCCAGTGTGACGCAGTTCACCACTGCCCTGTATATCGGAGCGGCTCCGGGGCATCCGTCTTCCCGCACACTCCGCCTCAGTGACAAGGGGCTCATCCTTCCCGCCGCGCGCTACGCGCGGGCGGAAGGGTCTGCAAGGAAAACCAGGCGGGCGGGCCGGCGAGTGCGCTGGGGGTGCCGTCCGATAAGTACGCGAAGGTGCGGACCGGCAAATGCACTGGAGTGCTGATCGGAAAATGCGCTGAGGTTCTTCCGGTAAATGCATCGGGGTGCTGACTAGTGAATGCACGGGCATGCTGGCTGGCGAATTCATGGGCGGTCCGCCGATTGAATACGATGGAGTCCTACGAAAACGCGTACATCCCCCGCTTTTGGTTATGCCCCACGGCGCGCGTAGCGCCGCCGGATGAATGAGCCCTTAGTCACTCCGGCATGTAGCAAGTGATGGCAGACGCTCCGGAGCCGCTCCGATATACAGGGCAGTGGTGAACTGCGTCACACTGGCGGTTTGAGCGGCTTTCTTTTGCCTACTTTTCTTTGCCGCGGCAAAGAAAAGTAGGTGCCGCCCCGCACAGGGGCAACGCCTGCGGCCCGCCGCGAATCCAAGTTAAGGCCAAAGGCTCTGAGAGCCCCAACAAACGCGATCTCAATCGAGCCCTTAGCGCGAGCTAGTTGCGCTCAAAGCGCTCTCAGAGCCACCGGCACGCTGCAAATCAGCGGCCACCTCCCGCAGGGTATCGAGAAAGGCATGCAACACCGGCGAGGTGTCATCCGCACGATACCTCGCATGTAGCGACACTTCAAGATCAGGCTCATCCAGCCTCACAAACGCGACACCCCCCGTAGAAATCTGCCGCGCAGAGGCCGGCACCAACGCCACCCCAATCCCTTCCCTAACGAGCGATAGCAACGTATGCACCTCAACAACCTCATACTCGATACGAGGCGTAAACTGCGCCCTAACACAAGCATCCTGCAAAAACCGCGCTAGCTGCGACTGCCGCAACCCAAACGAAATAAACCGCTCGTCCGCCAGCTCGCTCAAAGCAATGGCCTCCCGCCCCGCCAGCCGATGATCGGTCGGCAGCGCCGCAATCGCCGTATCCCGCCCGATCGCCTCGCTACGAATCTCAGGATCATCCTGATACAACCGAAAGAAGCAGACATCGAGCCGCTTCTCCTTTAACGCCGCAATCTGCTCCGCAGGCGTCATCTCATGCAGCGTCCAGCGCACCTGCGGATGCCGGCTCGCAAACGTGCGCAGCGCACGCGGTATAGGCGCCACCATCGCCGAGCTGATGATCCCCACCGCCAGATTCCCCACCTCGCCACGGCCCGCACAACGCGTCAAATCGATCGCGCGCTCGAACTGCGCGAAGATCAGCGGCACCTGCTTGCTCAGTGTTTTCCCTGCCTCGGTGAGCTCGACCCGGTGCTGCGAGCGAATGAACAGCGCCGTGCCCAACTCCTCCTCGAGCAGGCGGATCTGCTGGCTCAGCGGAGGCTGCGAAATGTGCAGCCGCGCGGCTGCGCGGCCGAAATGGAGTTCGTCGGCAAGCACCGCGAAGTAACGCAAAAGACGCAGATCCATGGGGTGTCCATATCGGAAACGTATCAAGATCGAGGGCAAAAAATATTGTACAGAGCCCTTGTGTCTTGTGAAACTGCGTCGCAAGCAGCAGTGCACGTGTAGGTGTCACTCGATGCCGGCGAGGGGAAGGCGCAATTGCAGCAATGGTTTCCATTGTGCGCCTTGCAAAGGGCCGCATGATCCGACCGGATCCCGTCGATTCGGCCGCGTTCGGCGACGTGCCTGCCCGCGACCCGGCAACTGGCTTCACCAGTTCCTCTCAAGGAGATCGAGTCCATGATCATCGACACCAGCTGTTATCCGACGAATCTCGTCGACCTCGCATGGCGCCACGACGGGCCCCCGTTCACGGGCGAGCGCCTCATTCAAACCATGAACGGCCCGTTCCTCATCAATGGCAAGCCACGCCGCGTCGACAAGGCCTTCATCCAGCCGCCGCAAGGCAACACCATCTACACCTGGACCGACGGCGTGCAGTCGGGCTCCGAATCGATCGACGCCTATATGGCCTACACGGTCGAGATGGTGCAGAAGTACCCGGACCGCTTCATCGGCTGCTTCGTGTACAACCCGCGCTGCGGCGTGCAAAACGGCGTCAACGCCATCGACCATTACGTGCGCAAGCTCGGCTTCAAGATGGTCCAGTTCCAGGCCAACATGCACGCGTACCGCCCCGATCGCGCGCTCGACTGGCTGCGCCCCGCGCTGCAAAAGTGCGCCGAGCTCGGCGTGCTCGTCAAGCTGCACACCGGCGACGGCCCGTACAGCATTCCCACCGAGTGGGTGCCGATGATCAAGGAGTTTCCCACCGTCAACTTCATCATGGCCCACTTCGGTGTGCAAACCGGTGGCGTGTACTGCTTCGAGCCGTTCCAGCTCGCCATGGACCTGCCCAACGTCTATTGCGAGTCGGGCTGGTGCCTGCAGTCGCGCATCGTGGAGTTCGCCAAGGTGCTGCCCAAGCACAAGATCCTGTTCGGCTCCGATACCCCGCCCAATGAGCCCGGCATGTGGCTGCGCCTGCTCGAAGTGCTCTGCTTCGAGCCGCCGCAAGGTCTCAATCTCGACGAGGACACGCTCGAAGACTATCTGGGCAACAACACCGCCCGCATGATCGGCCTCGAGCCCACGCCCGCCCCCCGCAGCGTGGCCGAAGCGCAGGCGCGTCTCGCCGCCTGAGCGAAGCGACATCAACACGCGCCCCGACATTCCGAACACGGAGCACCGCATGATCATCGATACGCATCTGCACCCGACCAATCTCGTCGACGAAGCCTGGCGCCACACCGGTGAGCCCTTCACCGGCGAGCGTCTGCTCAAGATGATGGACGGCCCTTATATCATCAACGGCAAGCCGCGCCGCATCGACATGGGCTTCATCCAGCCGCCGCCCGGCAACACCGGCTATCGCGACGGCAACCGGCGCGGCCGCGAAGGCATTCGCGACTATATGGCGTATATCGCCGAGCTCACGCAGAAGTACCCGGACCGCTTCATCGGCAATTTCACCTACAACCCGCGCTGGGGCCCGGAAAACGGCGCCGCCGAGCTGGAGTTTCACATTCGCGAGTACGGCTTCAAGATGGTGAAGCTGCACGCGAACATGCACGGCTACCGGCCCGACCGCGCGCTCGACTGGCTGCGCCCGGCCATGAAGGTCTGCGCGAAGTACAACACCGTCGTGCTGATCCACACGGGCGACGGTCCGTACACGATCCCGACGATGTTCTACCCCATCATCCGCGAATTTCCGATGGTCAATTTCATCATCGGACATTTCGGAATCCAGACGGGTGGCAACTACTCGTTCGAGGCCTTCTGGATGGCGATGGACACGCCCAACGTCTATTGCGAATCGGGCTGGTGCTATCAGGCGCGCATCGTCGAGTTCGCACGCGAGCTGCCGCGCAACAAGATCGTGTTCGGCACCGATTCGCCGCCCAACGAGCCCGGCATGTGGCTGCGCGAGCTGGAAATGCTCTGCGGGCCGGCGCCGCAAGGCATGGATCTGGACGAGGACGGGCTCGAGGACTACATGGGCAACAACATCGCCCGCCTCGTAGGCATCGATACCACGCGGCCGCCGAAGGATCTCGCGGAGGCCGAAAAGCGGCTCAAGTCCACCTATCTGTGACACCGCGTTAGTACCTGGTAACACACGTAGCAACAACGCGAGAACCGCGCGGCCCGCCCGCGCGGTTCGACCCGCCCTCGACGGAGTGCCTCATGACCGCCCGCTCTCTTTGCGCGACCCAGGACTTCCACGGCTTCGCGCAAGCCTATCGCGAACGCTATCCCGACGACGTGTTCGTGCCGGCGCAGCCGCTGTCCGCGGACCAGGACGTGACCGCGCTCGTGGTCGCGCTCGCCGCGCGCGGCCGCCATGACATGCTCTTTTGCGAGCGTGTAGAAGGACTCGCCACGCCGCTCGTGACCAATGTGTTTGCCTCGCGCACGCGCATCGGGCGCCTCTTCGGCGTCGCGCCCACTGAACTCTTCGATGCCTGGCAGCGGCGCGCGAATGCGCCGCTCGCGCCGCGCATCGTCTCGCACGGCCCCATCCTCGATAACGTGACGGAAGGCGACGCCGTCGATCTCGCCACGGTGCCAATGATCCGCCACTTCGAGACCGATCGCGGCCCCTATGTCACGAACGCCGTCATCGTGGCCGAAGACCCGGTGACGGGCGTCGCCAACATGAGCTACCACCGCTCGATGCCGCATGCGAGGAACGCGCTTGCGACGAGCCTGCATTCGCGCGGCCATCTCTGGCGCATGCTGCAAACGGCGCAGGCACGCGGCGATACGCTCAAGGTCGCGATGGTGATCGGCGCGCATCCGCTCTTCATGCTCGCCGCCGCCGCGCGCCTGCCCTATGGCGCGGACGAGCGCGCCCTCGCGGGCGGCCTCTTCGGCGCGCCACTCGAGCTCGTGCGCACGCCGCGCTATGGCATTGGCGTGCCGGCCGCCGCCGAGTTCGTGCTCGAAGGCACGATCGACGCGAACGAGCATGCCGAAGAAGGCCCGTTCGGCGAATTCACCGGCTATTCGTCGGACCGCTCGACCAATAACGTGCTGCGCGTGGAGACGATGCTGCGCCGCGACGACGCCTGGCTCATCGACGTGGTCGGCGGACCTTACGCGGAGCACCTCACGCTCGCGCGGCTGCCGCGCGAAGCCGAGATGAGCGAAAAGCTCAAGGCGCGCTTTCCGGCCGTGACCGCGATTCATTACCCGAATTCGGGCACGCACTTTCACTGCTACGTCGCGCTGAACCAGTCGCGCGACGGCGAGGCCCGCCAGGTCATGCTCGCGCTGCTCGGCTGGGACCCGTATCTGAAGAACGTCGTTGCCGTGGACGCCGACGTCGACATCACGGACGACGCCCAGGTCCTCTGGGCCATCGCCACGCATTTCCAGCCGCACCGCGACCTGTTCGTCGTCGACGGCCTGCCGGGCAGCGCGCTCGATCCGTCGTCGGCATCGGACGGCACTACCTCGCGCATGGGCATCGACGCCACGCGCGGCTCGCGCTTCGACGGCGTGCGCGCGCGCGTGAGCGACGACGCGATGCGGCGCGCGGAGCAGCTCGTCGCGAACCTCGCGGGAGCGGCACGATGAGCACCATGGGCACGGCCGGCACGCGACGCATCGTAGTGGGCATCAGCGGGGCCTCGGGCTTCGTCTACGGCATGCGCCTGCTCGCGCTCTTGCGTGAGCTCGAGATCGAAACGCACGCGATCGTCTCGCGCGGCGCGCTGCTGACGATGGCGCACGAGACCGACTACAAGCTCGCCGATGTGGCCGCGCTCGCGAGCGCGCTCTACCGCTGCGACGACCTCGCCGCGCCCATCTCGAGCGGCTCGTTTCGCACGCTGGGCATGATCGTGGCGCCCTGCTCGATGAAGTCGCTCGCGGAGATCGCCACGGGTCTCTCCTCGGGGCTCATCGCGCGCGCCGCCGACGTCACGCTCAAGGAGCGCCGCCGCCTCGTGCTGCTCGCGCGCGAAACGCCCTACACGCTCACGCATTTGCGCAATATGGCCGCCGTGACCGAGATGGGCGCGATCGTCGCGCCGCCGGTGCCCGCGTTCTACGCGCAGCCCGCCACGCTCGACGAGATGGTCGCGCATACGCTCGGACGCGTGCTCGACCTGTTCGACCTCGACAGCCGCACCGTGCACCGCTGGAAGGAGCCCGCCCTGGCGAGCGCCTGAACCCGACCCTGATCCTGGCCTAATCGCATTCATCACGTTCATCACGCTAAACGGAGACGCACCATGACGCACATTCACACGACCCATCACGACGTGGAAAAGATTCCGGTCACCGTGCTGACCGGCTTCCTCGGCGCGGGCAAGACCACGCTGCTCAACTACATCCTGCGCGAGAAGCATGGCCGCAAGATCGCGGTGATCGAAAACGAGTTCGGCGAGATCGGCATCGACGGCGGCCTAGTGCTCGAATCCACCGAGGAGATCTACGAGATGACCAACGGCTGCGTCTGCTGCGTGGGTGCGGTGCGCGAGGATCTCGTGCGCATCGTGCGCATGCTGGTCGAGCGCCCCGAGCGGCTCGACCACATCATCGTGGAGACGAGCGGGCTTGCCGACCCGTATCCGGTCGCGCAAACCTTCTTCCTCGACGATCCGATCGCGAAGCAGGTCGCGCTCGACGCGGTGGTGACGATGGTCGACGCGAAACATATTGGCGCGCATCTGGACGACCTCGTGCTCGACGGCAGCGACAACCAGGCCGTCGACCAGATCGTCTGCGCGGACCGCATCGTCATCAACAAGGTCGATCTCGTGGACGAGGCCGCCGTGGATGCGCTCACGCAGCGCCTGCGCAGCCTGAACGAGACCGCAGGCATCGTCACGTCGAGCTATGCGCAGATCGATCTGGGCAAGATTCTGGGCGTGGGTGCGAGCGACTTTGCGCAGATTCTCGTGGAAAGCGACGGTCTGCATGCCGACGATCACGGGCACGAAAGCCACGACGCGCACGAGCATGATCACGATGGGCACGAGGAGCACGAGGAGCACGATGGGCATGACGGCGATGCGCTCCATGCGCACGACGACCACCGCCACGACGAGACGGTTTCCTCGGTCGGCATCGAAGTCGAAGCGGAAGTCGATCTCGACGTGCTCGAAGGCTGGCTGGCCACCTTGCGCGAGCATAACGCCACGAACCTCTTCCGCATGAAAGGCATTCTCGCGGTGCAAGACCGCGCGCAGCGCTACGTGCTGCAAGGCGTGCACGGCGTGATCGAGCTGAGCGCCGCGCAAGCGTGGGGCAGCGAGCCGCGCACCTCGCGCATCGTCTTCATTGGCCGCGATCTCGACCGCGCCGCGTTGACCGCGGGCTTCCACGCGTGCCTGGCCACGCCAGTCGAGGTGTGAATACGCCAGCGAGCACGTAGCAGAGTCAGAAACCCAACGCAGCCTTGAACAGATGCCTGAATAGAAGTCCGAAGTAACCGGCCGGCACAGCACCGGCCGGACACGATAATCAGGAGACACGTCATGAACACTGCCTCACACCCCGTCGATCGGGTCCTGCCCTGGCGCCAGATGCTCACGCTCGGCATGCAACACATGCTGGTGGCCTATATCGGCGCGATCGCCGTGCCGTTGATCGTCGCCTCGGCGCTCAAGATGTCGCCCGCGGACACCACGGTCCTCATAAGCACCGCGCTGTTCTGCTCCGGCATCTCGACGATCTTTCAAACCGTGGGCGTCTGGAAGCTCGGCGTGCGGCTGCCGATCCTGCAGGGCGTCGCGTTCAGCAGCGTCGGGCCGGTGATCGCCATCGGCCTCACGCCGGGCATCGGCTTCACGGGCGTGTGCGGCGCGGTAATTGGCGCGGGCGTGTTCACGGCGTTCGCTGCGCCGCTCGTCGGCCGGCTGCGCCGCTTCTTCCCGCCCGTCGTGACCGGCTGCATCGTCACCGTGATCGGGCTGCAGCTCTTTCCGGTCGCGTATCAATGGGTGGGCGGCGGCGACGTCGCCAGGCACGACTTCGGCTCGCTGCCGTTTCTCGGCGTCACGCTGCTCGTCGCAGCCGTGATTCTCGGCGTCAACCGCTTCGGCACACCGTTCGTGCGCAATCTCTCGGTGCTGATCGGGCTCGTCGTGGGCACCGGGCTCGCCATCGCGCTCGGCATGGGCCATTACACCAACGTCGCCGCCACGCCCTGGTTCACGCTGCCCGTGCCGTTCTACTTCGGCACGCCGGTGTTCTCGATCGTGGCCATCGCCACCATGGCGGTCGTGATGATCGTGCAGATGGTCGAATCGATGGGCCTGTTCGTGGCGATCGGCGACATCGTCGACAAGGAGGTGAGCGAGGAAGACGTCGTGCGCGGCCTGCGCGCCAACGGCGTGGCCAGCGCGATTGCCGGCATGTTCGCCGCGTTCCCGTTCATCGCGTTCATGGAGAACGTGGGACTCGTGATCCTCACCGGCGTGCGCAGCCGCTGGATCGTCGCGGTGAGCGGCGTGCTGATGTGCGCCGTGGCGCTCGTGCCCAAGTTCGGCGCCATCGTGGCCGCGACGCCTTCGGCCGCGCTCGGCGGCGCCGGTATCGCGATGTTCGGCGTGGTGGTCGCGGCCGGCGTGCAGACGCTCGCGAAAGTCGATTTCGAAGGCAACCGCTACAACGTGCTGATCGTGGGCTTCACGATTGCAACGGCGCTGATCCCGGTCATGGCGCCTCAGGTGTTCGGGCATATGCCCGCGTGGACGCAGCCCTTCCTCCATAGCGGCGTCGTGCTCGCGTGCCTCGTTTCGGTCGTGCTCAACGCGGTGCTGAACGGCGTGCGTCCCGCCGAGCGCGTTCAGGAGGATCACGCCGACGCGGCCTGCGCGACGATGGCGCGCGACTGACGCGCGCCGGTTCGAGATTCACCCGCATTTCCCTTCATCGAAATTATTGAGGATGCCTGATCGTGAACGAGCCAACCCAATCGATACTGATCCGCAATCCCGCCGCCGTCATGAGCGGGCGCGCGGGTGAGCAAGCGCGCCTCGGCCAGGTCGATCTGCGGATCGCGAACGGCCGGATCGAGTCGATCGCCCCCAATCTCGCGCCCCGGCCCAACGAGCGCGTGATCGATGCGCGCGACTGCGTCGTCTATCCGGGGTGGGTCAACACGCACCATCACCTGTTCCAGAACCTGCTCAAGGCCGTGCCTTCCGGCATCAATGCCGATCTGCAGGACTGGCTCGCCGCCGTGCCGTATCCGCGTCTCGCGCGCTTCACGCCCGAGCTCGCACGCACGGCGGCGCGGCTCGGCCTCGCGGAAATGCTGCTTTCGGGCGTGACGACGTGCGCCGATCATCACTATCTGTACCACGCGCACGGCAGCGTCGAGACCGGCGATCTGCTGTTCGAGGAAGCCGCCGCATTCGGCTTGCGCTTCGTGCTGTGCCGTGGCGGCGCGCTGCAAGCCGCGGGCGATCATCCGGGCTTCTCGAAGACGGCGCTCGAGCCGGAGACGCTCGACCAGATGCTCGCCGACATCGAGCGCCTCAAGGCGCGCTATCACGACGGCGGCGCCGCCTCGATGCGGCGCGTGGTGGTCGCGCCCACCACGCCGACATTCTCCCTGCCGCCCGAACTGCTGCCGGAGCTGGCGCGCGCCGCACGTGGCCTCGGGCTGCGGCTGCATACGCACCTCTCGGAAACCACGCGCTATGTCGACTTCTGCCGCGAGCGCTTTGGCAAGCTGCCGGTGGAGTTCGTGGCCGACCACGGCTGGCTCGGCCCCGACGTCTGGTTCGCGCATCTCGTGCATCTCGAACCTTCGGAGATCGCGATGCTGGCCGAGACCGGCACGGGCTGCGCGCATTGCCCGGTCAGCAACGCGCGCCTCGGCAGCGGCATCGCGCCCGCGCCGCGCATGGCCGATGCGGGCGTGCCCGTTTCGCTGGCCGTCGACGGCGTGGCGTCCAACGAATCGGGCAGCATGACCCACGAGGCGAACTTCGCGTGGCTCGTGCATCGGGCCGCGCATGGCGCCGCGGCCACTACGGTCGAAGAAGTCATCCATTGGGGCACGGCCGGCGGCGCGCGCGTGCTGGGCCTCGGTGACGTAGGCACGCTCGCGCCCGGCCAGGCCGCCGACCTCGTGCTCTACGACCTCAACGCGCTGCGCTTCGACGGCTTCCACGACCTCGCGGTCGCGCCCGTTGCGGCGGGCGAGCCGGTGCGCGTGCGCTACAACATCGTCAATGGGCGCGTAGTAGTGGAGGACGGCGAGATTCCCGGCCTTGATCTGGAGGCGCTGCGCCGTGCCGCTGCGGAAGGTGTCAGGGAACTACTGGAGTGAGCGCTCGGCGGCGGTGCGCGGAATCGCCGGCGCCGCGTACAGCCGCCTGCGCAGCCAGCGATTGAGCGGCTCGGCATAGCACCACGCCACGGTCGCACTCAGCACGGCAGACAGCGCCAGGAAGCCGGCAAGCAGCAGCAGCTTGCCGTCGCCCGCTGCCCCTTGCGGCGGCCATGCCGTGCGCAGCCAGCCGAGCACCACGAGATGAAACAGATAAAGCTCGTAGCTCAGGCATCCGAACCATTCGATGCCCTTCGCCCATCGACGCCCCACTGGCGCGCCCTGCCACTGGTTCGCAGCCAGCAGCAGGACAGCCGTACCGAGCGCCATCGCGGTGACGCCGAAAACGTGCGTCTCGCCAATCGGCCGATAGAGATAGAGCCAGGCCATCGCGCCGACAACGAGCACTTGTAACCATGCGGCCACGCGCCCGCCCAGCGCGACGCGCTTTGCGATCAGCGCCGTGGCGCAGCCGATCGCGATGCCGTCGAAGCACGCGAAATACGCGTAGAGGAAGCCGCCTTCGTCGTCCTGATGCGTGAAGCGATACCACGGCCCCAAGGCGACCATGACGGCAAGCAACACGAACAGCCGCGATTCGCGGCGCAGCACGACACAGAGGACAGGAAACGACAGATAAAACACTTCCTCGACCGAGAGCGACCACAGCACGCCGAGCGCATAGTTCACCCAGCCGAATTTGCCGATCAGCACATTCATCCAGAACGTGAGCGAGGCGAGATTCACGCTCCAGAACGAAACGGCCACGCCAGCCGGGGCGCGGTTCTGGAAGATCGCCACGCCCATCGCGGCAAACAGATTGACGAGGGCGAGCAGCAAGAGCAGGCAAGGCGCGATGCGCGCGAATCGCATCGCATAGAACGCGCGGCAATTCACGTGTTCGATGGAGGACCAACGCCGCTCGGCATTCGACGTGATCAAAAATCCCGAGATCACGAAGAACATCGTCACGCCGTAATTGCCGTTGCGGGCGACCGCGTGCACGGCGTCCCAGCCGAATAGCGCCGCAAGGCTCGTGTCGTTCAGGCGGTAGGCAATGTTGAAGTGATGAAACAGCACCAGAAGGATCGAGACGCCGCGCAGCAGATCGATCCGCGCATTGCGCTGTCCCTGCTGTACGTGCTGCATCACGCGCTCGTGCTCGCCCACTTCACGAACTCGACTCCGGCATCGCGCAAGACGTCCTCGCGGCGCGCCATATCGAGGCCCGGCGCGTCGTAGTACGCCGCGACGACGAGCGGCGCGCGGCCTGGCGGGCGCACGATCGCGTAGTCGTTCGTTTCGCGCTCGACGCTCGTGCCGGGCCGGTCACCCGCGCGCCAGTCGGCGGGCAAGGCGGCCCGAATACGCGCGCGCCCCGGCGTCGACGCAATCATCCAGTCTTCTAGCTGCTGGCGCGACTGCGCGCTCAGCACGTTGCCAAGCAGGATCTTGCGGGCCGATTGCGCGATGGCGCGCGGCGTCGTGGTGTCGAGCGCGCCGCTGTACTGGTTCGAGTGGGGCTCGTAGCGATCGGAAAGGGTCACGCTGTCGCCAAGACCGCGCACGAATTGCGTGAGGCCCTGCGGGCCGCCCGCGCTGCGCATGAGGAGGATGGCCGCGGTGTTGTCGCTCACCTCCACGGCCGCCTGGCACAGCGCGCCCACCGTCATCGCGCCGTGCGCGACATGGGCCTTGGTCACCGGCGACGTGAAGATCAGGTCCTGCTCCGTATAGCGCACCTGCCGCTCCGCGTGCTCTTGCCCGGCATCGATGCGCGCGAGGATCTGCGCCGCGAGCAAACCCTTGAAGGTGCTGCACATGAGAAAGCGCTCATCGGCGCGCCAGGCCAGCGTGCGGCCCGATCCGGTGTCGATGGCGAACACGCCGAGGCGGCCGCCGTTGCGGCGCTCGAGGTCGGCAAAGGGCGATTCGGCTGCGCGTGCCGGGCGGCTCATGGCGCTCATGCCAGCCATGCCCAGCAGAAGGGGAAATCCGAGAGTCAGGTTGCGGCGCGTTCTGGAGATCGGCACGATTTCTTTGACGTTTTTCTGGCGTTTTCTGGCGTTTGTTTGGGGCCTCTGCCTACCCGCTTTCATGCGAGCCGGTAGACACCCTCCTCATCCACCTTGACCCGGCCATCGGCCACAAGTTCAGCCAGATGCTGCGAAATGGTCCGCGTCTCGGCCGAGACCACCCACGGGTTTTCATAGCCGGGTGGATACAGCAGCCTTTGCTCGACCAGTTGCTCCAGCGTCTTGGGCGACTCCTTCAGCCATGCCAGCAGCCGCTGTTCGCGTTCGTCGATCCTGGCGGCAAACGCGGCGAGATCGCGCAAGAAATGCTCGCGGTCGGTGTACACGCCCCGGTGATGCGAGGTGACCCAGACTTTCGCCGGAATATCGGGCAGCCGCGCCAGGCTGTGGCGGAAATCGCGCAGGCTCGAACAGCTATCGCCATAGTAAGGCCCGAAGCCAGTCAGATCGATGTCACCCGTAAAGGCCACGCCCTCGGGCTCGACCAGCAAGACACAGTGGCCGGCGGTGTGACCCGGCAGATGGAAGGCGCGAATGCGCGACTGACCGAGTTCCCAGCACGCGCCGTCCACGTAGCCTTGCGCGTCCGGCCTTGGCGCATAGAAGAAGTCGCGCTCGAGCATCGCCTGCAACGCCCCAACGTCCTTCACGCCCGTGCCATAGGCGGCGAGCATGCCGTCCCAGCTGCGGATGGCCGGCAAATCGGCTTCATGCACATGGACGGCGGCGCGAGGAATGCGGTGCAGTCCGGCCATATGATCTTCATGCACGTGCCCCATGACCACCAGCTCGGTCGCGTCGAACTCGGCGCCGATGTGGTTCGAGACCAGCGGCGTGTCGAAGGCGGCGCGCGTGTCCGAGCCGCGAATGAGCACCTGGTTACCGTCGGGGTATTTGCCGTTCTTCGCGCCGAACAAAACCGAAACGCGGCCGAAGTCGGCGCGCGCGATGGCTACGTGAGAAGCGGGTTGTCCGGGAACGTGACTCATCTTGATCCATCCTTTTGCAAATGGTGATTGCCACAGCTGACCGGAAAACCCGAACGCCGGTCACGCCTTTTTGACGAACTCCGATTTCAGGCTCATCGCGCCAAAGCCATCCACTTTGCAGTCGATGTCGTGATCGCTATCGACGAGGCGAATGTTTTTCACCTTGGTGCCCATCTTGATCACGCCGCCTGAACCCTTTAATTTCAGGTCCTTGATGACAGTGACCGTATCGCCGTCCTGCAAAATATTGCCCGCCGAATCGCGATAGACCTTTGCGGCAGGCTCCGCCGTCGCGGCCTCGGCGCCCACGGTCCATTCGTGGCCGCATTCCGGGCAAATATAGGCGGCACCGTCTTCATACACGAATTCGGAATGGCACTGCGGGCACGGGGGTAATGCGTTCATGGTCAATTCTCACGCCTGTTGAAGGCGGTTGTTACGGTGATTGTCGACGGATGGTCGGGTACGCCGCGTGTGCGTCGCGGCCTCGGCAACCGGCGTTTCAGGTTCAGCAAGCCGCGCGGTGCGGACTTGATCGGACTTACCGGCGCGTGCGCGGCCCAACGGTGCTCTTCGTCTTGTAGGTCACGCCATGCTGCGCGAGGTAATCGCGAATCAATTGACGGACGACTTGTGAAGAGGTCAGATCCTGTGCGGCGCACAGCTCTTCAAATGCCGCCTTCTTTGCGGGGTCGATCAGAATCGTCAGTCGGGCGCTTTTGGTTTCCATCACGCAGGTCTTTCGGGTCCGGACAGGTTAATCAAATTATACAAGCGCGCTAGCGAGGAACTCGCCTAGCGATACATCCCAGCCGGCTTCTCGCGCGCTAATCGTGACCGTCTCGATGCAGGTCATCTGCCGGTCGAAACGCTTGACGCGCAGCGCTTGAGGCGGCAATGCGTGGCCGAAGAACACGCCGGCCATGTCGAGCAGGAGGCAAGGCTTGCCCCTGTAGCGCGCGGCTAGCGCGGAAAGGGGATCCTGGACGTGGCGGGCGGATTGCGCCGGATAGACGAAGACGAGGTTCACGCCCGCGGCATCGAGCTGGTCGCCCAGCGCCGCAAAGCGGTCAAGTAACTGGAACCCGCGCCCGCCTGCCGGGCCAACGCCCACGGCAACGAGCCCGCGCTCGCCGCACGCGTCGCGCAAGCGTATCCACTTGCTTTCGTGCGTCAGCAATGGAACATCCACATCAATCATGCCCCTTCCCCCGCTATGCCCGTCACCCAGCACGACGAGCCTCCGGCCCGGTCAAGGTGTAATTATATGTTAATCATCTTAGAATTCTGTGTAAACGTGGCGGGAGTGATGCAGGGGCTGTGCGATTGCACGCGCCGTGGTGGCGCGCGCACGGTCATCGGCTCGTCCACCACCGCGCGCGCGAAGAGGGACAAGATTTGTACGAGGCATGGCACAGGGGTAACTGAAGCCGCACTTGGCGCGCTAGCACCCGCGCATCAGCAAAAAAAAAGCGCTTCGTTCATCGCGAACGAAGCGCCTTTGCGTTTTCCGGCGCACGCACATCGCGCGCCGTCTATCCCTTCGCTTGCTCGTACGCCCGCTTCATTCGACGCGCGCCTTCCCTGATCGCTTCCACATCCGGGGCGGCAAACGAGAGCCGCAACGCGGCACGATCCGCGGCATCGGCGTAAAACGCCTTGCCCGGCACGAAGATGACTTTCTGCTCGATCGCCCGCGCGAGCAAGTCCGATGCGTCGATTCCCGGCAGTCGGGCCCACACGAACATGCCGCCTTCAGGCTGCTGAAACTCGATGGCGTCCCCCAACTGCTCGCGCAACGCCGAGCACAGTTCGCGGCATTTCACGCCATAGGCCGCCGTGATTTTCGGCAGATGCTGCTCGAGCGCGCCAGCCGCGAGGTATTCGGCCGCGACCGCCTGGGTCCACGGCGAACTGCACAGATCGACCGTCTGCTTGGCGATCACGCAGCGCCTCATGATTTCGCGCGGGCCAACCATCCAGCCCACGCGCAGGCCCGGTGCCACGATCTTGGAAAGGCTCGCGAAATGCACGACCCAGTTGCGCGCGCCGTCCACCTGCTCCGCCTCGGCGAGCAGCGAACGCAACGGCGTGCCGGCAAAGCGCAAGTCGCCATAGGGATCGTCTTCGATCACCACGAAACGGTACTTGACCGCCAGCGCGAGCAGCGCGCGACGGCGTTCGGCGGCCAGCGTCGCGCCGGTGGGATTGGCAAAGGTCGGCACCGTGTACAACAGGCTCGGCTTGCCGCACGCGCCCGATTCCAGCAGCGCCGCAAGCTCGTCCACCCGAATCCCGTGCGCGTCGGTGGGAACGGCCACGATGCGCGCGCGCTGCAATCTGAACGCCTGCAGCGTCGCCGGGTAGGCCGGTTCCTCGGTAAGCACGACGTCGCCCGGCTCGACGAGCACACGCAGCAGCAAATCGAGCCCCTGCTGCGAGCCCGTGGTCGCCACGACCTCGTCGGCTTCGCACGATGCGCCGCGCCGGCTCATCAGATCGACGATTTGACGCTTCAATGTCGCGAGACCATCGGTCGGCCCATATTGGAGGCACTGAACCGCGCTCGCGTAAGCGCGCTCCCCGGCGAGGCGCAGGCCCTCGACATCGAACAGATCGCTGGCCGGGTATCCGCCCGCGAACGAAATCATGCCCGGCTCGCTGAGATACTTGAAAAGCTCGCGAATCGGGGAGCCCGAGGGCTGCTGAAACGGGGAAGTGAACTCGTACATGGCGTCGCTCGAGAGAGGTCGGAAAGCGCAGTGGGTCGAAACAGGGGCTGTGCCCCGTCCGGCGCAAAAACTCCGGACGGTGCGAACTACATTAAGAAGCAGTGCCTGGCGATTTCAGTCGATGTTGAAATCGATGCCCTGCGCGAGCGGCAACGCCGACGAGTAGTTCACCGTGTTGGTCGCGCGGCGCATATAGCCCTTCCACGCATCGGAGCCCGATTCGCGACCGCCGCCCGTTTCCTTTTCGCCGCCGAACGCGCCGCCGATCTCGGCACCGCTCGGGCCGATGTTCACGTTCGCAATACCGCAATCGCTGCCGCTGGCCGAAAGGAAGCGCTCGCTTTCACGCAGGTCGGTCGTGAACACGCACGACGAGAGACCGTGGTGAGCGGCGTTGTTGGCCTCGATGGCCGCGTCGAAATCGCTGTACTTGAGCACGTAGAGAATCGGCGCGAAGGTTTCCGTGAGCACGATGTCCGTTTGCGACGGCATCTCGACAATCGCGGGACGCACGTAGAAGCCGTGCTCGTTGCCGCTCACGATGTGGCGCTCGCCGCCGAACACCTTTCCGCCTTCGGCCTTCGCCTGCTCCAGCGCGGCCTGCATGCGGCCGAACGACTGCTCGTCGATGAGCGGGCCCATCAGCGTGCCCTGCTCCAGCGGATTGCCGATCGACACCTTGCCATAAAGTGTCTTGAGGCGCTCGACCGTCTTGTCGTAAATGCTCTCGTGCACGAACAGCCGGCGCAACGTCGTGCAGCGCTGGCCTGCCGTGCCGACGGCCGAGAAGAGAATGCCGCGCAGCGCGAGCTCGAGGTTCGCGGTATTCGAAACGATACCGGCATTGTTGCCGCCGAGCTCGAGAATCGAGCGGCCGAAACGGCGCGCCACTTCGATGCCGACGGCGCGGCCCATCTCCGTGCTGCCGGTCGCGCTGACGATGTTCGAGCGCGGATCGGCGACGAGCTTTTCGCCGACTTCGCGCCGGCCGTTGATCAGAATCGTCAGCCCTTCGGGTGCATCGCCGAACTCCTTGAGCGCTTCCTGGAGGATGCCTTCAACCGCGAGCGCGGTGAGCGGCGTCTTTTCCGAAGGCTTCCAGATCACGGCATTGCCGCAAATGAGCGCGAGCGCGGCATTCCACGACCACACCGCCGCCGGGAAATTGAATGCGGAGATGACCGTGCACACGCCCATCGGGTGCCACGTTTCCGCCATGCGATGGCCGGGCCGCTCCGATGCAATGGTCAGGCCGTAAAGCTGGCGCGAGAGACCCACGGCGAAATCGCAGATGTCGATCATTTCCTGGACTTCGCCCAGGCCTTCCTGAAGGATCTTGCCGGTTTCGAGCGTGATGATGCTGCCGAGCGCCTGCTTCTTCTCGCGCAGCTTGTTGCCGAGGATGCGCACAAGTTCGCCGCGGCGGGGCGCCGGCACGTTGCGCCAGACCTTGAATGCGGCCTGTGCCTTGTCGAGCAATGCATCGACGTTGGCGGCCGGCTCGCTCGAAACGCGGCCAATCAGTGCGCCGTCGATCGGCGAATGAACGGCGATATCGCCGGCTTCCGCCAGATGGGCGATGCCGAGTTCCTTGAGTATGCTCGATGCTTTCATGCTATGACCTCTTGATAATTCTGATTCGAAATTTTGACGTTACCGAATGCCTGGCTCGATCGGCGGCGCTTACGCCGTTGCCTCAGCGCATGCGGACACACGTTCGAGTTGCCCTGATTTCCCTTGTGCGAGCGCGCGCAATGCAAGCTCCGCGATATGCAGCGTGTGACGTCCGGCGCCCTGCGCGATCTGCTCGCGGCAACTGAAGCCATTGGTCACGACCAGCGTCTCGCGCGGCGCTTGCCGCACGAGTGGCAAAAGCTTGTCCTCGCCGATCTTCATCGACAAATCGTAGTGGTCGGCGTTGAAGCCGAACGAGCCGGCCATGCCGCAACAGCCGGTGTCGAGCAGCGTCCAGCGCACGCCCAGCTTGCCCAGCAAGGCGGTTTCGCCCTTCATGCCGAACAGCGACTTTTGATGACAATGCCCGTGCACCATCACATCCGCATCGAGCGCCGGCCATTCGAATTGCGCTTGCGCCACGAAATCCGAAAAGAGGAAGCTCTGTTGCGAAAGCCGCCGTGCAATGTCGTTATTCGGGAGTTGCTTGAGCAACTCGTCCTTGAACACCGAGAGACAGCCCGGCTCGAGCCCGACCACGGGCACGCCGCTGCGGACTTCGTCGGCGAGCTCTTCGACGATGCCGGACAGCAGCGCCCGCGCCTCATCGAGCAGGCCGTAATCGTAGAGCGGCCGTCCGCAGCACAGACGCTTGCGCGGCAGCACCACGTCATAGCCGATGCGCTCCAGCACCTCCATCGCGGCCGCCGCAACCTGCGGCGAGAAATGATCGTTGAAGGTGTCGACCCAGAGGATCACCTTCTGGCGAGGGGCCTTCCTCACGGCACCCGGTGCCGCACGCTTTTTACCGTGCGACGCCCTGAACGTCTTCGGCGCGAAAGCCGGCAGCTCGCGCTGCGCGGCCACGCCCGCGACCCATTTGCCGATGCGGGCCAGCGGAGGCGCAGACATCGCGAAGTTCGCCAGCCGCGGGAAACGGCTCGCCCAAGGTGCCCATTGTCCGATTCTCCCCATGAACATCGCCTGGCGCGGTCGGCGATGATTTTCATAGTAGTGCGACAGAAACTCGGCCTTGTACGAGGCCATGTCGGTATGCGTCGGGCAATCGGACTTGCAGCCCTTGCAGGCGAGGCATGCGTCGAGCGCCTCCTTGACTTCCTGGCTATTCCAGCCGTCCTTGATGACCTCGCCCTGCAGCATTTCCCAGAACAGATGCGCGCGGCCACGCGTGGAGAAGCGCTCCTCGCGGGTGGCGCGAAAGCTCGGGCACATCGTGCCGCCGTCGAGCGACCGGCACTTGCCCATACCGATGCAGCGCTCGACCGCGCGCTGCATGCCGTCGCCCTCGGGGCTTTCGAAGGTCAGCTTCGTCGTGAGCTTGACGCTCTTGTACGACGGCCCCATGCGCAGATTCTCGTCGGCCCGGTAGGCGTTGACGACCTTGCCGGGGTTCAGGCGATTCGCCGGGTCCCAGATCGCCTTGAACTCCTCCATCGCCTGCATGATCTCGGGGCCGTACATGATCGGCAGGAATTCCGCCTTGGCTTGCCCGTCGCCATGTTCGCCCGAGAGCGAACCGCCGAAGTCCACCACGAGCTGCGCCGCTTCGCGCAGGAATCCTCGCCATTTGAGGACACCTTCGGGCGTGCGGATATCGAAGGTAATGCGCGCGTGAACGCAGCCATCGCCGAAATGGCCGTACAGGCAGGTCTCGTAACCGTAGCGGTCAACGAGAGCCTGAAAATTGCGCAGATAGTCGCCCAGCCGCTCGGGATCGACGGCGGCGTCTTCCCAGCCCACCATCGGGTCGGGCTTGTTGGGATCGATCGAGAGCGCGACTGCCGATGCACCCGTCTCGCGAATCGACCAGATCTTCTGCTGCTGCACTTTCTCCGTGACGACGAAGCCCGTCACGTCCGGGCCCGCCTCGCCCGCGAGGAAATGGCGCTCCGCCGCTTTGGCCTGACGTGTCGCGTCCTCCATCGAATCCGCGCCGAACTCGAGCACGACCCACGCGTCGCCGCGCGGCAGCAGCGCGATTTCCTCGCTCTTGAGGCCGCGCGCCTGCAGACCGCGCACGATGCCGCGATCGAGGCCCTCGATGGCGATGGGATTGAAGCGCGTGAAGTGCGGGACGGCATCGGCCGCCACGTAGATGTCCTTGAAGCCGAGCAGGAGCAGCACGCGGCATGCCGGGCTATGCACGAGCCGCACCTTGGCCTGCAGCGTGATCGCGCACGTGCCTTCGGTGCCCACGAGCGCGCGCGCGACGTTGAAGCCGTTCTCCGGCAGCAACTGATCGAGATTGAAGCCCGAGACGCGGCGCTTGATTTGCGGAAACTCGCGGCGAATGTAGTCCGCGTAGCGATCGCGCAACTCGCGCAGGCGCCGATAGATCTCGCCGCGACGGCCGCCTTCGGCAATGATCGCGTCCAGCTCACCTTCGCTGGTCGGGCCGGCCCAGAAGCGCGCGCCGTCGTAGGTCAGGACCTCCAGCGCCTCGACGTTCTCGGCCGTCTTGCCCGCCATGACCGAATGCGCGCCGCACGAGTTATTCGCGATCATGCCGCCGAGCGTGCAGCGGCTGTGCGTGGCCGGATCGGGCGCGAACGTGAGACCGTGGACTTCGGCGGCATCGCGCAGCGAGTCGCAAATGACGCCGGGCTCCACGATCGCGGTCCTCGCGACCGGGTCCACGGCAACCACGCGGTTCACATACTTGCTGGCGTCCGCCACCACCGCCACGTTCACGCACTGACCGTTTTGCGAGGTACCGCCGCCACGCGTCAGGAACGGCACGTCGTGGCGCTGGCACACGGCCACCGCGGCAACGAGGTCCTCCACGTCGGCGGGGACCACGACGCCCAGCGGGATTTGCCGGTAGTTCGAAGCATCCGAGGCGTAGAGCGCCTTGGAGCCCGCGTCGAACCGGACTTCGCCGCGCAGCGTGCGGTGGAGATCGGCTTGAACGCCTTGCAGCAACGGCTCGCTGGCCTGAAACGGTGTGGCGGCTTTCACTTTACTTCCCGGCCGCAGCGGTATTGGCGGTGTTGGCGGTCATCTTGAAGATGCCGGTGGCGTTGCCCGCGTCGAAGCGCAGATCGGTTTCCCACTGGCGCGTGGCCTGATTGAAGGTGCGCTTGCGCGTGATGAATTCATAGAACGAGCCCGGCACTTCACGCATCACGATGGCGCCATCGTTCTGGCGCAGCTCGCGCAGCACGATATCGGCGCGATAGGCGGTCTGGAACACGCGACCCGAGCGCGAGCGCTCGACGTCCGGCTTCATCGGCCGGCCCTTGGCTTTTTCGTCGTCGGAGAGCTTGAACACATCGGCCACGCGGTCGGTCGCATGGTTGAACGCATTGCCTTCGGTCGAGATCCACGCCATTTCGGCCGATTCGGCCAACAGCGCCTCGTAGTCATTGACGCTGGGCGCATCGTGCTGACGCGAAAACGCGCCGACGATCACGGGCAGCAGCTCGCGCGCGGTTTCGATCGGCAGATAGCCATCGCGTGCGAGCTCGGCAAGCTGCGAGACGGCGAGCGGCGTAAGCGGATCGCGCGAGGAGCTCAGCACATTGGACACCGCCTGCTGAAACGCCTTCGAGAAGCGCTCCGGATGCAGCTCGCTCACGAAGAACTGGGCGATCTCGTCCGGCGCATCTTCATGAACATAGGCACGGCCCGTCATGCCGAGCTTGTCCAGCGGATAGCGGCCATTGAGCTTGAAGCCGAGCGGCAGCAGGATGCGCGTGAACGCGGCCTCGCCGGGGGGCAGCGCGCCGCTTTGCGCCCAGCGCACCGTGCGCAGCGCGCCATGGTCGAAGTACACCGAACCACCCTGCGCGATTGCGTCGTTGGTGTAGTTGCGGCCATTGGGCGAGCGCTCGAGCAGGTCCTCGAACAATGCCATGTTCATCGCCTGGGCCAGTTCGGCGCGCGTGACGACGCCCTCTTCCCATTCCTGCAGCAGCGCGGGGGTATTGAGGGTCGCAAAGAGACGATCGGTCTTTTGCGCACCGAGCAAACCCTGCAACAGGCTTTCAACATTCGAATTTCTCATTGCCATCTCCCGGATCACAGCGAATTCCAGCTAATTGGGGCATGGGACGGAATCGATCCCATACAGTGCATGGATAAATTATTCAAAACGCCACGCCCGCCGTAAAGTGACATAAAATTGGCAGTCGATGAGTTTTTGGAACTACCATGCGCAAATTCAGGCTCCCCAACATGAGCGCGCTGATTGCCTTCGAAGCAGCCGCGCGGCATGAGAGCTTCACCCAGGCCGCCAAGGAGCTTTTTCTCACGGAGAGCGCCGTGTCCCGGCAGATCGCCACGCTCGAATCGGGCCTTGGCGTGCGGCTGTTCGTGCGTGCCAAGCAGCGCGTGATGCTGACGCGCGCGGGCAAGCTTTACGGCATGCAGGTGCGCCGCTCGCTGGAGAATCTCGACAAGGACACGCTCTCGATCGTCGCGCACGGCAGCGGCGGCGGCTACCTGGAACTGGCGGTCTTGCCGACCTTTGCTTCCGAGTGGTTAATTCCGCGCATGAAGGACTTCAACGACCGTAATGCCGATGTGCGGATCAATATGGGCGTGCGGACGGATACTTTCTCGTTCGATGAGTCGCATTTTGAGGCGGCGATTCATTACGGGAAGCCTACCTGGCCTGGGACGACTTCCGATTACCTGTTTGGTGAGGAAGTGGTGCCGATTTGCTCGCCTGCGCTGTTGAAGAAGCCGATCAAGAAGGCGCATGAGTTGCTTGCTTATCCGTTGCTTCATTCGACTACGCGGCCTCATGGGTGGAGCCAATGGTTTGCTGCGCTGGGGGTTGAGGATAATGCCACGATGCAGGGTGTTCGGTATGAGTTGCATACCATGCTGACTGCCGGGGCGGCGGCTGGGATTGGGGTCGCGCTTGTGCCGCGATTTCTTGTTGAGGGGCAACTCAAGCACCTCGGGCTCGTGATTCCCTTTGAATCGCCTGCTGCCGCGGTTAATGGCAGTTCGGATGCGGCTTATTATCTTGTTTATCCTACGGAGTTTAGTCATGGGAAACCGCTTGAGGCATTTCGAATTTGGCTGCTGGAGCAGGCTGGCGCTTATGCTGGTTTGGAACCGTGAACGCGGTTCGCTAGCCGGTTTTTTTGGCCGTTGGCCTTAACTTGTTTTCGCTGCGGGCCGCAGGCGTTGCCCCTGTGCGGGGCGGCACCTACTTTTCTTTGCAGCCGCAAAGAAAAGTAGGCAAAAGAAAGCGGCTCAAACCGCCAGTGTGACGCAGTCCCCCACTGCCCTGTATATCGGAGCGGCTCCGGAGCATCCGTCTCCTCGCACACTCCGCCTTAGTGACAAGGGACTCATCCTTCCCGCCACGCGCTACGCGCGGGCGGAAGGGTATGCAAGGAAAACCAAGCGGGCTGGCAGGCGAATGCGCTGGAGGTGCCGTCCGGTAAGTGCGCGAAGGTGCGGACCGGCAAATGCACGGGAGTCCTGATCGGAAAATGCGCTGAGGTTCTTCCGGTAAATGCGTCGGAGTGCTGAATAGTAAATGCACGGACGTGCTGGCTGGCGAACGCATGGGCGAGCCACCGAGCGAATATGCCGGAGTCCTACGAAAACGCGTGCATCCCACTGGTTTTGGTTATGCCCCACGGCGCGCGCAGCGCCGCCGGATGAATGAGCCCTTAGTCACTCCGGTTGACGGCGAGTGGTGACAGACGCCCCGGAGCCGCTCCGCTAAAAGTCGAGTGGTGAACTGCGTCACACTGGCGGTGTGAGCGGCTTTCTTTTGCCTACTTTTCTTTGCCGCGGCAAAGAAAAGTAGGTGCCGCCCCGCACAGGGGCAACGCCTGCGGCCCGCCGCGAATACAAGTTAAGGCCAAAGGCAAAAAAGCACATATCAATTCCGATAGGCAGCAATCGCATCACGCGCTTGAAACGCAGTATAAGTAAGCTGCGCAGCAGCAAGCCCAGCGATCCCAAATGTCCGAGTCAACCCAAACGCCCCAAACCCCTCGGGCACCGCCTGGCCCATCGCCAGCGCATCAGCAAGCGTTTCACCCGCAACAGTAGTAGGCGCCATCCCATGCCCCCCAAACGCGATAGCGTGCCAAACACCATCCCCATCGCGCCCGATTTGCGGCATCTTGTGCCGCGCATAGCTCATCAACCCGCCCCAGGCGTACTCGACCTTCACATCCGCCAGCTGCGGATACACACGCACGAGATCGCGCCTGAGCAGCCGCGCAATAGCCTCCGGCCCACGATCGAGCACCGAAATACGCCCACCCCACAAAATACGGCTGTCCTTCAGCGGCCGATAATAATCAAACGCAAACCGCGTGTCATAAACCGCATAAGGTGCATCAATCGCATCAGCAAGCCGCGCACCAAGCGGCTCAGTCGCAATCACATAAGTCGCAATCGGCAGAACCGCGCGCTCGATACGCTGCACGACCCCGCGCGCATAGCCGCCACACGCGAATACCACATCCTTGGCCGTCACCGTGCCATTAGGTGTGCGCACAACGAATCCCGCGCCCTCGCGCTCGATCGACCGTGCCGGCGATTGCTCGTAAATGCGCGCGCCACCCTGCGCCGCGGCATTCGCCACGCCAAGCACGTACTTGAGCGGATGGAAATGAAACGCGTTCGGTTCAAAGAGCCCGCCGTGATAGCGCGCGGTCTTCAGCCGTGCACGCAGTGCGTCCTTCGCCACCGGCTCCCATTCGACGCCGAAATCGCGCTTCATCAGCGAGCGCAATCCATCGAGCCTCGACTGATCGTCGAACCAGTTCGCCAGCATGACGCCCTTGTCGACGAGATCGCAATCGATGCCATAGCGCGCGATGCGCGCGCGAATCAGATCTACAGCGTCAATCGTCAGGCCATACAGATGGCGCGCCTTGTCCGCGCCCAGCGTGCTGAGCAGGTCGCCATTGTCGAGACTGTAGCCGCCAAACACGAAGCCGCCGTTGCGGCCCGATGCGCCAAAGCCGACGCGCTCGCCATCGAGCACCACAACGTCGCGCACGCCGCGCTCAACGAGCCCAAGCGCGGTGTTCAGGCCCGCAAGGCCGCCGCCAATGATGCAGACCTGCGCGTCAACCTTGCCGCTCAGTTGCGGGTAAGGCTGGCGAGTAACGGTGGATTCGTAGAAGTTTTGCATGCGATTTGGCTTCAAAAAAACGGTGAATCTGATGCGGGCGCTTCGGCTCAGCCGCCTCGCATCCTTGTTGCAATGCACCGGCGCAAGCACTAAAGCGCTGCGCCGGTGCAATGGTCATCGTCCGGCGCGCGTGATCATGCGTCCGGCGCCACCTTCGGCTGGGCGTTCATATAGCCCGCGTGGCTCTCGCTCGATGCGGTCCCGAACTGGCTCTTCGCATGGCGCTCGACCCAAGGGGCGATCTCCATGTCTTCGTAACGCACCAGACGGCTTTTGCGCACGATCGCGTAGCCAAACCAGACCACGAAGAACAGCGGCAAGCCAATATAGGTCGCGGCCACCCCCACCCAGTCGATCTTGGCGGCCAGAAAAGCCTGATAGTCCTGGCCGACCGTCACGACCGAACACAGCACGGCCGCAAGAATCGGGCCGAACGGGAACAGCTTGGCCCGGTACGGCAGCTGCTCGAGGCGGTAGCCCTGCTTCAGGAAGCCCTTGCGGAACCGGTAGTGGCTGATCGCAATACCGAGCCACGTGATGAAGCCCGCCATGCCCGAGAGATTCAGCAGCCACAGGTACATCGTCTGGTCGCCGTAGAGCGACGTGAGAAAGCACAGCGCGCCCACGGCAGTCGTTGCGTACAGCGCGTTGAGCGGCACGCCGCCCGCCGAGACCTTCGCAAACAGCTTCGGTGCGCGGCCTTCGACCGCCAGATTGTAGAGCATCCGGGTGGACGCATACATGCCCGAATTACCGGCCGACAGCACGGCGGTCAGGATGACCGCGTTCATCACGCCAGCCGCGAACGCGAGGCCCGCGTGACGGAACACCAGCGTGAACGGGCTCACGCCAATATCGGTCACGTCGCTTTTCAGCAGGTTCGGATCGGTATAGGGAATGATCATGCCGATCACGAAAATCGCCAGCACATAGAACAGCAGGATGCGCCAGAAGATCTGCTTCACCGCGCGCGGAATGGTCGTGCTCGGGTTTTCCGCCTCGCCCGCGGCCACGCCGATCATTTCGGTGCCCTGGAACGAGAATCCCGCGATCATCGCGACGCCGAGCATCGAGGCCCAGCCGCCGACGAACGGCGCGTCCTTGATCGTGAAGTTTTCGAAGCCGTTGCTGGGGCCGCCCTGCATGATGCCGAAGATCATCAGGACGCCCACACCGATGAACGCAATGACCGTCACCACCTTGATCAACGCGAACCAGTATTCGGCCTCGCCGAAGCCGCGCACCGACAAGGCGTTGAGCGCGAAGATCAGCGTGAGAAAGAGCGCGCTCCACCAGACGCCCGGGATCTTGGGGAACCAGTAGTGCATCACGAGCTGCGCGGCCACCAGCTCGACCGCAATGGTCACGGCCCAGCTATACCAGTAGTTCCAGCCGATCGCAAAGCCGAAGCCTTCGTCGACGAATTTCGCGCCGTAGGCCGCGAACGATCCCGACACGGGCATGAATGCCGCCATCTCGCCGAGACTCGTCATCAGGAAATAGACCATCAAGCCGATCACCATGTACGCGAGCATCGCGCCCCCGGGACCCGCCTGCGAGATGGAGGCGCCCGCGGCAACGAACAGGCCCGTGCCGATGGACCCGCCAATGGCGATCATGCGCAGATGGCGCGCCTGCAGTCCGCGATGGAGCTTGGGGGCCTTCGATCGTGAACCGGAACCGGATGAGCTCGGGGATGGATTGTCGGGTTGTGAACGCATGACGTGCGCTGTCTCCTTGTTTGTCTCAGAGGACGACGCACGTCTGGTTCTGCTCCCACCCGCTAGCGGCATGAACGCACTGAACCGGCCGACGTGCGTGTCGCCTTCATCGTGGGGCCGGCCGCCCGCGATAAGCCCTGCGGCCGAAAGAACGCCGGCTGTGGGTGGCACAGGTCTCGACGCGGGACAGAGTGTATTGATTCAGGAGATGAAACGCCAAACGACATTTCGGAACTAGTTAATGCATCTTCATCATCAACTCGTTTCAGAAACGCGTTCGAATGCCAGCGCCCCAGGTCGTCCCGCTAGAGAGCCTGGAAACGTGGTCGTACATATAGCCGACGTAGACATCGGTACGTTTGGAGAACGGATAGTCGTAGCTCAGCGTAGCGGTCTGCCGCGTCTGGTCCAGATTGCTGTTGTCGCTCGACCACGCGTACGCCGCCAGGATGCTGCCCACCCCCACCGGCACGGCCAGGCCGCCCTCCAGCATGTTGACGTGAAAACTGCTGACGAGCAGCTTGTTACCGGTATAGGTGTATTCGCCATAGAGCTTCACGAAGTTCAGGTTGTACGAAGCGCCCAATTGCAGCGCCGTCTGGCTTTGGAAGCCGCGCAGCAAGTTGCCGAGGTCCCCTGGCGTGGAGCTGAAATTCAGGTATTGGTAAGTCGCCCCGATCGCGAGCGGGCCTCGCGTATAGGTTGCCTGTGCGGAGAATTTCTTGGCGCCGTCGTCGCCTGCCTGATTGCCGAACGCGTACATCACGTGGGCGTTCAGGCCGCTGAAATCGGGCGTCGCATACTGGATCGCGTTGCTCCACGATGTACCGCCAGGAATGCCCTGATCGGTACGATAACCGGGGTACGTACCCAAAGCGGAATACAGCTGGTTGATGGTCGGCGAAAACGTGAATGAGGCGTAGAACGGGTTGAATTGTGCGGACTGCAAATAGAGCAGGCTGCTTTGGCGCCCCAGCGTCAACGCCCCATAGGGAGAGGCAATGCCCACATACGCGTTGCGCGAGAACATCGGGTCGCCATTGAACGAGCCGTACTGGCCATTCTGTGGACGGAAAAAGCCCTCCACGACGAACATGGCCTTATAACCGCCGCCCAGGTCCTCTTGACCGCGAAATCCCCAGAACGAGGTCGACAGACCGCCCCCGCCCAATTCGGCGGCACCCGACTGGCCGGGAATCCGCAAGTAGCCGGCCCACGCGTCGACGATCCCGTACAACTGCACGCTCGATTGTGCGCAGGCGTGAGCGCTCATTAGCATCATGGCGAAGGTCGCAGCAACGCTGCAGATTTTTTTGGGCGTAGCAATACCGGCACTTTGCATCAGCATGGCATGGTCTCTTTGGCTATTTAAAGGACGAGCGCGTGCCAGCGTCATGATTGACGCCTCGAATCAGGCATTCGATGCAGGCCTTGCGGCCAGGCGGCAGACGCGACTCGCGAGTGGTCAGACGTTCGTGAGTCAGCGGGGGGCGTGCAGGGTCGCCCCCGGCACCTCCGGCCAGGGCGGGCGACCTTCGAACCCTCGGCAGCAGGCGCTAGTTCGTGCGATGCTCGAGCGCGCGTTGCTGATACGACGTCATGGCGCTCTTCATTTTCTTGTAGAGGAAGAAGTAGAGCTTGATGTACTGTCCAACCAGAATGGCGTTCATGAAGGTGCCTTCCCGGATGAATTCAGGTTTCCCAAGGAATATGAAGCCGATCGTTGCGCTGATGAGCAGCAGCGTGCAGTCGAAGGCCGTCTTGATGTCGCCCCACCGCCATCCCGTGCGCTCGAAAACCGAATTGACGAACATGTCGATCGGCATGAGCACAAGATTCGCGCGGATCATCAGGAACAGGCCGAAGGCGAGCAAGGCATCCGCGCCCGCCAGCAACGCGAATTTCGGCAGATAGTCCTGAAAGCCGATCGAGCGCGTCAGCATCAAGTTGAGATCGAGGCACGTCGCCAGCACGAATGCCGGAATCAACGACGCAAAGTGCTTCGGCTTGAAATCCTTGCGCAAGACCAGAAAGGTCAGGAACAACATGAACAACTCGAGCATGAAGTTGTACGTGCCCTGGCTCAGCGGCTTGTACACGAGGGTCATCGTCCGGGTCAGGCTGCTTTGCGGGGAGATGCCTATGCCCGCCCGGATAGCGAGACTGATCCCCATGGTCAAGATGTAAATGCCCATGATGTAAGTGGCCCAGCGCCGTTTCAGGCTGCCGGTATCGATGACTTCAGCTTCCCTTTCGTGATGCGCCATGACGTTCCCTTCGTTGTCTTCCTGCTTTTATGCCGTACTGGACGCCCCTTCCGATACTGGGGCGTCCACCCGTGTCTCCTCCAGCGGCGCCGGCCTTAGACCATGAAGCCGAAGCGGTCCAGCGAGATGAACAAGGTCAGCAGCTTGTTGACCACGGGTTCACCCTCATTGCGGTTGCCGAGCGTTTCCAGGGCCGCGTCGATGGCGCGGGTCGCGGCGAGCAACTCCGAAAGGCTCATGTTGGCCATCACGCCATAGATGTCCAGCGGCAGCACCGCCTTGACCGCCTTGTCCTCGGTGACGATGCAGCCGCCCACATAGCTGTCCACCTGCTGCAGGCAATGGCACATCTCCGCGCTGTCCTCTCCGACCGCGACGAAGTAGGCCTTGGGCGCCGGCCAGAACGTCGCCACGGCGCCGCGCTCGATAGACACGCCCTTGAACAGGCCGTTGACCACATGACGCTTGCCGTCGGCATAGCGTTGCACGACCGAGATGCGGTTGAGCCGCGTCCCCGCGAGTTCCGGGACGACTTTGCCGTCACGCAGCGGCACCCACACTTCCTGGTAGAACTTTTCATGCCCGCGGCCATAGACGTCGAACAGGTACACCTTCGCCTCTTTGCCGTCGGCCGAGATTTCCAGCGGCACGAGGTCCAGTTGCTCGGGCGTCAAATCGGCAAGACCGGGAACCGGCTTTTTCGCCATGCTGGAATAATCGATATCGGCGTGCTTGAGGAGCTGGCGATCTTTGGCAACCAGCTCGCCGTCCTTGAAGACAAAACGCGGATTGATTTTCGACAGGCTGTCGGTCAGCACGATATCGGCGAAGCGGCCCGGCGTCAGCGAGCCGAACTTGTTGTCCATGCGGAAGGCGCGCGCCGTGTACAGCGTGGCCATCTTGATTGCCTTGATCGGCTCGATGCCCATCTCCGCGCACAGCGAAACGATCCAGTCCATGTGGCCCTGGGTCAGCAGGCGGTCGACCGAAATGTTGTCGGCGCACAGCTGGAAATTCTCGGCGGGCCATTTGCGCTTGACGATCGCACGCAACATGATCTTGATGACCTCGCTGCTGCCGACGCCGAATTTGATTTGCGTTTGAAGGCCGTAACGGACGCTCTTTTCGATGTCGTCTTCCTTCCAGACATCGTGATTCGCAAACGCACCAATCGCGGGCATGTAGTTCAGCATCATGTCCGAGAGCGTGGTCACGCCCCAGTGCGTATTCATGAAGCCGGCCTTCGCGCGCCCCAGCGCCGACTTGCGGAAATCGTCGTCGTTGCCCTTGCTGTAGGTGAGGTGCGCAAGCTCGCCGAGGCCGATCACCGGGTCCATCTTCAACAGCGCGTCGGTCACCGCCACCGACGTTTTCTTGCCGGGCGCAAACGCAAACACGCGGTAAGGCAAGCGTTCGTGGTTCTGGAATAGCTGCTCGGTGGCCTCCACGGCTTCCGCGCCCGCGGCGCTCACGAAGTCGAGGCATTCGGAGAAGATGGTGGTCGTGCCGCACGGCACGATGGCTTCGGCAAACGCCGCCGGATGAGCCAGTTGCGCATCGAAATGGATATGCGCGTCGATCAGGCCGGGAATGGCATAAAGGCCTTCACCGTCGAATACCTGGCGCACCTTGATGGCCGTCTCGTCGGGATTCAGGGCAACGATGCGCTTGTTGTACACGAGAATGGATCCTTGATAGACCGTCTCGCTGTGGACATCGAGGATATTCAGGTTCTTCAGAAGCAGGTCGGCTTCTTTTTTACCGTTGAGCACGTCGAAAATCGCCCTCACCTGGTCGTAGTGGGTGGCGACCTGGTCGCGTTGGCCCGCTGCACTGGCGTTTCTCTCGCTGACTTCCTGGTACATGGCTAGTCTCACTTTCATCAATTAGTTCGAGGCTGATTTTTTGTCGGACCCCACTCGCCGGCGATCGCGACTGGGGTAATGAAAACCGAAATCACCGTAACTAAAAAGCAGTGTTTTTTGCACGGAGCGTACGCTTTTCGAGTACGATGGGCCGACCATAAGAAACCAGCGGAGACAGGCGGACATGCTGCATTCACGAACGCTGCGCTATATCGATGAGGTCGCAAGGTGCGGGTCCATCCGCGGCGCCGGCGAAAAGCTCCATGTCGCGGCCTCCGCCGTCAACAAGCACGTGCTGCTGCTTGAAGAGGAAATTGGCGAGCCCCTGTTCGAGCGTCTGCCGCGCGGGCTGCGGCCCACGCCGGCAGGCGAAATCCTGCTGGCCCATGTGCGCAAGACCATGTCGGAATACCGCCAGGTCGAAGCCGAGATACGCAATCTCAAGACGCTGCAAAAGGGCGAAGTCATCATCGCCACGGTAACGGGCCTCGCGAGCGGCATCGCCTCCACCGCGGCGGCCAATTTCAGCGCGCATCATCCCCATATCAAGATCTCGATCCGCGTGATGTCGGTGCGCGAGATTCATGACGCGCTCGTGAGCGGCGAGGCCGATCTCGGGCTCGGTTTCAACCTGCCGCCCTCGCCTCAACTCGAAAGCCTCTGGGAAATGGACACGAGCCTCGGCGCCGTGATTTCGCCGAAGCACGCGCTGGCGCGCATGGAGTCCATACCGCTCGCTTACTGCGCTTCCTATCCGCTCATCTTCGCCGATCGCTCCATGCTGATTCACGGCATCGTTGCCGATACCTTCGAGGAGGCGGGACTCAGCGTCGAGCCCGCCTTCCGCACGAATTCGATCGAGACGATGAAACGCCTCGCCGCCGCGAGCGAAGGCATTGCCTTTCTCAGCAAGTACGACATTGCGGAGGAGTATCGCCAGGAGGTGCTCACCTACCGGCAGATTCGCGATCGTGCCTTCAGCAAGAACGTGCTCTCGCTCGTGCGGCGCGAAAAGCACGGACGGGGCCTCGCGAGCCTGCTGCTCGCCGAGGAAATCATGAACGTATTGGGTTCGATGAGCGCTTGAGCGCCGCGAGGCCGGGCTTTGCGTTAGTGGCTCCCCGCATACCCTCCGCTACGCCGGCTCGCGGCGTTGTGAACCTCATGGCTGTCCAGTTCGCTCAGCAGCGAGTCGATCGCCGCCAGCTGCGCCTTGGTCAGGTGCTGCGAAGCGAGCAACTGATTGAGCCGCCGGCGCCAATACGCGGCCGGCAGGACAGTTTCATCGGCGGGTCTGCACAAAGAGAACCGCACCGCGCGAGTGATGTGTGCAATTTCCTGGTCGAGCAAGGTCATCATGGAGCCCCTCCCTAAGGGTTGCCATCGGCCGGCCTATGCCACCGTCATCGCACTGCGCTCGCCATTCGGGCGAAACGTCAGCGCGCGCTCGCGGCATGACCGCTTTTTTCCCGGCGCTCAGATGTCTATCGTTTCTTTCGTTCGGGTGATCACCTCCTCAGCCATCTTCAGGGCAATGGAAAAAGTATAGGCGGCGCGTTTCATCTGACAAGCGATGCCGCCGGCGTTGCGCTGCACCGCGCCAAATACATTAGAAGAAAGCGCTTTAAATTACATTTACCATTCATATAATTACATTTTCATTAATACAACGGCGATGACGGCCAAAGCCCGAAATGTTGCTGAAATTTCCCCGTTCCGATTGAAAGACTTCAGAGCATATGGAATGATATCGATTCTCATTCCTGCAGAACTGCCGGGACGCTTTTAAACAGAACCAGCCAGCTTAGTGTCGTTTCCCCGTGCATCTGGGGCGGCCCCGCCAGCCAACCCGCCCGCGCCTTTCGCGCCATTCGTGCGCTATCGATCGCCCGGGTTTTTCCTTGCACAGGGACCCCATGTTGAACAGGACGCCGCTCGCGAGTGCGCTCGCGCTGGCTTTTGCCGTACCTTTTGCTTCGTCCGCGCTCGCGCAAAGCGCGCCTGCCGCGGCCTCCGGCGGCGCCGTCACGCCGCCACCCGCCCAGCAGGCCCAGGCCACGCCGGCAAGCCGGAGCCCTGCAACGGATAACGCCACCCTGCCCGCGATTGCCGTCTCGGGCCACGCCCCTGTTCAGGACTTCCAGGCAGAAACGTCGACCGTTGGCGCGAAGACGCCCACGGCGCTGCGCGACATTCCTCAAACCGTCACGGTCATCAACAAGGCGGTGATGCAATCGCAAGGCGCCACCTCGTTTCAGGACGCCCTGCGCAACGCGCCGGGCATCACGATCGGCGGCGCGGAAGGCGGGCAGATCGGCAACAACATCAACCTGCGCGGCTTCACGGCCCAGAACGACATCTACCTCGACGGCTTTCGCGATCGCAACCAGTACTATCGCGACACCTTCGATCTCGAGTCGATCGAAGTGCTCTACGGCCCTTCTTCGATGCTGTTCGGACGCGGCTCGACGGGCGGCGTGATCAATCAGGTGACCAAGCAGGCGACGCTCAAGCCGCTCACCGAAGTGTCGGCCACGCTCGGCACCGACGACCGCTATCGCACGACGCTCGACGTGGACCGCCCGCTGGGCGACCACGCGGCGTTCCGCCTGAATGCATTCGGCCAGTCGATGGGCTCGACGCGCGACGAGATGAAGAACAAAGACTACGGCTTTGCACCCGAGCTGCGCTTCGGCATCGGCACGCCCACGGAAATCACGCTCTCGGCGCTTATTCAGCACAACTACGATATGCCCGACTACGGCGTGCAGTCGATCAACGGTCATCCGTTCGCGCCGTCGAAGAGCACGTATTACGGCCTCACCGATGACCGCACGATCCAGGACGTGCAAACGGTCCAGGCGCGCATCGATCACAGATTCAGCGGCCAGTTCAAGATCAGCAACCAGACGCAGTTCTCACACTCGCTCACCGACGCGCGCGAGACCGCGGCGGGCGCCGTGCTCACCGGCCCGCTCGCGTCGAGCACCGCGCTCAGCAACGGCAACTACACCACGCTGCCGCTTGCCGATCTCTATGTGAAGCTCGCGAGCCACGACCGCGTGATCGAGAACCACTCGATCTACAACGATACGATGGCGCAATACAAGTTCAACACGGGCTTGCTGAAGCACGAGATCATCGCGGGCGTGGAGGTCGGCCACGACAGCTATACGAACCAGGCCTATACGCGCAACAACCTGCCGATCGTCTCGCTCATCGATCCCGTCTACATTCCGACGCCATCGAACGTCACGCAGACGGTCGGCAATCACGCGGAATCGGGCGCGACCTCGATAGCGGCGTACATCAACGAAACGATGTCGATCGGCGAGCACTGGAAGCTCATTGGCGGCGTGCGCTGGGATCGCTTCCAGGCGCACATCGCGAACACGGTCAGTGCGCCGTCCTATGCGGACCAGACCAATACCTTCACGAGCGTGCGCGCGGGCGCGATCTGGCAGCCCACCGACTGGCAGTCGTATTACTTCTCGTACGGCACCTCGTTCGACCCGTCGCTCGAGGCGCTCACGGTCACGAACAACACGCAGAACCTCGCGCCCGAGCACACGAAGTCGTATGAAGTGGGCAGCAAATGGGACCTGCTCGGCGGCAATCTCTCGGTGACCTCGGCGTTCTTCCAGCAGGAGATGGACAACGCGCGCACGCAGACTTCGACGGGCGAATACACGCTCGAAGGCGACATTCGCGTGCGCGGTTTCCAGGCCGGCGCCACGGGCCACATCACCGACAAGTGGCAGGTGTTCGCGGGCTACACGTACATGGACGGCGTGGCGCTCAAGGCGCTCGACGGCACCCAGGGGCACACGCCGGCCAACACGCCGCGCAACACCTTCACGCTGTGGACCACCTATGCGTTCACGCCGCATTGGGAAATTGGCGGCGGGCCGACCTACATGTCCTCGCGCTATGCGGCGAACACGAACTACGTGGAGACGGGCGGCTATACGCGCTGGGATGCCATGGCCGAGTACCACGAGAAGAAGTGGGACGTGCGCCTGAACCTGTTGAACCTCACCAACAAGTTCTACTACGACGCCCTCATTCAATCTGATGGCGGGCGTTCGGTGCCCGGTATCGGCCGCACGTTCCTCGCGACGGCCGATTACCGGTTCTGAAACAGCCGGCTGTGACCATGCAACACGCAACGAACCAGGGAAGCAGACGATGCTGATCCACGTCCCCAACGTACTGACCCCCGAGCAGGTGCGCGCGCTGCGCGAGCGGCTCGACCACGCAGGCGAAGCCTGGGTGGATGGCCGCGCCACGGCCGGATGGTCCGGCGCCCCCGTCAAGCGCAATCAGCAGATCGCCGAGCACACGCCGCTCGCGCGCGAGCTCGGCGACGTGGTGCTCGCGGCCATCGAGCGCCATCCGCTCTTCATCAGCGCGGCGCTGCCCAACCAGGTGTATCCGCCGCTCTTCAACCGCTATGAAGGCGGCATGACGTTCGGCAGCCATGTCGACGGCGCGGTGCGCGTGCTGCCCAATGGCCTGAAGCTGCGCACCGACGTGTCGGTCACGCTCTTCCTCTCCTCGCCCGACGAATACGACGGCGGCGAGCTCGTGGTCGAGGACACCTATGGCGTGCAGGAAGTGAAGCTGCCGGCCGGGGACCTGATCGTCTACCCGGCCACGAGCCTGCACCAGGTGAAGCCGGTCACGCGCGGCGCGCGCGTGGCGAGCTTCTTCTGGGTGCAAAGCCTCGTGCGCGACGACACCAAACGCGCGCTGCTGTTCGACATGGACACCGCCATCCAGCGGCTGAACGCCAGCGACGCCGACGCCAGCGCGCGCCGCAGCCTCGTGGGCTGCTATCACAATCTTCTGCGACTCTGGAGCGAAACATGAGCCTGACCGGCACCGCCGAAATCGATGCGCCGCGCACGCGCCGTGATGCCGAAGCACGCGACGAGTCCACCGAACGCACCGAACGCACAAAACGCTCGCGCCGCGCGAATTTCATCAAGTGGCTGCGCAAGGTGCACGGCTGGGTGGGGCTCTGGGGCGCGGCGCTCGGCCTGCTTTTCGGCACCACGGGCTTCGTGCTCAACCACCGCGCCGGGCCGCTGCATATCCCGGCTGGCGCGCCGCAGGTTTCGACGCTCGAGCTCGCGGTGCCCAGCCCCGCGCCCGAGACGCCGCGCGAGATGGTGAAGTGGCTAAGGTCGCAAGCCGATCTCAAGCTGCCGGCGCGCATGGGTCGCGTCCAGAAAGAGCCCGCGCACACGGTGGCCTGGGGCGATCGCAAAGTCGTGCAGCCCGAGCATTGGCAGATGATGTTCTCGTCGCCTCAGGAGAGCGTGACGGTCGAGTACTGGGCCGGCAACGATCACCTCACGCTCAAGCGCAACGACAACGCGCTGCTCGCGACGCTCACGAATCTGCACAAGGGCGTGGGCATGAGCATCGGCTGGGTGCTGTTCATCGACAGCTTCGCGGGCGCGCTGATTCTGCTCTCGCTCACGGGCGTGCTACTCTGGACCGAGCTGAACAAGCGCAAGACCGTGGGCGCCGTGCTGCTGATCGGCTCGATCGTCGTGGCCGTGTGCGTGGGGCTCGCCTGAGCGCGGGTTGCTGTCGTGGCTCGTTTTCGTGGCCCGGCCAGCACGCCGCCCTGGCAGCCTATGGGCCGCGCGGGACCGTGTCGACCCCTGGCCGCTCCGCCAGATCCCCATAGCGGACATAGCGCGACTCCACCGAAGTCTTGGCGGCGTACATGGCCGTATCCGCCTTCGCGAGCAGCGCTTCGGCGTGGTCGCCGTCGGCCGGAAATTCGCTGATGCCGATGCTCACGCCCACGCTCATCAGGTGGATGCCGAGCGCAACGGGCGTCTCCATCACCGCCTCGATGCGGGCCGCCGTGACGCGTATCGCGTCGGGCGTTCGCACACCGGTCAAGAGAATAACGAACTCGTCGCCGCCGAAGCGGGCGACGACATCCGAGCCACGCAGCGCCGCGCGCAGGCGCTGCGCGACCACCACGAGGGTGCGGTCGCCGGCCGAGTGCCCGAGCTGATCGTTGATTTGCTTGAAGCCGTTCAGGTCGACGAACATCACAGCCAGCGTCTCGCCGCTCACCGTCGCGCGCCGTATCGCCAGCTCGAGTTGCTCCATGAAGCGCATCCGGTTCGGCAAGCCCGTGAGCGTGTCGTGCCCCGCAAGGTGAGTCAGCTCCTCCTGCCGCGTATGCAGCGCATCGACCTGGGAGCGGATCTCGCTGCGCATGCGATCGAAGCAGCGCGCGAGCACGCCAATCTCGTCCGAGCGCCCAACGGGCAAACGCTCCATGACGTCTTCGTCGAAGATATGCGTGACTGCATCCGCGAGCGTGCGCAGCGGCCGCGCCAGCGCGCGCGCAAACAGGACCGCCAGCAAGATCGCGAGGGTGCTCGAGATCAGCACGAGGCGCACGATCTGCACGCCGAGCGCGTTGGCGGACGCGAGCACGTCGGTGAGCGGCCGCGCGAGACCGAGCGCGATGAAGCGGTTGCCGTCCACGAGACCGAACGGCGAACGCACGAACGCGAACACCTCGGCCGGCGGCTCGTGCGCGTGCGCATAGCCGTTGAACGTCAGGCTCGTGCGCCCACCGTCAAACAACGGCGCGGTGGCTGGGAAGCTCTTTTGCATCAGCACGCGCCGGCCGCGCTCGAAACCGAAGGTCTGGGCCGGATCCGGATGGACGAGAAAATCGCCCCACTCGTTGGCCATGTACACCACGTAGTCGGCGGGCAGATCGCGCTCGATGCGCTTGAACACCTGGGTCAGATCGACGTCGATGACCAGCACGCCGACTTTTTCGCCGTGTTCATCCACGATCGGCGTGCCGACCCTCACCACCGGCTGCTCCTGCCCCGGGTCCGGACTGGGGCCTTCCTTCAAGCCAATCGGCGAGATGTAGACGCGCTCCGCGTTCGCCGTAAGCGTGTCGAACACATAGGGAAACTGGCCCTTCTCCTGCAATTGATCGTCGGGCACGACTTCGACGCCTTGCGCGCCGCGATCGACGCGAATGCGCTCGAGGCCGAAATGGGAGCGCGAAATCAGACGTATCTGCAGGTACTCGGGATGGTGCTGCATGAAGCCGCGGAAGACCTGCTTGAGCCTCGCGTCGGCGGGACTGGGCGCACCGCCCCGCGCGACGATCTCGGACGAAGGCAAGGTCCCGAGCACGAGGGCGTCGTCGGCGACGTCGCCGAGCGCCGCGGTGAAACGCTGGCTCAGCAACTGCGTCGAAGTGAGCAGGCTGTGCTCCGCTTCGTGCATGAGCATCTGGCGATTGGCGCGATAGGTGGAATAGCCGGTCGCGCCCGACGCCAGCACGCCAACGAAGACGAGCAGGAGCGAGAGCCTCGAAGTCAGACCGAGCTTGATCATTCCGGAAAGCTCCTCAACCGGTCGCCCGACTCGACCCGGTGCCACAGCGCTTCGCGCTCGCCGACGTTCTCGACGCGCTGCAGCCAGACGAGATGCGGCCCCGCGCCGGAAGCATCGCCGGATACCGGTGTCATCGTGTTCGCGAGCCCCTCGCGTTGCGTCAGTTGCTTGCCGATCTGCGGCTCCAGCATCGCGTTGATCCACTCGTGGGCCAGTGCCGGATTGCTCGCGTTGCGCGTGATCGCCCAGCAATCGAGCCACGCGAGCGCGCCCTCGTCCGGAATGACGTAACCCACGTCCACGCCCGCCTGGCGCAACTGCTCGACCTGCTGCGTGCCGTAATTGCCGAACATCAGCGCCACGTGGTGATGGACGAACTGCGCGGTCGCCTCTTCAGGCAGCGTGTAATAGGTGAGCAGATTGCGCCGCAGGCTCACGAGCTCGCGCGTGACGGTGCGCATCTGCTCGGGCGACAGGTGAAACGGATCGCGATAGCCGAGCGCCAGCGCGGTGAACGAGAAGTTGTGCTGCGCGCTGTTGAAATCGAGCACCTTGCCCTGATAGCGCGGATCCCACAGCGCGCGCATCGAGTGCGGCGGATCCGGAATCTGCTTGCGGTCGTAGATGAGCCCCATCGACGAATAGGTAAACGGAATCGCGTAGGCGTGGCCTGCCTCCACGAGCCCGCGAATGGCGGCGAGCCGCTGAAAATACGGCTGCTGCCACTGGCGATTCGGAATGCGCGAGAGGTCGAGCGCGGCGAGCATGCCGTCGTGCGCATAGCGCTCGATCTCGGCGGTATTGGCCGCCAGCACATCGAATGGCGGCGGCGCGGCGCTATGCATGCGGGCCCACAGCGCTTCATCGGAATCGACGAGCGTGACTTCGACTTTGGCGTGGAAGCGCTTTTCGAACGCGTGGACCCAGTCGTCGTCCGCATAGCCGGGCCAGGCGAGCACACGCAGCACGGACTGATGCGGCGAATGGGAATCCGCGAGCGTGCGCGTCCAGAGAAAGCACAGCAAAAGGACGACCAGGGCCGCCGGCGTGGCCCAGCGGCTCCTGCGACCTCTCGCGCCCTTCCCCTTGTTGAAACGGCAAACGACCGTTTTGAAGCGTCGCTTCATTTCTCAAGCTTGTTCAGTGCTGTTTTAGGGTTCCGCTAGCCGCGTACCCATTTTTGATAAAGCGAAGACACTGCTTCGCTCGACCCCGTAACTCAACCGCAACCCGATAATGGGTTCCCCCCGTACATCTTATCGGAGACAGAAAACCAGAATATGCTGCTCAGGTTATTTTCAGCACAGGGGAAAACCCGGCTAGCTGAATCAGCATGCTCAGGGCGGCCCGGCTTCTGCCTCAATTTGATCCAGTTTGGTGCAGCGGAATTTCCATATTCAATTGGCGGCTCACCACGCGCAATCCCTGTTGGAAGCGGATTTCCGGGAGTGACTGAAAGGAGCCCCGAGCTGACACAAGGCGTGTACTGCCGTCTCGCAAACGATAATTACTTTTATTCACCGGCGAACGATATTGCCGCCATCGTGACGCAATTATTTTCATGCTGCATGACGATATCTAACGTCGCGTTGCCATACATGATTTTTGATCGATTTTTAAAGGTTGAGGCCGACAATGAAACTCGCGTTTCAACGGAAAACCGCTGTTCCAAAATCGGGACTTTCATCGCAGTGGCGCCGACGCAATGAGCACGGCCGAATGCGGTCCCGCTCGCCGAAAGAGGCAGGAAGCTAATTGTAAGGTCATCAATCGACAATATCGGCGCACTCACCCCACTCTGCGACTGCCGCCTTTTTTGTGACCGACACCACGCCCCCCACACATTCACGCCCAACCTTGCTGGGTCTCTTTCTGATTTTCAGCCGCATCGGCCTGACCAGCTTCGGCGGCGGCCTCAGCGGCTGGCTGCTGCGCGAATTCGTTCAGGAGCGCGAATGGATCGGCGAGGAAGAGTTCCTCAACGGCCTCGCGCTTTCGCAGGCGCTGCCGGGGATCAACGTCAAGAACATGGCGATCTGGATCGGGCACAGGCTGCTGGGCTGGCGCGGCGCCGCCGTTGCCGTGGCGGGCGTGCTCGTGCCGCCCGCCATCGTCATCGTGGTGATGGGCACGCTGATCGGCGCCCTGATCGTGCATCCGGTGACCAAGGTGCTGATCGCGGGGGCCGCCGCCGCGGCCACCGGGCTGTCGCTCTCGATAGGCGTGCTCACCGCGAGGCGGGTCCGGCGGCAATGGGTGCCCTTGCTACTGATGGCGGCCACCTTTCTCACGATTGGCATCTTGCGCTGGCCGCTCGTGTGGGTGGTCGTGATTGGCGCCGCGCTCAGCATCGGCCACGAGTACGTGGCGATTCGCAGGAGCGCGCGATGAACCTGCGCATCCTTGGGCAGCTTGCCGCCATCTTCGCGCCGCTGTCGCTCGTGACGATCGGCGGCGGCCAGGCCATCATCGCGGAGATTCAACGCCAGGTGGTCGACGTGCACGCGTGGATGAGCCCCGCGCAGTTCGCCGCCGACTTCGCGATTTCCCGCATGGCGCCGGGGCCGGGTTCGCTGCTCGTCACGCTGATCGGATGGCAGGTCGCCGGCTTCTGGGGCGCGCTGGTCGCCACGGCCGCGCTCCTGCTGCCAACCGGTTTTCTCATCTACGGCGTCACGCATGTCTGGAGCCGCTATCGAGGCGCAACGTGGCAACTCGCGCTCGAACGGGGGCTCAGGCCCATCGCAGCAGGCATGATGCTCGCGGCGGGATGGGTGCTGCTCAGGACCCTCAACGGCGGCCTGCCCGCCAAGGCGATCGCCGTGATCTCGCTCTTCATCCTGCTGAAGACCCGTGTCAATCCGCTGGTGCTGCTGCTGGTGGGGGCGATCGTGCTGGTCGGTATGAGCCAGT
This sequence comes from Paraburkholderia pallida, assembly GCF_004524855.1. NCBI lineage: Bacteria > Pseudomonadati > Pseudomonadota > Betaproteobacteria > Burkholderiales > Burkholderiaceae > Paraburkholderia > Paraburkholderia pallida. Next base: position 150,093 of record NZ_CP038150.1, on the reverse strand, counting down.
TTGGCGGTGTGCTGCCTCAATGGCTGCACGTGCAAGTCGCGTGATGCAGGTAGCCCGGCGTGCATGCAGGCCGGGCTTTTCGCAGCACAGCGCACGCGGCAAGCCGTCGATGGGTTGATGCCGACGGGTTGATGCCCTTGCAATGAGGCGCGTACATATCGTTGCGTACGCAACCTTATGCGTCGCCTGCGTCGGCAACCGAAGACTCGCGAATCACCAGCGAAGGATCAGCCGGCGTGGCGGAGGGTGCCCCGCCCTTGCCGGCCAGATGATCGAACAGCAACGCGACGGCTTGCGATGCCATTTCGTCGAGGTGAAGATCGACGGCCGTGAGCGGCGGACGGCAACTGCGTGCGCGAATCCCGTCGTAGCGGGTGGCGATCCTGACGTCGCCGGGCACGCGCCGGCCGGCATCGGCGAGGCCTTGCACGGCGCCCACGGCGAATGCGTCGACCAGCGCGCACAGCCCGTCGAGCTGCGGATGCTGCTGCAATAGCGCCGCGCACGCCTCGCGGCCCGCCTCCTCGCCGCCCGCTTCGTCGGCCACCGCAATCACGGGCGTCATGCCGTGCTCCGCGCAGAACCGCTCATAGGCCGCGCGCGACTCGGCGTATGAATTGCGCTGCTGCGCGCCGATCAAGAGCGCAATCTGCCGGCTGCCCTGCTCGTGCAGATGGCGCAGCAACAGGGCCGTGGTGGCGAACGAGTGGATGTCGACATACGGCACCGCGTCGTTGCCGGGCAGGCGCCCGAGACACACGACGGGCAGGCCGCGCTCCTGAAGATGGGTCACGTTCGCATCGTCGGCGGTAGGCTCGATCACGATGGCCCCGTCGATGTCGAGCTGCTCGAGCGGCAGCCGCCCCGCCATCACGGGCGGCACGAGCACCAGCGCGAGCCCGCGCGTGAGCGCGGCGGCCGCCGCGACCGCCGCGACTTCCATCAGAAAGCCGAGCCGCGACGCGCCGCCGGCGATCTCGAACGGCATCGACGAAATCAGCGCGATGGTGCGCGCCTCGCCCGTGCGCAGCCGTTGCGCGCGCACGCTCGGGCGGTAGCCCAGCTCGCGGGCCACGTCTTTCACGCGCTGGCGCGTTTGCGGATCGACGTAGCCCTTGTCGTTCAACGCGTGCGACACGGTGGTCGTGGAGACGCCCGCGGCGCGGGCGACATCGGCAATGGTCGGCCGCGGCTTGGGCGGCGCTGGACTTTGCATGCTGTTTCTCTCGCTTGAGTCCCTGCTGTGTTCCTGGTGAGTCCCTGTGATTCCCGGCTGAACACCGGATACGTCCCGGATTTTCGCACGCGCGTGCGGCGGCCCGGCGGTGCGCGAGGCGCCCAGGCGCAGCGCACGCCTGGGCTCGTTCGCCTGCTATCGCGACCACCCGGTCGATAAATAATCCAGCTTGACAGTGCCTAAATGACGCACCATTCTACGATAGCAAATCGATTTGGGGCGCCCGCCCATTTTTTCGCGCTGTATCCCAAATCGATTTGGGATGCGATTGCAGATGCACCGGATTTCCAGAACAACGACACACCCTCGCAGACGTGAGGCGGTCTGCGACTAATGGAGACACGAAGTCATGACGAAAGCCCAGCAGGTTCACGCTGTCGACGAGCGGCTACCGCTCGTCAAACTGATGTTGTTCGGCCTGCAGCACGTGCTGGTCGTGGCGGCGTCCCCGATCACGGCGGTCTTTCTGGTCGCGAAGGCGCTCGGCCTCGCGTCCGCGCTGACCGTCGACCTGATCAGCGCGACGTTTCTCGTCTGCGGAATCGGCACGCTGCTGCAGTCGTTCGGCCCGTTGCGCTTTGGCGCGCGCCTGCCGTTCATCATGGTGCCGGGCGGCGCGCCGGTGGTGCTGTTCGTCCTGATCGCGCAGCAAACCGACCTGCGCACGGCCGCCGGCGCGACCATCCTCACGGGCCTGTTCTACTTCCTGCTGCTGCCCGTGTTCAGGCGCTGCCTGCGCTTTTTCCCGCGCATCGTGATTGGCACGATGCTGATCCTCGTTGCCATCAACCTGATCCGCATCTACGGCGTCGTGATCGTCGGCCGCCCGGGCACCGCCGAATTCGGCAGCCCCGCCGGGATCGGACTCGCGCTTGCGACGGTCGCCTTCACCGTGCTGTTCGCGAAGCTCTTCAAGGGCATGCTCGGGCAGCTCGCCGTGCTGCTCGGCCTGCTCGCGGGCGCGGCACTGGCTTCGGCGCTGGGCTTGATGAGCTTCGCCCAGGTGTGGCCCGGCGCCGTTTTCACGATGCCTACGCCGTTGCCTTTCGGCATGCCGCATTTCGACCTCTTCGCCGCGCTGCCGCTGCTGATCTTCAGCGTGATCTCGATGGCGGAAGCCACGGGCCAGACTGTGGCGATCGCCGAAATCGTGGGCAAGGAGATCGACCCGCGCGTGACCGTGCCGCAGACGATCCGCGCCGACGCGCTCATGTCGGTGCTCGGCGGACTCTTCGGCACCTCGCTGATCATCACGAGCAGCGAGAACATCGGCATCGTGGAAGCCACGGGCATCCGCTCGCGCTATGTGACCGCGATGGCCGGCGCGCTGCTGATCGCGATCGCCGTGCTCGCGCCATTGAGCCGCCTCGCCAACGCCATACCCGCCGCGGTCGTGGGCGGCACGGCGCTGATCGTGTTCTCGATCATCGGCGTCATGGGCATCAACCTGCTGCGCCAGGTGGACCTGCGCTCGCGCGCCAACATGTACACGCTTGCCGCCGCGCTGACGATGGGGATCCTGCCGATCGTCGTGCCCGGCCTCTACAGCCGCTTCCCCGCGACGCTGCAAATCGTGCTCGGCAACGGGCTCGCAATGGGCGCGCTGACCGCCGTGATCGTCAACCTGATCTTCGAGCATCTGAGCCTGCGCTGGCGCCCCCGCGAGACCCACCCTGCGAGCGCGCTCGAAGCCGCCGTCAATGAAAACCCTTCCTGCCACTGAACCCCATCCAGTCCAAATTCATCATGCCAATTCGCACTACTGCCGCTTCATCCCATTCTCCCGAGCGCACCGAACTGTGCGCCGACGAACTGCTGCTGTTGCCCGATTATTTGTTGCTGGCCGATGGCCCGGTGCGCGAGCATGCCGTGGTGGTCGCCAACGGACGGTTCCTCGACATCGGCCCTGCTGATGAACTCGTCGCGCGCTACCCGCTGCTGACGCCGCTCGCGTTGCCGGGCAAGCTGCTGATGCCGGGATTCGTCGATGCGCACCATCACCTCACGCAGTCGTTCGGCAAGGCGCTCGCCTTCGGCGAGCCTTCGGAGATCTACCGCCGCATCTGGGTCCCGCTCGAGAATTGCCTCGACGACAATCTGTTGTACTTATCGACCAAGCTCGCCGCGCTCGAAGCGCTGCGCGGCGGCTTCACGACCGTGTGCGACGCCGGCACGCGCTCGGACAGCGACGTCTCGACGATTGCCGCGGCCACCCAGGAAGTGGGCGTGCGTTGCGTGCTCGGCATGATTTGCAACGACCTGGGCGGGCATATCGATGCACGCGAGCGCGGTGCCATTGTCGCGCGCGCGCAGGCGCATCTTGCGCATTGGGACGGCCACGCACTCGTGCATCCGTCGCTGGCCATTTCGGTACCCGAAGCGGGCTCCGACGGCATGCTGCAGACCGTTGCTGCCCTGTGCGCCGAGGCTGACGCCGTGTTCCAGACGCACGCCAACGAACATCTTGCATCGGTCGAGCGCTCGATTGTAGGGCGCAAGATGCGGCCTATCGAGCATCTTCACCATGCGGGCGCATTGGGGCCGCAGACGCTGATCGCGCATGCGACGCTCGTCACGCCCTCCGAGTTGAATCTGCTGCGCGATACGGGCGCGGCTGTGAGCTACAACCCTGTCGCGAGTTCGTGGAAGGGCAACGCGGTGGCGCCGGCGATGCAGATGGCCGCGCTGGGGATCCGGTTTGGGCTGGGGACCGATGGGACGCGCAGCGACGCGTTCAGGCTGCTCGATGCGGCCGAGACCGCGCAGCGGCTTGCGTTTGGGTTTGCGACGGGCGACTCGTCGTGTGGTGCTGGCAAGCTGTGGGTCGATCATGCGTTGCGAGGGGGCGCCGATGCCGTGCGGCTTGGCGCGTTGACGGGCGAGATCTCGATTGGCAAGGCTGCTGACTTTTTGCTCGTCGATCTCGATGTGCCGGAAATGCGGCCGTCGTGGGAGCTCGAGTGGGAGCTCGTGAGACTCGCTAATCGTAGTCAGATTGATGCGGTGTTTGTTGAGGGACGCCTGCGGCTTTGGCACGGCTGGCCGGTTGATTGGGATGCGCGCGCATTTTTGCGTGAGGTTGATGAGGCCGCTGCTGCGGTTGTGGCGCGGGCGCCTATTCAGAGGGTTCATGCAGCATCCTTTTCTGGTGCCTCCGCGGCTCGCGTTCAGGTTAATGCGCCGGCTGTGGCGGCGTCCTGAGTGCGCTGTTGATTCTGCGATTCGTGGTGCCTCTGGCTTTGCGCGTTTAACTTGCGCGTTTAACTTGTATTCGCGGCGGGCCGCAGGCGTTGCCCCTGTGCGGGGCGGCACCTACTTTTCTTTGCCGCGGCAAAGAAAAGTAGGCAAAAGAAAGCCGCTCAAACCGCCAGTGTGACGCAGTCCCCCACTGCCCTGTATATCGGAGCTGCTCCGGGGCGTCTGTCACCACTCGCCGTTCGCCGGAGTGACTAAGGGCTCATTCATCCGACGGCGCTCCGCGCGCCGTGGGGCATAACCAAAACCAGTGAGGTGCATACGTTTCAGTAGGACTCCCGTGTATTCGTTCGGCAATATTTTCGCGCATTCGCCAGGCAGCACGCGCGGTTTTCCTTGCAGCCCCTTCCGCCCGCGCGTAGCGCGTGGCGGGAAGAATGAGCCCTTTGTCACTAACGTGCAGTGTGCGAGAAGACGGATGCCCCGGAGCCGCTCCGATATACAGGGCAGTGGGGGACCGCGTCACACTAGCGGTTTGAGCCGCTTTCTTTTGCCTACTTTTCTTTGCGGCTGCAAAGAAAAGTAGGTGCCGCCCCGCACAGGGGCAACGCCTGCGGCCCGCCGCGAATACAAGTTACCCGCGAAAGCAAGAAAAACAGCAAACCAATCAGTTAACCCAGGCGGCCGAGCCGCCCCTCAACAATCAATCAGGAGCACCAACCTGTGAGCATTACAGTATTCCTCCTTCTCGCCACAACCGTGGCAATTGCAGCCTTCATTCAAGGCGCCGTCGGCGTAGGCTTCGCGCTCATCTGCGCGCCCGTGATCAGCCTGATCGACCCGGGCCTCCTGCCCGTTTCCCTCTTGATCCTGATGCTCCCGCTCAATATCTATCTCGCGTGGCGCGAGCGCCCTGCACTCGATTCAAACGGCACGCTATGGATCACAGTCGGCCGCACAGCGGGCGCGCTAGTCGGCGTGTGGATCATCTCGCGCATCTCGGCACACGATCTGAACCTGTTCATCGGCGCATCGACGATTGCCGCCGCCGTCGCGACGCTGTGCGCGCCAACATTCGCTCCGGGCCGCAACGCACTGATCACGGCTGGCGCCGTAACCGGCATCACCGAAACCGCGACCGGCATCGGCGGCCCGGCACTCGCGATGGTGTTCCAGCACTACCGGGCGCCGGCGCTGCGCTCAACCATCGCGCTGTGTTTCGCCATCGGCGAGGCCCTCTCACTCATGTTGCTCAGCTTCACCGGCCAGATCACCTCAGGCCGCTTCGTTTCCGCCCTGCTGCTCGTGCCGCCCGTCATCCTTGGCGCCTTCGTCAGCCAACACGTGCACCAGCGCCTGAACAGCAAGGTCTTGCGTATCAGCGTGATGGCCTTCGCGATCGTTTCGGGCGCGGCAATCCTGTATCAGACATTGAAGTGAACGCAAATGCGTGCCAGCTCAGCCAGGGCCGGCACATCCAATAGAGCATAGCGAGGAGACCCCCAATGAAGAAGTGTCTGGTTGCGCCTGCGTGCGCAGCGCTTGGTCTTGCCAGTATTTCCGGTGCATATGCACAGAGCAGCATCACGCTGTACGGCAGTCTGGATGCGGGTGTTGGCTACGTCAGCAATCTGCATGGATCGCACTCGTTCTTTTCCGAACAGGGCACGTTTCAGGCCGACCGCTGGGGCCTCACGGGCACCGAGGATCTGGGCTCGGGACTGAAGACGGTGTTCAAGCTGGAGTCGGGTTTCTCGACGATCAGTGGCGCGATGTCGAGCGCGGGGACGCTCTTCAACCGGCAGGCCTATGTGGGTCTCTCGAAGAACGATATCGGCACCGTGACGCTCGGGCGCCAGACCGACTTCCACTTCGAGATGCTTGGTCCGCTTTCGACTGCGCAGTCGCTTGGCGATTTCTCCGCGTTTCATCCTGGCAACGTGGATGGGCTGGCCAATACCGTGCCCGTGGAGTTGTCCAATACCGCCAAGTTTGTCAGCCGGCCGTTCTGGGGGCTCACCGTGGGCGCGCTATATGGCTTTACGAATTCGAGCAGCAGCACGACGGGACGCACGATCAGCTTTGGCGCGAACTATGGGTACGGGCCGCTGAAGCTCGCGGCGGCGTGGTCGGAGTATCACGACCGTACGCTCAATCTGGCTGGTGGGCTCGGGCTCGATGCGTTCGAAGGCGTCAATCTCGCCGGCGGCGCGCCGTTCGTGGCGGACAGTGTGCGCAATGCGGGGATCGGGGGTAGTTATCAGTGGGGGCGCTTTCAGTTGCATGCGCTCGTTACCGAGGTGCGGATCGAGCGGCGTGGTGACGCGCAGAACTATCGTACCGTCGATGGGGGCGTGAATTTCCAGGTCACGCCTGCTTATATGGTGGGTGCGGGTGCGTGGACCATGACGCTGTCCGGCAAGCGGTGGACGCAAGCTACGGTTGCTAATGTTTATTCGCTTTCCAAGCGGACGCAGGTCTATATGGATGTGATGGTTGAGCGGGCTTCCTCTGGAGCCGTTGCCGATACTGTGGGGATTGGGGCTTCGTCTTCTGGATCGCAGACTGCTGTGCTGACGGGGATTCATCACTTCTTTTAGGGCTTGTTTCACCTTGGGCGGCGGTTGGGTTGATCTGTCGTTTAACTTGTTTTCGCGGCGGGCCGCAGGCGTTGCCCCTGTGCGGGGCGGCACCTACTTTTCTTTGCAGCCGCAAAGAAAAGTAGGCAAAAGAAAGCGGCTTAAACCGCCAGTGTGACGCCGTCCCCCACTGCCTTGTAAATCGGAGCGGCTCCGGGGCATCCGTCTCCTCGCACACTCCGCCTTAGTGACAAAGGGCTCATCCTTCCCGCCACGCGCTACGCGCGGGCGGAAGGGTCCGCAAGGGAAACCGGGCGAGCGAATGCGTTGGGAGTGCCGCCCGGTAAATGCGCGGGAATACTGATCGGTGAATGCACTGGAGTACTGATCGGCGAATTCACGGGAGTGATGATCGGTGAATGCACGGGAGTGGTGATCGGTGAATGCACGGGAGTGCTGGCTGGCGAATGCGTAGGTGAGCCGCCGATCAAAAAAGCTGGATTCCTACGAAAACGCGCGCATCCCACCGGTTTTGGCTATGCCCCACGGCGCGCGCAGCGCCGCCGGATGAATGAGTCCTTAGTCACTCCGCTATACGCCCCGTGGTGACAGACGCTCCGGAGCCGCTCCGATATACAGGGCAGTGGGGAACTGCGTCACACTGGCGGTTTGAGCGGCTTTCTTTTGCCTACTTTTCTTTGCCGCGGCAAAGAAAAGTAGGTGCCGCCCCGCACAGGGGCAACGCCTGCGGCCCGCCGCGAATCCAAGTTAGGGCCAAAACTACAATCATTCATGCCACTAATAAAAAGCATTAGCACAATCGAATTGACGCCAGGTCACCACCTACCGAACACTACGATGCCTGCCTGAAACCCGCGAACTCGAACTGGAGACATCAAGATGCAATCCCCGGCTGATATGCCCCCAAGCGCCACGCGCAACGACTATGCCCCCACCGAATGGGAAACCCGGGTAAACCTGGCCGCCCTATACCGCCTAGTCGCGCATTTCCGCATGACGGACATGATCGACACGCACATCTCCGCCCGCCTGCCGGGCGCAACTCCCACCTTCCTGATCAACCGCTACGGCATCCTGTTCCACGAGATGCGCGCCTCCGACCTGGTGAAAATCGACCACCTCGGCAACGTGATCGACGAACGCGCACAAACCGACCCCACCCGCTTTCGCGTCAACGCGGCCGGTTTCACGATTCACTCGGCCATCCACATGGCGCGCGAGGACCTGCATTTCGTCGTGCATACGCACACTGCCGCAGGCATCGCAGTGGCCGCCCAGGAACACGGGCTCTTGCCCATCAGCCAGCACGCGCTGAAGTTCTACGAACGCCTCGGCTACCACGACTACGAGGGCATCGCACTCGACCTCGACGAGCGCGAGCGCCTCGTGCGCGATCTCGGCCCGCACAAGGCGATGATCCTGCGCAATCATGGTCTGCTGGCAGGCGGCGCAACCGCGGCCCAGGCGTTCCACGAGATCTACTTCCTGGAGCGCGCCTGCCAGGCGCAGGTCCAGGCGATGTCCGGCGGCGCGAAGCTGATCATCCCCCCCGAGGCCGTCTGCCGGCGCACCGCCGAGCAGTTCCAGCGCGACGACTCCGACGAGATCACCAACACCGCCTGGCGCGCCGCACTGCGCCTCATCGACGATCCCGCCTCGGACTATCGCTGCTGACCCCGCTGCCGAACCCGCCGCTGCCCCCTTACCGACCTAACGGCCGCCCAGGCCCGCGCCCACCGCGTTTTGCCATGACCACCATCGCTTTGCTGAGCAAGAGCTTCGACATGTCCCATCTTGTCGCCTCGATCCAACGCGCCGCCCCGGCCCTGAACGTCGTCATGCACGGCGAGCCGGGCGCGGCGCATGCCGAAGTCGCCGCCTGCTGGGATCCGCCCCCCGGCGCGCTCGCCGCGATGCCCAATTTGCGCCTCATCCACAGCATTGCCGCCGGCGTCGACAATATCCTCTCCGATCCCGCGTTGCCCGCGCTGCCGTTGTGCCGCGTCGTCGATCCGCAGCACGCGCGCGGAATGAGCGAGTTCGTCACGTGGGGCGTGCTGCATTTCCACCGCCAGCTCGACCTCGTCATGAGCAACCAGCGCGACGCGCGCTGGCTGCGCCCCGCGCAGGCGCATCCGGCGCAGTGCACCGTTGGCGTCATGGGTCTCGGCGAGATCGGCTCCCGGGTCGCGCTCGATCTGCAGCGGCTCGGCTTCACGGTGCGCGGCTGGGCGCGTCAGCCGCGCGCCCTTCCCGGCATCGAGATCTTCGAGGGCGAAAGCGGCTTCGAAGCCTTTCTTGCGGACACCAGCATCCTCGTGTGCCTGCTCCCGCTCACGAGCGAAACGCGCGGCATCCTGGGCGCAGCGACGTTCGCGCAGATGCAGCCCGGCGCCAAGCTGATTCACGTCGGCCGCGGCGAGCATCTCGTCGTGGCGGATCTCGCGGCCGCGCTCGAAAGCGGCCGGCTCGGCGGCGCCATCGTCGATGTCTTCCCCGTCGAGCCCCTGCCCGCCGACGATCCGCTGTGGCGCGCGCCAAACCTGATCGTCACGCCACACATGGCGTCGGTCGCCAGCGCCAACACGATCGGCGAGCAGATTGCGCACAACGTGCAGCGCCTGCTCGATGGCGAGCCGCTAGGCAACGTGGTGGACGTCGCGCGCGGCTATTGACCGAAGCCGCCACGCGCGGTGAGGCGAGGCAAGCGTGGCGTGCCGCGCGCGGCCGTCACGGTTCCTCTGTGGCGGCGAGCGGCTCCTGCCTGTCGATGAACGCATGCAGCGCATCGACGAATGCCGTCTCTGCCGCGCTCAGCTTGCGGTCCTGCGCCCACAGGAAATAGACGTCGACATCGGCGACGCCTTCGTCGGGCGGCAGACGCCGCAAGCGGCCCTGAGCGATGTCGTCGCGCACGACGTGCTCCGGCAGGCAGCCGATGCCGAGCCCCGCGAAGATGAAGCGCCTCACCTCCGCCATGCTCGAAGACGAAGCAATCACGCGCCCCGTGAAGCCCATTTCGTCGCGAAAGATCGTGAGCGGCGATAGCGGGTCGCCAACTTTGTCGCCGGTAAAGGAGACGAACGCCTGCCCGGCGAGATCGGCAACGCTCAGGTCGTCACGACCGAACAGCGTGTGATGGCGGCCGCAAAAGAGCGCGTAGCGCTGGCGCAGGAACACGCGGGCGCCCACGCGCCCAGGCAGCGCGCGGCGCGGCGAGAGCCCGATCGTCAAGGTTTTCTGCTGCAGGCTGTTGACGACGTCGGCGCTGCGCATCACGAGGCTTTCGAATTCGATGCGGGGATAAGTGCGGTGGAACTCGGCAAGGAATTCGTCATACGCGGGGAAGTCGACGCCGCTCACGATGCCAATGCGCACCGCGCCGGAGATATCGCGAGCGGCATCGACATCGGCCAGCGAAAGCCGCGAAATGGTGCCGTAGATGTCCTCGGCGATCTTGCGCACTTCGATGCCCGCCTGCGTGACCTCGATGCGCGGGCCGCGACGATCGACGAGCCGCAAGTCGAGTTGCTCCTCGAGCCGCCGCAGCGCCTGGCTGACCGCCGGTTGCGTGAGATGCAGGCGCATGGCCGCGCGGCTCACGCTGCCCTCGCGCGCGATGGCGAGAAAGGTCCGCAGCAGGTTCCAGTCGAGGCGGTCGTTCAGCCAGGTGTCGGGTCGGTTCTTGCTCACAACGCGTTCATTCAAGGAGTATTCGCGAAAATTATACTCAGAATAATCATTAAAAATTGGACGAATTATTTTGGATTTTCGATAAAGGCAACACGCGTGCGTTGATCACCGACGCCTTGAGCACCGAATTTTGCCACCGAATCCGGAACGTCTCTCACCTTCGCAAACGTCGTCACCCCGCACTGACCTTGCAGTCACCTAATAGACAGGACAATCCATGGCTCATGCCGCCTCCAGCACGCAGCAACCCGTGAGAGCCGCCGTTGCGGCATTCATCGGCACCGCCGTCGAGTTCTACGACTACTACACGTTTGCGACCGCTGCCGCACTCGTGCTCGGCGAAATCTTCTTTCCGAGCCACGACCCCTTCCTGAGCACGATGGCGTCGTTTGGGACGTTCTTCGTCGGCTTCATCGCACGGCCGTTGAGCGGGGCGGTCTTCGGCCACCTCGGCGACCGCGTGGGCCGCAAGAAAATGCTCGTGCTGACGATGTTTTTGATGGGGATCGCGACCACCGGCATCGGCCTCTTGCCCAGTTACGCGACGATCGGCATCTGGGCCCCTATCCTGCTCGTCTTGCTGCGCATCCTGCAGGGCATCGCCGTGGGCGGCGAATGGGGCGGCGCGGTGCTGATCGCGAGTGAGCATGCGCCGCCCGGGCGCAAGACGTTCTTCGCGTCGTTTCCTCAGATGGGCAGCCCTGCGGGCCTCATCCTCTCGCTGCTTGCGTTTCGCTTCGTCACGTCGCTCGATCACGCGAGCTTCGTCTCGTGGGGCTGGCGCCTGCCGTTTCTGGCGAGCTTCGTGTTGCTGTTGATCGGCATGGCGATCCGGCTCGGCGTGAAGGAGTCGCCGGAATTCGAGCGTGTGCGCAACACCAATGCCGCCGCAAAGTATCCGGTGGCGGAAGTGCTGCGCACGGCGTGGTATCCCATCTTGCTGGCGGCGGCCGCCACCACGATCGGCTCGGCGGGCTTCTTTTTCACCAACACCTTCATGATTTCGTATGCGACGGCCTGGCTCGGCATGTCGAAGTCGTTTATTCTCGATTGCCTGTTCGTTGTCACGATTATTCAGTTGCTGTCGCAGCCGGTTTCCGCATTGCTTGCTCAGCGCTTTGGGGAAACGCGGTTTCTCTGCTGTGCGGCCGTCCTCTCGATGGTCACGCCGTATCCGATGTTTCTGCTCGTGCAAACGCAAAACGCTGTGGCGATCGTGGCCGGCATCTCGTTTGCGGTGGTCACGCTGTCGGCGATTTATGCGGTTATCGCGGGATTTATTACGCCGGCGTTTCCCACGCGGATGCGTTACTCGGGTATCTCGATCGCCTATCAGCTTTGTACGATGATCGCCGGTGGCACCACGCCCCTGATCGGCACGATGCTCGCTCAGCGATTTAGCGGGCAGTGGTTGCCGCTTGCTGCGTTCTTTTCGGTGCTTTCGTTTGTTACCCTGGTCGGGGTTGTGGGGCTTGGGAGGTATAAGCGTAATCAGCTTGCAATGGCGGAATGGGCGCCGCCTTCTGGGCGCAATGCTTAACTGTGCAGGCGTGCGGTGGTAGTGCGCGCCACTTCCTGGCGTGTGTTTTGGATTCCTCCAGTTGTTGGCGTGGGGCCCCCGTACGGTGGCCTTAACTTGTATTCGCGGCGGGCCGCAGGCGTTGCCCCTGTGCGGGGCTACTTTCTTTGCAGCCGCAAAGAAAAGTAGGCAAAAGAAAGCGGCTCAAACCGCCAGTGTGACGCCGTCCCCCACTGCCCGTATATCGGAGCGGCTCCGGAGCATCCGTCTCCTCGCACACTCCGCCTTGGTGACAAGGGGCTCATTCTTCCCGCCACGCGCTGCGCGCGGGCGGAAGGGTCTGCAAGGAAAACCGGGCGTGCTGCTGGCGATTGCGCGGGAGTAGTTCCGGGCGCATTGGCAATTGCGCAGGAATGGTTCCGGACGAATATGCCGGCGTCCTACTGATATGCGAGATTGCTTCCATTTGAATACGTGGAGTTCTGCGAATACGTGTATATCCCAATGGTTTTTGTTATGCCCCACGGCGCGCGTAGCGCCGCCGGATGAATGAGCCCTTAGTCACTCCGATAAACGGCGAGTGGTGACAGACGCCCCGGAGCCGCTCCGATATACAGGGCAGTGGTGGACTGCGTCACACTGGCGGTTTGAGCGGCTTTCTTTTGCCTACTTTTCTTTGCCGCGGCAAAGAAAAGTAGGTGCCGCCCCGCACAGGGGCAACGCCTGCGGCCCGCCGCGAATACAAGTTAAGGCCAAACAACATGAGCAAGCGAGCCGAACGCCCGTTCAATTCCCAGACGCCTGGGCAGCCTCGCCCTGCGCAGCCTCGCCCTCGGCACCAGCGCGCTGAACACCTAACGCGCGCCCACGATACCAAACCCTGTAAGCAACCGCCAGCACCACAAGAAACGGCACCCCACACATCAAAGTCATCCGAAACTCCCGAGTAAAAACGGTCGTAACCAACGCGGCGCCCATAAGCACCGCACCGGCAACCGAGGTCCCCGGATACCCCCACATCCGAAATGCCAGCGCGCGCGCGCCAACCTTTCTACGAAAAAACAGATGCGTCACAAAGATCATGAGCCAGGTAAACATGGCACCAAACATCGAAACCGACATCATCAACATAAACGATGCATCGGGATAGATCACATTGAGCACCGTCGCAAGCGCAATACCAATAGCCGAGAGCAACAGCGCAGCCACCGGCACACCGTTCGCACTAAGCTGCCCAAATCGAGCAGGCGCATAACCCGCACGCGAAAGACTGAACATCATCCGCGTAGTGATATAGAGCTGACTGTTCATGGCCGAAAGCGCCGCCACGAGAATCACGAAGTTGATCACGCCAGCCGCGCCCGGCACATGCGTAGCCGCCATCACTTTCACGAACGGGCTTTCATTAGCGCCCGCAGCCGTCCACGGCACGATCGCAAGCATCAGCGCAAGCGTCAGCAAATAAAAGAACACAAGCCGCACCATAGTCGCCCGAAACGCGCGCGTAACGGCCCGGTGCGGATCCTGCGCCTCCCCCGCCGCCACAGCAATCATCTCAATGCTCAGATAGCTGAAAATCGAGACGATCACCGCCACCCACATGCCCCACACACCCTTCGGAAAGAACCCGCCGTGCGAGGTGTAGTTAGCGAACCCAATACCCGAGCCGGCCGGCGCGCCGAACACCACCCACGCCCCGAGCACGATGAACGCCACGATGGCAGCAATCTTGAGCATCGAGAACAGATATTCGACGGCGCCGAACACCTTCACGCTCACGATGTTGACGCCGATGAGCGCCGCCGAGAAGCCCACGATCCAGTACCAGCCCGGGATCGCGGGAAACCAGTACTTCATGTAGACCGCGATCGCAGTGACTTCCGTGCCCACGGCAAATACGATCGACGACCAGTACGCGTAGCGCACCAGAAACCCGGCCAATGGCCCGATATAGTGCTCGGCATAAGCGCCGAACGAGCCCGATGTGGGATGCGCGACCGTCATCTCAGCCAGACACCCCATCAGCAGCAGCGCGATCAGCGCCCCAATCGCATAGCTCACGAGCACGCTCGGGCCCGCGAAGCCAATCGCGAAGCCGCTGCCGAGAAAGAGCCCGGTCCCAATGGCCCCGCCAATGGCGATCATCGAAAGCTGCGCCGTCGACAGGCCGCGCCGCAAGCCCTTCTCACGTTCGACGATCGCGTCGAAGCCCCTATGTTGCGTCATCATGTGTCTCCTCTGTCGTCCTGCCGTGGATGGGTCAGGTCACCGATTTACGTGCATGAAATGCTTCGTTATCCCAAGCGCATGTTTCGAGAATGTCCTTGAGCGCCGAGACTGTGTCCCAGATGTCGGCGTAGCGCACGTAAAGCGGCGCGAAGCCGAAACGCAGAATGTCCGGCGCGCGGAAGTCGCCAATCACCTTGCGCGCGATGAGCGCCTGCATGACCGCGTAGCCTTCTGCGTGCGCGAGCGAGACCTGGCTACCGCGCTGGCCGGCGTCGCGCGGCGAGGCAAGCGTGCAGCCGAGTCCCGCGAGGTGCTGGTCGGCCAGTTCGATCATCAGGTTGCCAAGCGCCACGCTCTTCGCGCGCAACACCTCGAGGTCGACGCCTTCGAACGCCTCGAGCGCGGCCTCCAGCGCAATCACGCCCAGTTGCGGCGCGGTGCCCGTGAGCATGCGGTCGATGCCCGCGTGCGGCGCGTAGTCGTGGGTGAACTCGAACGGCTTCGCATGGCCGTGCCAGCCGGTGAGCGGCTGATTCAGGTCCGCCAGATGACGCTTCGCGACGAACACGTACGCAGGCGCGCCGGGGCCGCCGTTCAGATACTTGTAGCCGCAGCCCACGGCGAAGTCCGCCTCGCAACCGTTCAGATGCACGGGCATGGCCCCGGCCGAGTGGCACAGGTCCCAGACGATCAGTGCGCCCGCTTCGTGCGCCTTGCGCGTCACCGCCTCCATGTCGTAGCGCTTGCCGCTCTTGTAGTTCACGTGCGTGAGCGAGACGACCGCCACCGAGTCGTCGATGCTGGACATCACCTCCTCTGGGTCGACGCAGCGCAGCTCGCATCCCGTCATCTGCGCGACGCTCGACGCGATATAGACGTCGGTCGGGAAGTTCGTGCGTTCGGCGAGTATCACGCGGCGCTCCGCCCGCATGCGCGTCGCGGCCACCAGCACCTTGAACAGATTCACCGAGGTCGAATCGGCCACGATGACTTCGCCGGGTCCCGCGCCAATCAGCTTCGCAATCTTGTTGCCGGTGCGCTGGGGCGCCGGGTACCAGTCGGCGTCGTTCCACGAGCGGATCAGGCCGTGCGCCCATTCGTCCTCGAGCGCGGTTTTCATGCGCGCGGGCACGTTCGCGGGCATCGCGCCGAGCGAGTTGCCGTCGAGGTAAATCGTATCGGCCGGCAGGTTAAAGCGTGCGCGGCAATGCGCGAGAGGGTCGGCCGCGTCTAGCGCGGCGCACTGTTCCCGTGTGATCATTTTGCTTAGGATTCCAATATATATTGCATAAGTGGCTGGCTGAGTAAGGACACCGCGCCTCGGGTTTCAAAGCGTCTTTGCTGTGACCGGCTCCGTCAAGCCAAAGAAACGTTGCGCATTGCCGCCGAGGATCTTCGCCTTGGCACTCGCCGTGAGTGTGGGATGCCCCGCCACCAGGTCGCCAATCTTTTGCTCGCCAAGCGGAAACGGGTAATCGGAGCCCAGCATCACGCGTTCCTCCCCCATCGTGTCCACGAGCAGTTGCAGCGCGCGCGGATCGAAAACCGCGCTGTCCACGTGGAAGCGTTCGAGGTAGGAGATGGGCGGATGCGGGCAATCCTCGCGCACGATGTCGCGCTGCTCCCACGCGTTCTGCACGCGCCCGAGCAGGAAGGCAAAGCTGCCGCCGCCATGCGCGAAGCACAGCTTCAGCGTCTTCGGAATGCGCTCGAACGCGCCCGAGAGAATCAGCGAGACGATGCTCAACTGCGTCTCCGCCGGCATCGCGACTAGCCAGGGCAGCATCCACTTCTTCATGCGGCCGTCGGTCATCATGTCCCACGGGTGCACGAGCACGGGAATCCCTTCGTTGGCGCAATGCGTGAGGAAGGTCACGAGGTGGGCGTCGTCCAGATCGCGCGGCCCGAGGTGATTGCCGATCTGCACGCCGCGATGACCCGCGCGGCACGCGCGCGTCGCTTCGCGGCACGCGAGGTCGACGTCCTGCAGCGGCACCTGGGCAAGCGCAAGCAGGCGTGCCGGTGCGTGGGCGCAGAGTTCGAGCGCGCGGTCGTTCATGCGCGCCGCCCACTCGTGCGCGCGGGCCGCGTCGTGGCGGTAGCCGAACATCACGGGCGTCGCGCAGATCAGTTGCTGGTCCACACCCAGCGCGTCCAGCTCCGCGAGCCGCGCCGCCGGGTCCCACAAGGGGCGATGCACGGGGCGGAATGCGCGCTCGCCGGTCATGATGGTGCCCTGCTTGCCGTCCGCGTCGATGCGCAGCCACGGCGCGTGCTGCGCATCGAGGGCGGCGGCCTCTTCCCGCGTCACGGGCGGGAAGAAGTGCGAGTGCATGTCGATTCGAAGTGTCATTGTCTGTTGATCGGTTGGAACGCTTCGGCGGCCCCTGCGGCGGCGCCCAGGGGGATCGCCATGCAGACCCGGTGCCGGTTACCCGGCCTTGCCCGGATGAATCTGGCCGCACTGCGGGCAGCGGCGCTGCGCCTCGCTGGCGTAGAACGCCTCGAAGAGCGGCGGCAGGTCGTTCACGATGCTCTTGAGCTGCACCTCCACGCGATGCACGAGGTGGCCGCAGGCGTCGCAGTACCACTCGAAGCCGTCCACCATGCCCGGCGCGCGTTGCCGCTCGATCACGAGGCATGCGCTGCCGGCCTCGGGCCGCTGCGGCGAATGCCGGGCATGCGGCGGCAGCAGGAACACGTCGCCCTCACGCAGGTCGACACGCTCCTTGCGTCCATCGATCCACAGGTTCAGATACGCGTTGCCGCGCAACTGGTAGAAGAACTCCTCGTGCGGATCGTCGTGATAGTCGGTGCGATGATTCGGCCCGCCCACCACGGTCACGATGAAGTCGCTGTCCTGCCATACCTGCTGGTTGCCGACGGGCGGCTTGAGCAAATGCGCATGCTCGTCGATCCAGCGCGGGAAGTTGAACGGTCTGCCGTAAGTCAACATGTCTGCCTCGCTCCACGCGGCTGGGGTTTATCGATTCGGCGAGTACGCCACCGCTTTCATCTCGATCAGCAGATGCGGATGCGGTAGCTGATGCACGGCCACGGTCGTGCGCGTGGGCCCGGTCTCGTCGAAGTACTCGCCATAGATCTCGTTGTAGCCGAGGAAGTCGTTCATGTTGACGAGGAACGACGAGATTTCGACGAGGTTCGACAGGTCCGCGCCCTCGCTGCGAAGAATGTCGCGGATGTTCTCGATCACGGCGCGCGTTTGCGCGCGGATGTCGAGCGTCACGGCGCCAAGCTCGTCGGCGGCGGCGCCCGCGATGCTGTTGTCGGGCCGCCGCGCGCTCGTGCCCGAGACGAACAGGAAGTCGCCCGCGCGCGTGATGTGCGGGAAGCGGCCGCGCGGTTTGGCCTTGCCGGGTACCACGCGCGCCTGAGGAGTCGGTTGGTTCATCATGAGAGTCTGTGGTTCGTGGATGCGGTGGTGAATTCGGTGCTGCCGAGTTCGTTGACGAGGCAGTGCACGTGGGTGTCGGGCGCCAGCGCATGCGCGGCCGTGGCGGCGCCCGCCATGATCAGCGAGCCGGCCGGCAGCACCAGCCCGCTTTGCGCGACGAGGCGCGAAGCCTGCACGACCGAGCGCAGCGGGTGGCCGAGGATCGCGGCCGTGGAGCCTGTTTGCACGATGCGTCCGTTCATGCGCATCAGCACGCCCGCGTTGGCGAGCGCGTCGAAGCGGCGCGTCCACGGACCGATCGTGAGCCCCGCCGAGGAGCAGTTGTCGGCCACCACGTCTTCGAGCGAAAACTTGAAATCGCGGTAGCGTGAATCGATGATCTCCAGCGCCGGCGCTGCGGCATCCAGATACTGCGCGGCTTCGAGCAGCGTGAGCGGCCGGTCGATGTCGCGGCTCGTGAGGAAGCACACCTCGGGCTCCACACGCGGGTGGATGAAGCGCTCGAGCGCGACGCGGCCGCCGTCCTCCTCGAGCATCGCATCGGTGAGCCAGCCCCAGATCAGGCTGTCCACGCCCATCTGGAGCATCTTCGCGCGGCTCGTGAAGCCGAGCTTCACCCCCACCGCGATCTCGCCGCGATCGATGCGCCGCTCGATCGACGCGCGCTGCACCACGTACGCTTCGTCGAGCGAGAGTCTCGCGCCCGGTGTGAACTCGGCGAGCTGCGCAATCGGCGTGGCGTCGCGCGCGGCGGCGTCGAGCCGGGCGGCCATGGCATCGAGATCGCTCATGCCGCCTCCTTCGCGGCATTGCGCGCGCTCACGAGGTCGAGCGCGACGTCGACGATCATGTCCTCCTGGCCGCCAACCATGCGGCGGCGGCCGAGCTCGACCAGGATCTCGAACGCCGTGAGCCCGTGCTTCGCGGCCGCCGCTTCGGCATGGCGCAGGAAGCTCGAATAAACGCCCGCATAGCCGAGCGCGAGCGTCTCGCGGTCCACGCGCACGGGCCGCTCCTGCAGGGGGCGCACGATGTCGTCGGCGGCGTCGATGAGCAGCTTCACGTTGCAGCCGTGATCGAGCTTCATGCGGTCCACCGCCGCCACGAACACTTCGAGCGGCGCATTGCCCGCGCCCGCCCCCATGCCCGTGAGCGATGCATCGATGCGGTCGCAGCCGTGTTCGAGCGCCACGATCGAATTCGCCACGCCCAGCGAGAGATTGTGATGCGCATGCATGCCCGTTTGTGTCGCGGGGTCGAGCACGGCCTTCATCGCGTCGAAGCGCGCAGCCACTTCGTGCATATTGAGCGCGCCGCCCGAATCCACGACGTACACGCATTGCGCGCCGTAGCTTTCCATGAGCTTCGCCTGCGCGGCGAGTGCCTCGGGCGTCGTCATGTGCGCCATCATCAGGAATCCTACGGTGTCCATGCCGAGCTCGCGCGCGTATTCGATGTGCTGCTTCGCGACATCGGCCTCGGTGCAATGCGTCGCGATGCGCACGGTGCGCGCGCCCGCATCCCACGCGGCGCGCAAGTCGTGCACGGTGCCGATGCCGGGCAACAGCAGCGTGGCCACGCGGGCGCGCTCGACCGCCCCCGCAACGGCCTCGATCCATTCGAGGTCGGTATGCGCGCCGAAGCCATAGTTGAAGCTCGATCCCGCAAGACCGTCGCCGTGCGCGACCTCGATGCTGTCCACACCGGCCGCGTCGAGCGCGCGCGCGATCGCGACCGCCTGGTCGAGCGAATACTGATGGCGGATCGCGTGCATGCCGTCGCGCAGCGTCACGTCCGAGATATAAATCTTCTTCGTGTTTCCGGTCATGGCCGTCGTCCCCTTCATGCCGCCACGCGGCTTGCCGCGATCTGCTCCGCGGCGGCCAGCGCCGCCGAGGTCATGATGTCGAGATTGCCCGCGTAGCTGGGCAAGTAATGCGCCGAGCCCTCCACTTCGATGAAGACGCTCACCTTCAGGCCCGCGCGGCGCCCGTTCGCCCGGGCCTCCGGCGAGTTCGCCTCCTTACCCTGGCCGAACAGCCGCTGATCGAGTTGCAGCCGGTCGAACTGCACGGCCTGCTTGAGCCGGTAGCCGGGCACATAGCTCGCCACGGCGGCCACCATCGCGCGCACCGAGCGCTCAATGGCGCCGGTGTCGGCGTCTTCGTCGGTCAGGCAGTAGATGGTGTCGCGCATCATGAGCGGCGGCTCGGCCGGATTGAGCACGATGATCGCCTTGCCGCGCGCGGCGCCGCCCACGGTCTCGAGCGCGCGTGCGGTCGTCTGCGTGAACTCGTCGATATTCGCACGCGTGCCCGGCCCCGCCGAGCGGCTCGCGATCGACGCGACGATCTCGGCGTAGTGCACCGGCGCCACGCGCGAGATGGCGTGGACGACGGGAATCGTCGCCTGGCCGCCGCACGTGACCATGTTGATGTCCGGCGCGTCCAGATGCTCGAACAGGTTCACCACCGGCACCACGAACGGCCCGGTGGCGGCGGGCGTGAGGTCGATCACGCGCACGCCATGGCGGCGCAGCACTTGCGCATGGTGCGCGTGCGCGCCGGCCGAGGTCGCATCGAAGGCAATGCGGATGTCCTCGAACTCGGGCATCGCCACGAGCCCTTCGATGCCTTGCGCCGTGACCGGCACGCCCAGGCGCCCGGCGCGTGCGAGGCCGTCCGAGGCCGCGTCGATGCCGACCATCGCGCCCATGCGCAGGTGCTTGCCGTGACGCAGGACCTTGATCATCAGGTCGGTGCCGATATTGCCGGAGCCGATGATGGCGGCCGCCAGCTTGTCGTTGTCTTTCATGACGCGGATTCCGGTTCGAGGGTAAAGGAAGCGCTCACACTGCCGAGGCCTTCGATCTGCGCGGTGAACACGTCGCCGGGCGCGACCGCGGCCATGGGCCCGAGCGCCCCCGTGAGCACGATGTCGCCCGCCGCGAGCGGCGCGCCCACGCGCACCATGGTGTCGGCGAGCCAGAGCGCCGCGTAGAGCGGATTGCCGAGGCAGGCCGCGCCCGCCCCCACGCTCACCGGCTCGCCACGCCGCTCGAGGACCATGCCGCAGGCGATCGCGTCGAACGCGTCGAGCTTCACGGGCCGGTTGCCGAGCACGAAAAGACCGCTGGAGGCGTTGTCCGCCACGGTGTCGGTGAGACGGATGTCCCAGCCCGCGATCCGGCTGCCTACGATCTCGATGGCCGGCAACGCATAGGCCGTCGCGCGCAGCAGGTCGGCAATCGTGTGCCGCTCGTGCGGCAGGTCGTCGGCAAGCACGAGCGCGATCTCGGCTTCCACCTTCGGCTGCTGCGTGCGCGCGAGCGCGATGGGTTCGCCGTCGGCAATCGCCATGTCGTCGAAGAGCATGCCGAAGTCGGGCTGCGCGACGCCCAGTTGCGCCTGCACCGCCTTCGAGGTCAGCCCGATCTTGCGGCCCACGAGCCGCCGGCCCGCCGCGAGCCGCTCCCCGGTATTGATGCGTTGCACCGCGTAGGCGGCCGCGAGCGCGTCGCCGCCGAGTGCCGCGATGTCGCCGCGCACGGGCGCACAAGGGATGCCGGACGCCTCGGCTTCGCGCAGCCGGCGCGCGATCGCGTGCGCCGCGTTCAGGTCGATTGCGCTCATGCCACCCTCACGCAGACGTTGATCAGTTCCGAATAGAAGTCGAGCGAATGTCGCCCACCCTCACGGCCGATCCCCGAGAGCTTCGTGCCGCCGAACGGCGTGCGCAGGTCGCGCACGAACCAGGCGTTGAGCCACACGATGCCGGTCTCGATGCGTCTGGCCACCCGATGCCCGCGCGCGAGCTGCGTGGTCCAGACGCTGGCCGCGAGCCCATAGGCGCTGTCGTTCACGCGGCCAATCACTTCGTCCTCCGTATCGAACGGCGCGAGGTGGCACACCGGCCCGAAGACCTCCTCGCGCACGCAGCGCGCCGTATCGGGCAGGCCGGTCCAGATGGTCGGCTGCACGAATGCGCCGCTATCGCGCGCGTCGCCGAATGCCGGCACGCCGCCGCCCGTCACCACTTGCGCGCCCTCCTCCAGCGCCAGGCGGAAATACGACAGCACCTTGTCGCGATGGCCGCGCGAGATCAGCGGGCCCATCGTCGCCGCGGGGTCGTCGGGCGCGCCCACGCGCAGCGCTTCGGTGCGCGCCTTCAGCGCCGCGACGAAGCGCTCGAAGATCGGCCGCTCGACGTACACGCGCTCGCTGCACAGGCACACCTGCCCCGCGTTCGTGAAGCTCGACTTGAGGACGCCCTCCACGGCCGCATCGAAGTCCGCGTCGGCGAACACCACGGCCGCGTTCTTGCCGCCCAGCTCGAACGACACCTCCTTCACGCCGTCCGCCACGGCTTTCATGATGGCGCTGCCCGTGCGCGATTCGCCCGTGAACGTGATGGCCGAAATGCCCGGGTGCCGCGTGAGGAACTCGCCGGCCGCGTTCGGGCCGTGCCCGTGGATCAGGTTGAACACGCCGCGCGGCAGACCGGCCTCATGAATCACCTCGGCCAGCAGCGCCGCCGAGCCCGGCGTTTCTTCCGAAGGCTTCGCGACGACACAGTTGCCCATCGCGAGCGCGGGCGCGACCTTCCACGTGAGCAGCAACAGCGGCAGATTCCACGGCGAGATGATGCCGACCACGCCGAGCGGCTTGCGCGTGACGTAGTTCAGATACTGGCCGCCGTCCGCCGTGTGCGTCTCGAAGCATTCGCTGTGCGCGCTGCGGATCAGCTCGGCGAAAGTGCGGAAATTCGCGACGCCACGCGCCACGTCGAGCGCGCGCGCCTGCGCAAGCGGGCGGCCCGTGTCGGCCACTTCCGCCGCGACGAAGTCCTCGAAGCGCGCTTCGATGCCGTCGGCGATGCGCGTGAGCCACGCCGCGCGCTGGGCCGGCGTGGTCTCGCCCCAGCCCGCGCGCTGTGCCGCGCGCGCCGCCTCTACGGCGCGCCCGACGCTCTGCGCGTCGGCTTCGCACACGCGTGCGACGAGCGTGCCGTCCACTGGGCTCAAGTCGTCGAATGTCGTTGTGCTGGCAACGAACTCACCGTCGATGTAGTGTCGCAATAGCCGCGGCGCATGCGCGGTGTCGGATGCTTCTGGAATCACAACGCCTCCTGCTCGATTGATGTGTTCACACCAGTCTAGGGAAGTCGCGCGACTCGCGACAATCAAACATTCGGCGCTCGATATGCCAATCTGGAATACCGGGCGGCGCGCCCCGCCACGCGGGTTTCAGCCCGCGGCGGCCTCGCGCAGGCACTCGATGAAGCCGCGGCACGCGGCGCTCTGGGCCTTGTTCGAGCGCACCGAAAAGCCGATCGTGCCAAACGCCCCCGTCTCCGGCAGATCGAGGATGCGCAACAGGCCCGCGTCCGCGAACTGGCGCGCGGCCACGCGCGGCATCAGCGCGATGCGCGGCGTCTCCAGCAGCAGGCCGATGTTCGTGAGCAGCGAGAGCGACTCGACGATATCGGTCGGCAACGGCAGCCCGGCCGCGCGGAACAGATGCTCGGCGGCAAGGCGCGCGGGCGAGTCGGGCGTGGGCAGGATCCACGGCAAATCCACCAGCGCCGCCAGGTGCACGACGCCCTCGGGCACCGGCGCGCCGCCCTTGCCGCCCATCACGGCGCAGAGCGACTCGTCGAACAGCGCTTCGTGCGTGAGCGGAAAGGCGCTGGCGATCGGCAGCTCGCGCTCGGGCAGGCGGCCCACCACGATATCGACGTCGCCGGTGGCGAGCGCGGGAAACAGGTGGGCGGGCGTGCCCTCGCGCACGGTGACGAGCACGTTGGGCGCGCGCGCCTTGAGCTTCGCGATGGCTTGCGGCAAGAGCCGCGCCGAAGCCGAAATGAGCGTGCCGACGATCACGTGCCCGCTCGTGCCGAGGCGGAAGTCGTTCAGCTCGTCGGTCATGTAGCGCAGCTCCGCCATCAGCGACTTCACGCGCTGGCCGAGCAGCAGCCCGAGCTCGGTCGGCACCACGCCGCGGTTGGAGCGCGAGAACAGTTCGCCGTCGAAACACGATTCGAGCTCGTGTATCACTTTGGTCACGGCGGGCTGCGTGAGCCGCATCTCGTTCGCGGCGCGCACGACCGAACCGGTTTCGAGCACCCGCTCGAACACCATCAGCTGGCTCAGCTTGAGCCGGCGGATCAGGGAGAGCTCACTGAGGGGATTCACTGGCATGGCTGGTTTTCACATCGAGTGTGCGCGGGCGCGCCGCGCTCAAAACACGCCCATCATTTTTGAAAGTTCGGTCACGTAGCGACCATAGCGCGGGTCGCTGCGCGTCTGGTCGGGCTGGCGCGGACGCGGCAGGTCGATCTTCACGTCGTGCTGCACGCGGCCCGGACGCGCCGACATCACCAGCACGCGGTCCGAGAGAAAGACGGCCTCGTGAATGCTGTGCGTGACGAGCAGCACGGTGAGCGTGCTTTGCTGCCAGATGCGCAGCAGCTCGACGTTCAGGCGGTCGCGCGTGAGCGCATCGAGCGCGCCGAACGGCTCGTCCATCAGCATCACGCGCGGCTCGAGCAGCAGGATCTGGCCAATCGCCGCGCGCTGGCGCATGCCGCCCGAAAGCTCGTGCGGATAACGGTCGACGAACTGCGCAAGGCCGAGCGTGTCGAGCAGCGCGGGCAGACGCGCCTCGACCTGCGCGCGCGGCAGCTTGCGCAATTTCGCGCCGAGCCGGATATTGGCGCCCACGGTGAGCCACGGCAACATGTTGCTCGTCTGGAACACCACGCCAATGTCCTCGCCCGGCTCGCTCACGCGCCGCCCGCCCACGCAGATGCTGCCCGTGTCGCACGGCGCGAGGCCCGCGATCATGCGCAGGAGTGTGCTCTTGCCGCAACCGCTCGGCCCGAGGATCGAGACGAATTCGCGCTGGCCCACCTCGAGCGAAACGTCCTCGAGCGCACTGAAGGCCTGCGCGCCGCCGCGCGCCTCATAGTGCTTGCCCGCATGCTGGACCTCGATGAGCGCGGCCGCGCGTTCATCGCGCGCACTTTGCGCGCTGCGCGCACCGGGCTCCGCGGCATCGGCCGCGCTCGCGCGCTCGCCGGCGCGCAACAGATTGACGAGTGCCATCACACCGTGACTCCTCTCCACCAGACCGCACGCGACACGAGATCGACGGCGCCGTAGAACGCCATCGCGAGCATCGTGACCACCAGGATTGCCGCAAACGATAGCGCCGTTTGCGCATTCGACGTCGCGAACACGATCAAATGCCCGAGACCGTCCTCCGAGCCGATGAATTCGCCGACGATCGCGCCGATCACGGCAAGCGGCATCGCGATTTTCAGGCCGTCCATCAGCGCGGGCAGCGCGGCAGGCAGGCGCAGATGCCAGAACGTGCGCGCGGGCGAGGCGCCGAGCGCGCGCAGGTGCTCGTCGAGATGCTGCGGCACGCTTGCGAGGCCGCCCATCGTCGCGATCACGACGGGGAAGAACGCGAACAGCACCGCCGCGGCGAGCTTCGACGCAAAGCCGTAGCCGAACCAGACGATCAGCAGCGGCGCGAGCGCGATCTTGGGCATGCTCTGCAGCGCGGTCACGAACGGCAGCAGCGTGCGGCGCGCGATCTGCGAGAGGCTCGCGAGCAAGCCCAGCGCGAGTCCGCCCGCGAGCGCGAGCGCGAAGCCCGCGAACACTTCCCATGCGGTCGTGAGCGTATCGGCCAGCAGTTGCGCGCGCATGGCCCAGCCCGCCGCGAAAATCGTCGAGAGCGGCGGCAGGATGTACTCGCGCGTGCCGCTCCAGCGCACTCCGAACTCCCAGACGAGACCTACCGCCACCCAGAACGCCACCACTTCGATCAGCCTTTTCATGTGCGCTCCGTTTCAGTCGTCGCCGTCGCGAGCCGCTTCTTGCCTTGCTTCCGGCCTTGCGCCCTGGCTTGCGGCGGGTTCGGCCGGCTTGCCTGCGCCGCCCGCCTTCTGCGCGACGAGATGCGGCGGCGGCGGCACGACGAAGCGCTCGAACCGGTACTGGTCGAACGATTCGATCGTGCGCTCCCACACCTGCGGCTCGTGCGGATCGTGCTCGCCGATCTGCGTCATCTCGCAGTAGATCTCGACGTTGTTGCCGTCCGGGTCCTTGAAGACCAGAAACAGATTGTTGCCGGGCCCATGCCGGCCGATCCCGCGCACGATCTCCACGCCGTGCGACTGCAGCACCTGCACCGAGCGCTCCATCTCCTCGTAGCTTTCGACGAGATACGAGAAGTGCTCGAGGCCCGGGCGCGTGTAGCGCGGCAGATCGTCGAAGTCGGGGCTGTCCTTGGGCAACTGCGAGAGCGCGAGGTCGTGGTGATCGCTGCCCGCGCGCAGGAACACCATCTGGTCGCCGATCCAGTCGGACACCTTCAGGCCCAATACCTCGGTGTAGAACTGCGCGGAACGGTGAATGTCCCGCACCATCAGCACCATGTGTCCGAGGCGCCGGGGACGCAAGCTGTTCATAGCCACTCTCCTGTGGGGCGCGCGCACCGCGCCCGATTGTCGTTCATTGCACGAAGCGGTTCGTGTAGAGGTCGCTCGCCTTGACCTTGCCGTTCAGGCCGAATGCCTGCGAGACGAACTGCGCGGTCGCGTCCATGCGCTCGGGCCGCAGCCAGCCCATGCGGTGATGCGCGGGGTCGTCGGCGATCAGCACGTTGCTCTGTTCGATCTGCTGCAGCAGGATCGCGCGGTCGAGCATCGGATACTGCCTGGCGATCGCGTCGGCGGCGGCCTGCGGATGGTCGCGCATGAACGCATAGCCACGGTAGGTCGCATCGACGAAGCGCTTGACCACATCCGCATGCTGCGCGACATAGGTATCGGTCGTCACGAGGCCGCTGCCCATCATGTCCAGACCGAAGTCGCGATACAGCAGCTTGCCGAGCCGCTGCCCCGCGCGCTCGGCGATCGTGGCCTGCACGGGCAGGCTCGCGCCCTCCCAGCATTCCGAAAGGTCGATGCGCTTTTGCAGCAGCGCCGTGTTGATCACGGCCGGATCGAGCCGCACGAGCTTGATGGCGCCGGGCGCCATGCCGTTCTGCCTGAGCCATGCCGGCACGATGTTCTGCACGGCCGAGGCGCCGCCGCCGCCGAGCGTGAGCCCCGCGAGATCCTTCGGCGAGCTCACCTTGAAGCCGGGCCGCTCGAGATAGCAGATCGCGCCCGGCCAGCGCGTGTTCACGGCGCCCACGAGCACCGCGTGGCCGCCCTGCGCGCGGTTCAGCGTGACGCTCACGGGGTCGCCGTAGCCGAACTCGAACAGCCCTTCGTCGACTTCGTTGACGGTGCGCTGGCCGCCGTAGCCGCGCATGATGCTCACGTCGAGCCCGGCGTCGCGGTAATAGCCCTGCGCTTGCGCGAGCAGGATGCCGCCCGTGCTGCCCTGCGGCAGCCAGCCGAGGTTCACGCGCACCGTGTCGGTCGCCTGCGCGCCCGACACAGCCAGGAGTCCCGCCGCCAGCAC
This sequence comes from Paraburkholderia pallida, assembly GCF_004524855.1. Lineage (NCBI taxonomy): Bacteria > Pseudomonadati > Pseudomonadota > Betaproteobacteria > Burkholderiales > Burkholderiaceae > Paraburkholderia > Paraburkholderia pallida. Next base: position 122,721 of record NZ_CP038150.1, on the reverse strand, counting down.
CAGCGCGCGCATGCACGCGCCTACCCGCTCAAACATGTCTGCCTCCGATTTGGGGGGCCCGCTGCCCTGTCTCGCGCGCGCCTCAGGCGCGCACGAGTGCGTTCTCGATCGAGCCGATGCCGTCGATCGACGCCACCATCACGTCGCCCGGCTTCAGAAAGATGCCGCGGCCCATGCCGACGCCCGTGGGCGTGCCGGTCGCGATCACGTCGCCGGGCTGCAGCGTCAGGATCGACGAGAGATAGTGGATCTGCTCGGCAATGCTGAAGATCATCTCCGACGTGCTGCCGTCCTGCATGGTTTCGCCGTTCACGGCGAGGCGCATGCGCAGGTTCTGCGGCTCGGCAATGCACGCGCGCGGCACGAGCCAGGGGCCGAAGGGACCGAAGGTATCGAAACTCTTGCCGCGAAACCAGTCGTGTTTGAACGGATAGTCGGTGCGGCGGTTCAGATCGCGCGCGCTCACGTCGTTGAGCACGGTATAGCCCGCGACGTGCTCGAACGCGTCCGCCACGGCGATGTGGCGGCCGCCGCGGCCGATCACGACGGCCAGTTCCACCTCCCAGTCCACGCGTTGCGCTTCGGCCGGCATCACGACGTCGGCGAGCGTGGGCACCACGCTCGTTTCGGCCTTCATGAACATGTAAGGCGTGCTTTCCTCGCGCGGCGCGAGCTCGGTGCCCATTTCGCGCGCGTGCTCGTAGTAGTTCGACGCCGCCGCGAAGATGCGCCGCGGCGTGAACGGCACCCGCAGCCGGTAGCCCACTTGCGGCGCGACGCCCGCGGTGCCCTCGGCCACGGCGCGCGCCGCGCGCTCGAGATCCGCCAGCGTGGCCGCACTCGTTGCGTCCCAGTGGGCGACGAGCGTGTCGACGTCGAGCGGCGCGTTCGCGCCTCCCGTGCGCGCGAGCAGCGCCTCGGCGTCGTACAGCGCGCCGTCCACCACGATCCCCGCCGCCGTGCGGCCGTCCCGTTCATACGTTGCAATCGCGTACCAGATCACTTGTGTCCTCGCTTGTTCAATCGTCAGGCTGATCTTCGAATCGTCGCTTCTCGTATACAATGATGACATTGTGTATTTTTAATAATATTCAGGTATACACCAAGCGGGCATTCTCCCGCCGCCGCGTACACTGGAGCCCAGCTGGCCGACCGGCATGCCCGATTGAGCCGCTCTGGCGGCTGGCGCATAATGTTCCAGCTCCGCACCAGGCCGCTTCCCGGGCTACGGCGCCCAACCCACGACCGACACGATGACGACGCTCTCCTCCAAGATTTATCGCCTGCTGTTCGACGAAATCATCGACGGCACGCTCGAGCCGGGCCAGAAGCTCGAAGAAGCCGTGCTCGCCGAGCGCCTGAACGCCTCGCGCACGCCCATCCGCGAGGCGCTGCGCGAGTTGGCCGCGCGCGGCATGGTCGAGCTCACGCCGCGCAAGGGCGTGGTCGTGGCGCAATTCAGCCTCGACGAGCTGGCCGACATGCTCGAGGCCATGTGCGAGCTCGAAGCGCTGTGCTGCCGCCTGAGCGCGCAGCGCATGAGCCTCGTCGAGAAAAAGCAGCTCGAAGAGCTCGAAACGGAAATGAACGCGGCCATCGCGCGCAGCGACGAAGCCACCTATCTGCAGCTGAACCGCGAATTCCACGAGCTGATCTGCAAGGGCGCACAGAGCAAGTCGCTCGCGTCGATCATCGCGGTGCAGCGCCAGCGGCTCGCGGGCTTTCGCGCGGCGCAGCCCGCGTCGCCCTCGCGCTTCGAGGCGGCGGCCGGCGAGCACCGCGAGATCGTCGCCGCCATCCTCGATTCGAACCCCGAGCGCGCCTACAACGCGATGCGCGACCACACCGCGCGGCTCTCGATCGTCGTGCTCGGGCGCCTGAAGCGCCAGCGCAGCGAGCGCGAGCGCGCCTGAGCCCGCGCAGCCCGCACGCCGCGTCTTCATCGCGCCGCCGCCTGCGCGAGCGCGGGCATCGCGAAGCCTAGCGCCCGCAGTTGTGCGAGCAACGCGCGCGCATCGAGCGCCCCATACGGCACGAGCGGCGGCCGCACACGCGCCCAGCCGGCATGTCCCGAGTAATGCGCCACGACGGCTTTGAGCGCGGGAATCATCGGCAGCGCCTGCAACGCGAGCCGGATCGTCGAGACCCGCTCGACACAGGCGCTGCGTGCCTCCAGCGTGGCCGCCGCGAGCACCTCCGCAATCGCGGCGGGCTGCAGGTTCGCCGTGGCCGAGATGCAGCCCGCCGCGCCCAGCGGCAGCGCGAGGCCCAGCAGCGCCTCCGAGGCGGGAAACACCTTGAAGCCCGGAAAGCGCGCGAGCAGCCCCGCCGTGTTCGCCCAGTCGCCCGAGCTGTCCTTGATCCCCACCACGGTGCGCGGGTATGCGGCCACGAGCCGCTCGATCAGCGCGTGAGAGATCGGCACGCCAGAGAGTTGCGGGATGTGATAGAGCAGCACGCGCAAGTCGTTCGAGCCCACCGCCTCGATCACCTCCGAGTAGTAGGCAAAGAGCCCGTCGTCGCTCACGCCCCGGTAGTAGAGCGGCGGCAGCATCAGCACGCCGGCGCAGCCTGCCTGCGTCGCATGGCGCGTGAGCTCGATGGCGTCGGGCAGCGCGCATGCGCCCGTGCCCGGCAGCAGATGGGCCGGATCGATATCGGCCGCGCACACGCGCTCGAGCACGGCGCGCCGCTCGGCCACGCTCAGCGAATTGGCCTCGCTGTTGGTACCGAATAGCGCGAGACCCGCGCCCTGCCCGACTAGCCAGCGGCAGTACGCAACGAGTTGCGGGATGTCGACGGCGAGCGTGGCATCGAACGGCGTGAGAACCGGCGCGAACACGCGCGGCGCGGCGAAAGCGGACATTCTGTTCTCCTGAAGATGGAAAGAGGAAGACGGCCGTTCATGAGCGGAAGAACGCGAGCATCGCGTCGCCGAGCAGCGTCTCGCCGGAGTCGAAATGGGCGACCACCGAAGTGTGGTTGTGGCGCGCCATCTGCATGAAACGCAGCGGCTGCGCGCGCTGTCCTGCGCTTTTGCCGCGCTGGCGCGCCTCGGCCACGCGCGCGAAGAAAGCGGCGCCGTAGGCGTCGAGATACGGATTCTCGAATTCGGCCACCACGATCATCAGCGGCACGTCGATGCGCGCGGCGTGCGCGAGCGGCGAGCGCTGCGCATAGTCCGCTTCGTTTGCGCCGAAGTACGCGCGCACGCCGGCGGCATTGGGGTTGTCGGCGAGGACGTCGGCCACGAGGCGCGCGCTGATCAGCACGGCGCCCGCCGGCGGCGCGTACGCGCCGGCCTTTCGCTGCGCGTCGAGCAATGGATCGCCGAGCACAGCCGCAACATGCGCGCCGCCCGCCGAATGGCCGACCAGAAAGATCCGCCCTGCGTCGCCGCCAAACTCGGCCACGTGCGCACGCGCCCACGCGAGCGCGGCGGCAACATCCTCGGCGCCCGCCGGATATGGCGCTTCGGGCGCGAGCCGATATTCCACATTGAGGGCCACGCAGCCCTGGCGCGCGAACCAGCGCGGCACGTTGTCGTAAATGAGTCCGTTCACGCTCTTGCGGCCGCGCACGAACGCGCCGCCGTGCACGAACAGCACGACGTCAGCGCCTCCCTGGGCGTGCGTCGCGGGTTGCACGAACACGTCGAGGCGCTGGCGTGCGTGCGGGCCGTAAGCACGGTCGCGTGTGATTTCGCAGGTGCTGTCGGCCGCGCTCGCCGCCGCGACGAGCGGGCTGTACGCCTCGATCACGCAATCGCGATGCGCATTGATGTCGCCTCCCCAGATACGCCCGATCTGTGCGAAGCGCTCCCGAATTTCATCAGACAAATTACCCAGCGGCTCCCGTACAGCGTGCATCCCAGACCTCCGTTGCATGACCTCGAGCGGCGAACGGGAGTCATTCTGGTATAGAAAAATTCTTTTGTGTATACACAAGACGTACGTAGTATACCCAATGAAGTTTTGAGCCGATTTGCGCGACAGTCGCGGAAACTCCCTCGGCGGCGCGCGCCGCCCACACCTTTTTGCGAGGACTTTCCATGGACAAGCTTCGTCATATCGCGCTCTCGGTCGAAGACCCCGAGGCCGCCGCGCGCTTCTTCGAAGAGGCGTTCGGCATGCGCCGCGCGGGCAACGCGATGCGCGGGATCTACATGACGGACGGCACGATGAACGTCGCGCTGCTGAACTTCAAGGACGAGACGGTGCCCGGCTACGCGGGCCTGAAGGACGTGCGCGGCGTGATTCACTTCGGCATGTGGGTCGACGACGTCGAGGCCACGGCCGCGCGCGTCGTGGCCGCGGGCGGCACCTACCTGACCGGCCGCCACGAGCAGGATCCGAACGTGTTCTACGAAGTGAAGTACCGCATGCCGGACGGCACCGTGTTCGACATCACCGCGAACGGCTGGAAAGGCGCGGTCAAGGAGGTCGTGCCGGGCGGCGCGCAACCGTGAGCGCGCCGCCCAGAGTTCTCGCGCTGATCGCGCTGCCGGATGCGACGCTGGACGCGCTGCGCCGCGACTACACGGTCGACTATCACCCGGACGGCAGCCTGCCCGGCAACGACGGCGCCCACACCGTGCGCGCCGTCGTGACGAACGGCTCCACGGGACTCGACGAAGCGCGCATGGCCGCATTGCCCGCGCTCGAGATCGTCTGCGCGTTTGGCGCGGGCTACGAGAACGTCGATGTCGCGGCGGCCGCGCGGCGCGCGATCGTCGTCGCGCATGCGCCCGGCACGAATGCGGCCACCGTCGCCGATCATGCGTTCGGCCTCATGCTCGCGCTCGCACGCGGCTACGCCCCGCTCACGCAGGCGGTGCGGCACGGGCAATGGCAGGCCTCGCGCGATGCGCGGCCCACGCTCGCGGGCGCGGCGCTCGGCATCATCGGCATGGGGCGCATCGGCCGGCTGATCGCGGCGCGCGCGCAGGGCTTTCAAATGTCGATCGGCTATCACGGGCGCTCGCCGCATGCGGATGCGCCCGGCCGCTACTACGCCAGCCTCGTTGAGCTCGCGGCCACTAGCGACTTTCTCGTCGCCGCATGCCATGGCGGGCCGGCCACCCGTCATTTGATCGACCGCGCGGTGCTGCGCGCGCTGGGGCCGCGCGGCTACGTGATCAACGTCGCGCGCGGTTCCGTGATCGACACGCAGGCGCTGCTCGACGCCTTGCACGCAGGCGAAATCGCGGGCGCGGGACTCGACGTGATCGAAGACGAGCCCCATGTGCCGCCCGCGCTGCTCGCCTACCCCGAGGTGCTCGTCACGCCCCACGTCGCGGGCCGCTCGCCCGCCTCGTGGCTCGCGCAGCGCGATGCGCTGCTCGCGAGCCTCGCACAGCATTTCCATGGCGAGCGCGTCGAGCAAGCCGTCTCCCCGCGTTGAGACACCATGGCGCGCCTGCATCATGCGCGCGCTTTCCTTCACGATCCACGGCCTGTTCGCGCGAGCAGCAGGCTCGCACTTGCCGTGCCCGCAACCGTGGCGCGGCGCGCTGCGCATGCCCCCGCGCCGCGTGCGCGTGCCGCGTATCAGGGTGAACCCGCTATAACGAAATCGCCGCTTTGTATAAAAAAATAACGCTACGAATTTATTATTTTCTGTCCGTATAATTTTTCACGTTTGTGTATACACGAAGGATGTCACACGCAAACGGACGCAAGCCAGAACGGTGCGGCGCTCGCAGCGAAAGCCGAAAGCAGCCGCAACCGACGACGACGAGGCGCATCGACGCCCGGTGCGCGAAGCCCATTGCGCGCACACACACAGAACGATAATCATCTGGAGATCGAATGAAAAAGAAGGTATTCGTGGCGGGCGTCGCACTCTGTGCCAGCGCCGGCGCGTACGCCCAGTCGAGCATCTGGCTGTCCGGTTACGTCGACCTGAACATCGAGCATCTGATTTCCTCGGGCTCCGGCGGCAACGTGTGGCGCATGTCGAGCGGCGGCCTGAACAACTCGCGCTTCAACCTGAGCGGCGTGGAGGATCTTGGCGGCGGCAACAAGGCCGTGTTCACGATCGAGCCCATGTTCTCCGCGAATACCGGTGTGCAGTCCGCGCAATTTCGTCAGTCGTTCGTCGGGCTCAAGGGCAACTGGGGCGAGATTACGTTTGGCCGCCAGTTCACGCCTTCGTACTGGATCGCGGGCTACGCCGACCCGAGCTGGGCCGCCGACTTCAGTATGGTCGACAACATGGAGTTCTTCTACGCGTCGTATCGCGTGGACAATGCGATGCAGTACAAGACGCCTACGTTCTACGGCTTCACTGGCCGCATCATGTACACCACGGGCGTGGGCGACGGCACGCGCGCGGGCCGCTTCCTCAGCACCGGCGCGGACTACCGCAACGGCCCGGTGTTCCTCGGCGCCGTGAGCGAGCTGCAGTACACGCGCGACATCTTCAACGCGTCGGAGATTCATTCGTCACGCGACAATTATTTCTCGGCCGTCTATCGCTTCGGCGGCTTCGAGCCGACGCTCATCTATCACACCTATAACGGCTACTACGCGTATCCGCCGTATGTCGCGTTCAGTTCGCAGGGCTGGGACGTGCAACTCGGCGCGCGCTGGAACATCGACGGGCGCAACCGCCTTTACGCGAGCGTGGTCCACCGCCACGACGACAACAACGTGAAAGTGGGCACCGCGACGGGCGCCGTGGTTGGCTATCTCTACGGCGTCTCGAAGCGCACCGATTTGTACGCGACCTTCGCGCACGTCTGGAACCGCCATAACGTGGCCGTGCCGTATCCGGTCACGTTCCAGGCCTACCCGAACGCCGGCCAGAATCCGTCTGGCTTCCAGCTTGGCATTCGTCACGCATTCTGATTCAGGGCGCGCGCCACGCCAAGCACCGCGCCACACGATAAAAGGAGCACACATGCAAGTCATCCGCCGTCGGCAACATTGGCACCATCGGCACCCGAAGGATTTGAAAGATCTCAAGGCCGTGCTGGCCAGAGGCTCGACGCTCGCACTCATCGCGGCCGCGGCCGCGACGTTCGCCGCAAGCGCACAAACGGCCAGCGCCGACGAAGCAGCCGCCGCCCACACCGCTGCGGCGGCCAGCGCGCCGCAAGCGAGCGGCACGCCGGGCGAGCCCAACGTTCAGGATCCCTGGCTCGCGGGCTGGCTGCGCCTCACGCCCGAGCGCCGCCCGGTGCCGCTCAAGCCCGGCGTCGACTATGGCATGGACCCGGCCACCGGCAAGTTCGTCTGGCCGAAGGCGACGCCCGAAGTGCACCAGGGCCAGCGCTTCCCCGGCGAGATGACCACGTGGGACAAGAACAGCTACACGAAGAACGTGAAGGTGCTGGCGTTCTATCCCGGTGTGGATTCGCCCTTCCACGCCTGGAACAACATCATCGATTTCGATGGGCACCGCTATCTCTACATCCACGACCGCGACTATCTGCGCATCATGGACGTGACCGATCCCGTGCACGGCAAAGTCGTGTACTCGCGCGGCGGCGTGTGGGGGCCGAAGGGCTCGAGCGAGCCGTTCGACGCCAACAACGTTCACGGCTACCTTGGCGGCGCGACGATCGCGTGGAGCAAGAAGCTCGGCAAGCCGGTGCTGGTGGCGTCGTTCGAGATCGGCCGCTACGGGCTCATGACCGAGAAGATCGACCAGCCCGAGAAAGTGGCGGCGCAGCGTCACTACAACTCGCTCAAGGGCTTCCGCGTGTTCGAGATGGATGGCCCGCTGCCGAACCAGTGGAAGCTCATTGCGACGCGCACGACCGACTACCAGCACCCCAACGCGCCGATCGGCCAGCAGCAGGGCTCGGGCTCGCTCGACGCGCCCGAATACTACGGCGGCAAGTACATGCTCGTGTCGTCGGCGCCCAACGACAGCTACGCGCTCACCGAATACCCGAACTATCTGTACTCGCCGGGCTACCAGGTCTGGGACATGTCCGATCCCGCCAACCCCGTATTCGTGACGCAGATCGCCGTGCCGGGCCAGGTCCTCGGCAACAAGGCCGATGAGGACGCCTACCTGATGAATCCGCGCGCGGGCAACCGCACGTCGTGGATGGGCTCGCGCAATCCGATCTTCCTGCCCAAGCCGCTCGAGAACGGCGGCAAGATCGGCTTCGGCGCGATGGGCGGCCTGGGCTTCTACGCGTTCGATCTGTCGAATCCGGCGAAGCCGAAGATCCTCAGCAGCGTGAACACGCCGCCGAGCTACGCGGGCACCGAGTTCGACAACGCCGACGTGAGCCAGTACGCGCGCACCGGCTACGTGCTGACCAACGGCTATCCGATGAATCGCGACTGCTACGAGCCGTTCAAGGACATTTACGTGATCGACGCGCGCGATCCGGCGCATCTGAAAGTGGCGACCACGCTGCCTCGTCCCGAAGTGCCCGAAGGCGCGCCGTTCACCGACTTCTGCCAGCGCGGCGGCAACTTCGGACCGAAACGCGCCAATGCGATCGGCCAGCCCGGCGGCTGGCGCCAGGGCATCGTGCCGTATTCGTACTACAACGCCGGCGTGCAGATCTTCGACGTGAAGGACCCCGCGCATCCGAAGATCGCCGGGTACTTCGTGCCCGCGCTCGCGGACGAGTCGCAATTGCCCACCTACACGCTCGGCAAAGGCGTCTTGGCGATCTACACCGAGTACGACCGCAACATCATCTGGGCCTTCACGGAAAACGGCGCCTATGCGCTTTCGACGCCGCTGCTTGGCGAACCCGTGCTGGGCATGCCGGCCAGGGCCTGGCCGCCGCGCTGATCCCGCACGCGGGCCGGGCGCCGCAACGGCGGCGCCCGGAGGACATTCGTCCTTTTATATGTACACCATGCTCGACGCGAGGGTGCCGCAGGGAATGCGACTTGATAGGATCTCACGTGCATCGAGCAGCCGTTCTGCGCGGCACGGCTGCCCGCACAGTGAGTAACGCCGCGAAACGATCTACCCATCCTCCAGGATCGACATTTCATGCCAGAACGTATTTCTTTTGGACAACTACCGACCAAGCTGGTCGAAGCCGTGATCGGCGTCGAGCAGTATGTGAACACCACCGGTCTCGATTTCAAGCTGCTGGAGCTGGTCCGCGCACACGTCTCGCAGTTGAACGGCTGCGCATACTGCCTCGACCGTCACATCAAGGAAGGGGTCCATGCGGGCGAAGATCCGCTGCGCTATAACCTGTTGCCGGTCTGGCACGAGACCCCGCAACTCTACAGCGCGAAGGAGCAGGCCGCGCTGCGCTGGGCCGAAGCGCTGACCTTGATCAGCGAGAATGAGATCGGCGAATCACTCGTCAAGGCGACCTACGAGCACTTCGATCGCGACGCGCTCGCGAACCTGACCTTGGCCGTCGCGCAGATCAACACGTGGAACCGGATCGCAAAGCCGTTTGCGTGGGAAGCCGGCGTGTTCCAGGCGGGCTGATTCGCGTAACGGACACTGTATCCGACGCAGGGCGGCCCGCTTCGCGCCGGAAGCGGCCCGCCCTGCCCGTGCTACCGGTGCGCGTTCAGCGCGTCCTTGAAGTTCTTGCCTGCGGTGAACTTCACCGTTCTCGTCGCCGCGATATTGGTCTGCTCGCCCGTCACGGGATGTCTTCCAACGCGAGCACCGCGCTTGCCCCGGCTAAACGAACCGAAACCGATTAGCTGCACCGTATCGCCTCTGGCAACCGCCTTCGTGATGGCGCCAACCAGCCCATCGATCGCTTCGCCGGCGACAGCCCTGTTTAGACCCGTAGCGAATGCAACGGCATCGATCAATTCACGCCTGTTCACACCATGCTCTCCCCGCATCAGAATACGTGCTTGATGCCGACACGCGAAAGGAACTGGTCCGAAGCCGACGAAGTGCCAGCGAGGAAAATTGACGCCGTCGTTTCGGGCCCCGACGCCTTCTGCGCCGCCAGGTCGATGTAGACGTCCGTGCTATGCGAGAGCGCGTAGTCGAGGCCCAGATTGAGCGTGTACCACCGCGACTGCTCGAACCGGTCGACGGAGACCTGGGCGGAGAGCAAGGTCGCGGGCGTCACGCTATACGTCGTGCCAAGGCGCAGCAACTGGTCGGTCGACGCCAGGCCGCGCTCCTTGAGTTGCGTGTTCGAATACGTGAGCGACGGCGTCCACGCGCCGAGCTTGTACGACGCGCCCAGGGCCGCAATGCGCTGGTTGTCGACGATGAACGTGGTGTTCGGCTGCACCGGCAAGCCCAGCACGGTATGCGCGCCAAGCTGCCCCGCGCCGATGGGCGCGCCGTTGATGTCGGTCACGACCGCCATTGCCGAGAACGGGCCGTGCTGGTACTGGACCATCCCGCTGTAAGCCCGGCCCGCGTTCATCGTCAACGGTCCCGCGTACTGGCCGAACGCGTACATCGCGCCAAACGAGAGCCCGCCGAACGCCGCACTGCGATAACTGACGCTATTGTTCAGGCGCTCGCCTGAAATGCGGTCGAGGTCCGCGTTTTCGACCGCATAGATGCCGCAGCCGATGCACGGCATGTACGGTTCCAGCAGCACCGTGAAGTCGTAGTGGCGGCCGAACGTCAGCGTGCCGAGGTTGTTGTCACGCAGGCCCACGTAGGCTTGCTTGCCGAACATCAGGCCGCCCTGGCCCGTTGCGCCGGTGGTGGCGGAGAAGCCGTTTTCGAGCTTGAACAAAGCGGCCATGCCGCCGCCGAGGTCCTCGGTGCCGGTCAGGCCGAACGCGTTGGCGCGGCTGATGCCGCCCTGCTCCATGACGCTCGACTTGCCCGCCACGTTGTTGACGTAAGTAATACCGTTGTCGATGCTGCCGTACACCGTCACCGAAGACTGGGCATAGGCCTGCACGGAAAAAGCTTGTAGCAGAACGGCTGCAACTGCGTACCCCTTCATTGACTGTCTCACTCCATTGGGTTTTATGTTCAGGCCGGGCTGGTGCGCCAGTCCGGCTTCAAGATTCCCGGCAGCAGCAGGCCGCTCGCGAGGCCGATCGCGACGCTGAGCTCGACGTAATAGATCGGCGCGAGATTGCTGCCGCTCAGCTTCACGAGCCAGACGTTCACGAACGGGGCAAGGCCGCCGAACACCAGCACCGCGACGTTGTAGGCCAGCGCGGCCGCCGTCGAGCGCACCGCGGCGGGAAACACCTCGGCGAGGATCACGGGCATGGGGCCCCAGAGCAGGCCCATGAAGCACGCCACGCCCGCCTGCAGCGCCAGCAACGTGCCGGCGGAAGGTGCAGCGGCGAAGCGATGAAAGAGCCACCACGCCACCAGGCCGTAGCCGATCGTGGCGGGCAGGTACACGGCCTTGCGCCCGAAGCGGTCCGAGAGATGGCCCGCGAGCGGGCACACCGCGAACACGATTGCCATCGCGATGAAGGTGCCGCGGTTCGCCTGCGCGGCGGGCACGCCCAGCTGCTTCGCGAAGAGCGGCAGAAAAATCACGAACATGTAGGCCGACACCGTGCCGACCACGCAGACGCCCGTGCTCGCGAACAATGCACGCGCGTGCTTCGTGAAAAGATCGCGCAGTCCCGAGCCGGCCTCTTTCGCCTCGCCATGGCCGCCTGTGCCCGCTTTGGCACCGGTTTTCGCCGCCACGCAAGCGACAAACTCCGGCGATTCGTCTACGCGCGAGCGAATCAGCCAGCCCAGCGGACCGATCAGGATGCCGAACAGAAATGGCAGCCGCCATCCCCACGATTCGAGCTGCGCAGCCGTGAGGAGGTCCGTCAGCAGCCAGACGGTCGCCGCGCCGCACAGGAACGACAGCGCCTGCGCGCACATCTGGAAGCTGCCGAGCAGGCCGCGCCGGTGCGCGGGCGCGAACTCGATCAGCATCGTGGTCGCGCCGCTGAACTCGCCGCCCGCGGAGATCCCCTGAATCATGCGTGCGAGCACGATCAACGCGGGTGCAGCGATACCGATGCGCTCATAGGACGGAATCAAGCCGATCATGCCTGTACCAGTCGCCATCAGCGTAATCGTGAGCGAGAGCGCCCGCTTGCGGCCCACGCGGTCGCCGTACATGCCGATCAGGATGCCGCCTGCGGGGCGCACCGCGAAGCCCACGCCGAAGGTCGCGAGCGCCAGCATCAGCGAGGTCATCGGCCCGCCAGCGGGAAAATACAGCTTGGCGATCATGGCGGCGAACAGACCATAGATCGCGAAGTCGTACCACTCGAAGGCGTTGCCGAGCACGGCGGCGGCAACCACTCTACGAAGCATGGCTGGGGATGGGGTGGCCTTTGGGCTCACATCTGTCTCCTCGTAACATATTCTGCACTACGTACCGGTTATGCGATCGGCGGCCCATCGCGCTTCGGCGCGCGCACACGCGCCGCGCCTGCGCCCTTCAGTTCAGGCCAGAAAGCGCTCCACCAGCTTGACCCAGTACGTGGCGGCAAGCGGCAGGCAGGCGTCGTTGAAGTCGTAGCCGGGGTTATGAACCATGCAGCCGCCCTCGCCCTCTCCGTTGCCGGTGATCAGGTAGCAGCCGGGGCGCGCTTCCAGCAGAAACGCGAAGTCCTCGCTGTTGGTCAACGGCTTCATGTCCTCGACGAGCCCCTCTTCGCCGAGCCATTCGCGCGCGACGTCGCGCGCCAGCGCCGTTTCGTCCGGATGATTGACTAGCACCGGATAGCGCCGGTCGTAATGCACCTCGGCACGCGCGCCGAAACTCTCGGCCTGGGCTTGCGCGAGCGTCGTGATGCGCCGTTGCAGCAAATCGCGCACTTCCGGCCGGAAGGCGCGCACGGAGATGCGCATCTGCGCGCTGTCGGGAATCACATTGGGCGCCTGGCCAGCCTGTATCGAGCCGACCGTCACGATGGCCGCGTCGAGCGGATTGACGTTGCGCGCGACGACGCTTTGCAGCGCCATCACGAGCGATGCGCACACGACGACCGGGTCGACCGCCGCGTGCGGCACGGCGCCGTGGCCGCCCCTGCCAATCACCCGGATGGTGACGGTGTCCGAGGACGCCATGAACGGCCCCGCGACGAAACCGAACTTGCCGACCGGAATGCCCGGCATGTTGTGCAACGCGAAGATCGCGTCGCAGGGAAAGCGCTCGAACAGGCCGTCTTCGAGCATTTCGCGGGCGCCCCCCTGGCCTTCCTCGGCGGGCTGGAAAATCAGATTCAGCGTGCCCTTGAAGGGCTTGTGCTCGGCCAGGTATTTCGCGGCGGCGAGCAAAGCGGCCGTGTGGCCGTCGTGCCCGCACGCGTGCATCTTGCCCTCGAGCTTGCTCGCGTAGGGCAGGCCCGTCGCTTCCTGGATAGGCAGCGCGTCCATGTCGGCACGCAGGCCGATCGAGCGCCCTTCGCCGTTGCGCATCGTCCCGACGACACCCGTGCGACCGAGGCCGCGGTGCACTTCATAACCCCATCGCTGCAGGCAGTCAGCAACGAGGTCGCCCGTGCGGACTTCCTCGAAAGCCAGTTCGGGATGGGCATGAATCTCGTGACGGAGCGCGACCATTTCTGCTTCGATGGCGCGCATGCCGGGCGGAACGACGATATTTGGCACAGCGGGTCTCCTCGCGTAAGACGTGGGGGCAGCGACTACCCCTGATGGGCGAGGAAGCGATGGTAGGCGGACCCGCAGTGCCCAGGAAGTCCCAAAAGCGATATCCTGAATACTTTTGGTGTTCACCCCGGGCGGTCAGGACGCTCCAATCGGTCCGGACCCCATTCCATTGTCTGATTCATGAAAGTCCATCAACTGGAAGCGCTCGTTGCAGTCGCGGATACGGGCAGCATCCGCGCGGCCGCGCGGCTCGCCGGCCTGTCGCAAAGCGCCGTCAGCAAGACGCTGCGCGAGCTGGAGACGCAGCAGAAACTGCCGCTGCTCGTGCGCAACGCGAGCGGCATCGTGTTCACTGCGGCGGGAGACAAGTTGCTCAGCCATGCGCGGCTCGTGCTTGGCCAGCTACGGCGAGCCGACGAAGAGCTCGCCGAATTGCGCGGCGATCATGTGGGGCGGCTCTCGATTGCCGTCACGCCGTGGATCATGCACACCTTCGTGCCACAGGCGCTAATGCGCTTTCGCGAGCGCATGCCGAACGTGCAGTTGGAGATCTTCGAGGGACTCACGGCCGTGACACTGCCCCGTCTGCGCGAGGGGGTGATCGATTGCGCCGTGGTGCCCCACACGACGGCCATGCCGGCCCAGGAGTTCGAGAGCGAGCCGCTCTTTGCCTACGACACCTGTGTCATCGTGCGGCGCGGTCACCCGGCCTCGCACGCCACGTCGATGGCCGAGCTGCGCGACTATGACTGGGCGCTGAACTTCACTGTCGCGACCCGGCCTGCGCTGCTGAACGATCTGTTCTGGCAACACGGCATCGACATCGAGCCGCGCCGCCTGCATTGCGCGCATTCGGCCGCGTTCCTGCTCGATCTGGTCCGGCATGCCGAGATGCTCGGCTTCTGTCCGCGGCCCATGCTGGCCACGGAAGCGGCGGGCGGCTGGGTGCACGTCCTGCCGCTTGTCGAGCGCTTTCAAACCAGCAATGTCAGCATCGTCAGCCGGCGCAATTCGGTGCCCGGCGCGCCCGCCGAATGCTTCCTGGATTGCTTGCGTGGCGTCATCCGGCAGCGAGCGCGATCCGCGAATCCCGTTGACCGGGATTTGTTCGGCATGCTCGATTTGCTGATGTGAATTCAGCCACGCGCTTCACACCACGCCCTTGAGGCAATCCTCCGCGCGCCATCCATGCAGCCACTGCAGCGCGTCATAGAACTGCTCCTGCGTGCGGCCGACCCACATTGAATTGCGCACCTGGCGCTCCACGCCCTTCGCGTGATAGATGCGCCCCATTTCGCGCGCCGAATACAGCACGCGTGCCGTGCGCGGGATGCGCGCCTGCTCGTAGAGCTTGAACGCCGCCTCGAAATCGCCATCGGTCGCGGCCACGGCAGCGCCCAGCGTGACGGCGTCCTCGAGCGCCTGGCAGGCGCCTTGCGCGAGATACTGCGTCATCGGATGCGCGGCATCGCCGAGGATGGTCGCGCGCCCGAAGCTCCAGCGCTCGACGGGATCGCGGTCCGCCGTGGCCCAGCGCTTCCATGACTTCGGCCGGTCGAGCATCTGGTGCGGCAGCGGATGAATGCCCTCGAAATACGAAAGCACTTCCTCCTTGCTGCCCTCGCGCACGCCCCACTCCTCTTGCTCGCGGCTATGAAACGTCACCACGAGGTTGTATTGCTGGCCGCCGCGCAGCGGATAGTGAACGAGGTGGCAGTGCGGGCCGGCCCAGACCACCGGCGCGTTGATCTGCAAGTCCTTCGGCATGTCGGCAACGTCGACGACAGCGCGATACACCACATGCCCCGTCACGCGATGCTCGTCGCCGATCAGCGCCTTGCGGATCTCCGACTTCACGCCGTCGCAACCGATCACGGCATCGGCGCGGTAACGTTCGCCATGCTGGTCGATGACCGTGACGCCATCGGCATCCTGCTCCATCCCGCAGACCTGCGTGTCGGTGCGGAACTGGATCAGCGGATGATCCTGCACGGCCTCGAGAATCGACAGATGAATATCCGCGCGATGAATCACCGCGTACGGATTGCCGAAGCGCGCGCGATACGGCGCGCCGACGTCGATGCGCACCACCTCGTGCGCGTCGATCGCGTCCATCAGCATCATGGTGTCGGTGAATACGGAGCGGCTGCGCGCTGCGGCGCCCACGCCCAGCGCGTCGAGCGCATTGAACGCGTTCGCCGCGAGCTGAATGCCCGCGCCAATTTCCTTGATCTCGGGGGCCTGCTCGAGCAGCTGCACGCGAATGCCCTGGCGCGCGAGCGCCAGCGCGGCCGCGAGACCGCCAATGCCACCGCCGATCACGAGCACGCGCCGGCTCTTGCTGTTTGTCTCACTCATGGCTGTCTCCTGCCCTGCAATCAAGCGATGTAATCGGGCTGACGCTGCGGCTGTGCAGCGACAAACGCCGGGTGTTGCGAAGCGTGCTCATAGACGGCGAGGCTGCGTGCATACGCACTCAGATCGCAATCCATGCGCAGCGCGTTGGCGATCTGCGGCACGAGGCACACGTCCGCGAGCGTCGGCTGCGCGCCGAAGCACCACGGACCGGTGGCGCTGCGCGCGAGCATGCGCTCCACGCCCGCCATGCCCTCCTCGACCCAGTGCCGATACCACGCGGCCTTCTGCTGCGGCGTGACCTTCAGCTCCGTTTCCAGATAGCGCAGCATGCGCAGATTGTTGACGGGATGGATGTCACACGAAATCAGCAGCGCGAGTTCCAGCACGCGCGCGCGCGAATGCGTCTCGAGCGGGATCAGGCGCGGCTCGGGATAGCGCTGGTCGAGGTAATCGAGAATGGCCAGCGACTGGCCGAGCTTGAAATCGCCGTCGACGAGCGCGGGCACCGTAGCGGACAGATTGACGTTGGCCACATAATCCGCGGCGCGGTGCTCGCCGACGCGGATATTGACGGGCAGCGTGTCGTACGCGAGTCCCTTGAGCCCGAGCGCAATGCGCACTCGGTAAGAGGTCGAACTGTTGAAGAAGCTATGGAGTTGCATGGCGACGCCTTCCATCGAATACAGGACTACGAATCAAACAACGTGCACGGCGATTTCGCCGAGGCGCTCGACGCCGACCTTCATCGTCTCGCCGGCCTTCACGGCGCCGACACCCTCGGGCGTGCCCGTGAAAATCACGTCGCCCGGTTCGAGGCGGAAGAACTTCGACAGATACGACACCGTTTCCGCAACCGACCAGATCAGGTGCGAGACATCGCTCTTCTGCTTCGTCTCGCCATTGACCGTCAGCCAGAGGCCGGCCTGCTCGAAGTGGCCGACTGCGCTCACGGGATGAATCGGGCCGATCGGCGCGGAACGGTCGAACGCCTTGCCGATCTCCCACGGGCGGCCCATTTCGCGCATCTTCATCTGCAGATCGCGGCGCGTCATGTCGAGGCCGACGGCATAACCCCAGACGTGCTCGAGTGCCTCATCGACGCCGATATCGGAGCCGCCCTTGCCGATCACGGCAACGAGCTCGGCTTCGTAGTGGTAGTTCTGCGTCTGCGACGGGTACGCGAGTTCGAGCGTTTCGCCGTAAGCGACGGGCACGACCGCATCGGCGGGCTTGCAGAAGAAGAACGGCGGCTCGCGATCGGGATCGAAGCCCATTTCGCGCGCATGCGCCGCGTAGTTGCGGCCCACGCAATAGACGCGGCGCACTGCGAACTGGGCGTCGCTACCGGCGACAGGAACGGCAACGGGCGCCTCGGGCGGGAAGACAAAAGCCATGATGATTTCGACTCGGCAAATAAGGGGTGAAGCGCGCGCCGCCAGCGGCGCGCGCGAAACAACCAGGGTCCAATAACGGCCGCCAGAACGGCCGTGCTTAGCTGCGTTCTTCGCGCAGCAGATTCAGGGCGGTGAGCACGGGACGATCCGAATAGCTGAACAACACGCTTTCCGCCTGCGCCGAGAGGCTCACGTTCGCCCAGGAAGGCACGACGAACACGTCATGCGGCTCGAACGTGAACTCGTCGTTGCCGATCTTGACCGTGCCCTTGCCTTCGACGACGCAGTAGATCGTTGCGTCGGTGCTGCGGAAGGTGCGGCCCTTGAAGCCTGCGGGCAGGTATTGCATGAAGGTCGCGATGTCCGGCATCGGCCAGCCGCCCGTTGCCGGGTTCACGTAGCGCAGCTTCACGCCGTCCCACTCGTCGAGATCGCCATGGCGGTACAGCGTGTCGAGCGCTTCGCGGCTGCGCGCATACGGGTAGCTGAAGATCGGCGAAGTGGGATCGGATACGCGGTGCCGCACGGGCACCATGTTGTGGCCGAAGCGCGCGAAGCTGTCACCCTCGGGCCGCGAGACGGGCTGCGTCGCTTCGGGGAAGTTCTCGGCAAAGCCGGCGTCCATGTGCGCGACGAGCGGGATATCGAGGCCGTCGAGCCACACGACGGGCTCGCCGCCGTCTTCCACGGACGGATTGCCGTGGTCGTGCCAGGTCCACGACGGCGTGATGATGAAGTCGCCCGGGTGCATCGTCGTGCGCTCGCCGTTTACGGCCGTCCAGGCGCCCTTGCCTTCGACGATGAAGCGCAGCGCCGACTGCGTATGCCGGTGGCTCGGGGCGATCTCGCCGGGGAGGATCAACTGGAGCCCGGCGTAGAGGTTCGGGGTGATGCTCGACTTGCCGGGAAGGCCGGGGTTTTCGAGGACCAGCACGCGGCGCACGGCCTCTTCGGCGCTGATCAGGGCACCGGCCTGCATCACGAGATCGCGCACCTGCGCGTACTTCCAGATCGCGGGCAGCGCCTTCGGCTGGGGCGTTTTCGGCACGAGGCTGTGCAGCGACTCCCAAAGCGGCGCGAGGCGCTGCTGGGCGATCTGCTCGTAATAGGCCGCGCGCGAGGCGTCCGGATGGTGGCGGGTCATTCGCGTCTCCTTTTTGGTGTCTGGCTGGGCCTGGCGCGCCAGTTGGCGGCGCGTCGCTTCGATTGGCCCGGTAGACGATTTATAGGCGAACGACCTATATCGCGTAAAATGATAAATTCATCTAATCCATATGATTCTGGATATACCTTGAGTGCCAGAACGGGATCGACGGGAGGATTGCCTGATGGACTGGACCCACCGCCTGCGTTTGCGCCATCTGCAGGTGCTGCTGAGCCTCGCGGACACTGGCAACCTGAGCCAGTCGGCCGTGGCGCTGAATACGACGCAACCGGCGCTGTCGAAATGGCTGAAGGAGCTGGAAGAGGATTTGGGGCTGCCGCTGTTCGAGCGGCACGCGCGCGGCTTGCGGCCCACCTCGTACGGGGAGGCGATGATCGAGCACGCGCGGCGCATCGAGGCGCAGCTCGATACGGCGCGTGACGATATGCACGCGTTGCGGGAAGGTGGGAGCGGCCTCGTGAGCATTGGCACTTCCGGGGTGGCGGCGGCGGATACGGTGCCGCTTGCTGTTTCGCGGTTGCTTGAGCGCATGCCGCGCGCGCATGTGCGGCTTGTTGAAAGCACGATGGATCAGTTGTTGCCGAAGCTCTCGCGGGGGGAGCTGGATATTGTGGTTGGCCGGTCCGGGCAGCAGTATGACGATCCGTTGCTGCAGGTGGAGGCGCTCTATACGGAGCCGATCAATTTTGTTTCGAGGCCGCATCATCCGCTTACGGAAAAGGCTGCGCTCGGCTGGGAGGATGTGCTCGCGTATTCGTGGATCGTTTGGCCTCAGGGCACGCCTGTGCGCATTGCTATGGAGATTGCGCTTGCCGCTGCGGGGCATGCGTTGCCTACGCATTGTGTTGAGTCGAATTCTTCGTTGCTCAATCTTACTTTGCTCAATAACACCGATCTGGTGGGGGTTGCGTCGCATCGCGCCGCGCTAAGATTTGAGAAGCTCAATGCTATTCGGATTCTGCCTATGCAGCTTGAAGGGTTTGGGTCGGTTTCCATGTATTGGTTGGCGGAGAATGAGAACCGCGTTGCGGTTGCTATGGCGCTTGAAGCGTTGCGCGCCTATGCGGATCAGGCTAGTGTTGCCTGGCAGGCGAATCTTAATATGTGATTGGGTTATATCGTAGTCTGATATTTTTTTATGGCTTTGGCCTTAACTTGTTTTCGCGGCGGGCCGCAGGCGTTGCCCCTGTGCGGGGCGGCACCTACTTTTCTTTGCAGCCGCAAAGAAAAGTAGGCAAAAGAAAGCGGCTCACACCGCTAGTGTGACGCAGTCCACCACTGCCCTGTATATCGGAGCGGCTCCGGGGCATCCGTCTCCTCGCGCATCCCACCCTAGTGACAAGGGGCTCATCCTTCCCGCCGCGCGCTACGCGCGGGCGGAAGGGTCTGCAAGGAAAACCGGGCGGGCGGGCCGGCAAATGCACTGAGAGCGCCGCCCGGTAAGTGCGCGAAGGTACTGTCCGGTAAATGCGCGGGAGTGCTGATCGCTAATACGCTGGGATTCTGACCGATAAATGCGCTGGGATTCTGACCGATAAATGCGCTGGAGTGCTGATCGGCAAATGCGGGGGAGTGCTGATTGGTGAATGCACGGGCGTGCTGGCTGGCGAATGCGTGGGCGAGCGGCCGATCGAATAAGCTGGAGTCCTACGAAAACGCGCGCACCCCACCGGTTTTGGCTATGCCCCACGGCACGCGGAGCGCCGCCGGATGGATGAGCCCTTAGTCACTCCGGCGAGTAGCAAGTGGTGACAGACGCCCCGGAGCCGCTCCGATATACAGGGCAGTGGTGAACTGCGTCACACTGGCGGTTTGAGCGGCTTTCTTTTGCCTACTTTTCTTTGCCGCGGCAAAGAAAAGTAGGTGCCGCCCCGCACAGGGGCAACGCTTGCGGCCCGCCGCGAAAACAAGTTAAGGCCAACGATCCAGGCTGCGATAACGCCTCAAGAACAGCCTATTTACGCCGCCGCTCGCCGGCACCCGCCACTGCCAGATCAATCACAGGCGCCCCCTGCTCAATAAGAAAATCCCGAAACAACCCAGTAACCTGGGAAATTCTCCGATCCGCGAGCGTCACCACATACCATTCCCGTTCAACGGGATTCCCCGGAAACGGCAACTGCTTCAACAACCCAGCCCGCAATTCCAGCGCGCAAGCATGCCGCGACAAAAACGCGACACCGAGCCCGGCTTCCGCCATCTGCTTGATGGCCTCATTGCTCGATAATTCGGACCCCACATGAAACCGGTGCCCAGACGCCTTAAAAAGCCCCTCGACGGTCGTCCTGGTCCCCGCTCCACGCTCGCGCACCAGCAAATGCGCCGACTCCAGATCCTTCATTGAAACGCGCTTGCGCTGCACCAGCGGATGCTCCGGAGCAGCCACAAACACCATCGGATGCTTGGCAAACTCCGCAGCATGCGTCCGCAACTCCTTCGGCGGACTCCCCATGACAGCCAGATCGATCTCATGCGTAGCCAGCATGCGAATGATCTCCTCACGATTGCCCACCTTGAAATACGTCTTCACATGAGGCCGCGTAGCCGTAAACCTCACAAGCAGAGGCGGTATCAGATATTCCGCGGTGGTAATCGCTCCAATACGCAACGTGCCCCCCAACTCCCCCTTCAGCGCCGCCACCTCGTCGCCCGCATCGCGCCACAGATGCAAGATCTCACGCGCATAGCGGCCCACGATCTCGCCCGCCGTCGTCAGCTCCACGCCACGCCCCACCCGTTGCAGCAATGCCGTGCCCACCGCCTCCTCCAGCAAGCGGATCTGCAACGATACTGCCGGCTGTGTGAGATGCAGTTCCTGCGCCGCGCGCGACACGCTCCCCGTGCGCACGACCATATCGAGCGCCTTCAGTTGCCGGAACGTCGCCGCCTTTCCTATTAGTGAATGCATATAGGTCACCTAGAAACATTAAATTGTTCTTTGGTACATGAAACGATATCCTGGAATCCAGTAGCGACACATTTGAACCGAATAAATTCTGGAGGACAACCGTGGCCCCCATCCCTGACTTCCCCTCCAAGGCGCGCGCGGCTAGCGCCCCGCGCATCCTCATCGTCGGCGGCGGCGCCGGTGGTCTGCAACTCGCCACGCGCCTCGGCAGCACGCTCGGCCGGCGCGGCCAGGCGCAGATCGTGCTCGTCGATCGCCTGCCGACGCACTTCTGGAAGCCGCTTCTGCATGAGGCCGCTTCCGGTCACCGCGATCCCGCCTCGCACACCATCGAATACGCCGCTCAGGCCAAGCGCCATGGCTTCGAGTTCGTCCAGGGCGAATTGCGCGCCGTCGATCGCGCTCGCCGCATCGCCACCATCGGCGCCGTGGTCGATCAGGATGGCACCCAGATCGTTCCGCAACGGGAAATGCACTATCACGATCTCGTGCTGGCCGTCGGCAGCGTGACCAACTTCTTCAATGTGCCCGGTGCCGCGCGTCACGCGCTCCCGCTCGAGCATGTCGGGCACGCCGAGGACTTCCGCAAGAAGTTCCTGGCCGCGTGCGCCAAGGTCAATCACCTCGCCGATGCGCCCGCTCCATCGCCCGCACGGCCCGTGTGCATCAACGTGATCGGTGCGGGCGCGACCGGCGTGGAGCTGGCAGCGGCGCTGCGGCACGCAGTCGGCCAGCTCGCGGCGTATCGCTTCAGGGCGCTTGATCCCGTGCGCGATGTCCGCATTCGTCTGATCGAAGGCGCGCCGCGCGTGCTCCCGGTGCTCGACCCGCGCATTTCGGAGCGCACGCAGGCACAACTCGAGCGCCTGCATGTCGATGTGCTGACCAGCACGCGTGTGGCTCGCGTCGAGGAAGATGCGATCGTGACCTCGAGCGGCGAGCGACTGCCCGCCGATATGACGATCTGGGCCGCCGGCGTGGCCGGGCCCGCGATGCTGCGCTCGATCGATGGACTGGCGCTCAGCGCGTCGAATCAGGTGATCGTGACGGATACCTTGCAAACGCCTGACGACCCGCACGTGTTCGCGTTCGGCGATTGCGCCGCCTGCCCGTCCGGTGCTTCGAGCGCGTACCTGCCGCCACGCGCCCAGGTCGCGCACCAGCAAGCGGTCTACCTGAGCCAGGCATTCGCGCGGCGCCTGGCCGGCAAGCCGGTCGCGGGCTTCGTGTTTCGCGACGCCGGCACCGTGGTCTCGCTCGGCCAGTCCGGCGCGCTCTACCAGGCCGACCTTCGGGTGAGCGCGCGCTCGGTGATCGTCGATGGGCCGGCTGCGGCGGGGTTGTACCGGCTGCTGTATCGCAAGCACCTTTCGGGCGTGCATGGTATCGGACGTACGCTGCTCCAGACGCTGGGCCAGGTGCTGCACAGCTATGGCCGGCCCTCGATCAAGCTGCACTGACCATGGCCCATGGCGAAGCGCATCGGATCCACCGCTCCCGATTTGCGCTTCGCCGCCACTCTAATGCAGATCGTCCGTGCGAGTATCCGATGTTTGAAACGTTCACATGCGCGCCCGGCGATGTAAGCGTTTTCAGTCGCTAGCATTTTCGGTGTATCGGGCAGCGCACCGCTCGGCCTCGCGAATGGAGCCGCAGCGGCAAATCATGTCGAAGTAACGAATGGAGCGGGCATGGACGTTCACGCGGCGATGCTAGCAGATCGACGCCCGGTTCATGAGGCCCGCTTCATGAACACCCGCTTTAAGAAGCTCCGTTGGGCGCGATGCCCGGCAGCGCCGTCAGCGCCCGCTCCCAGATCTGCCGCGTGCGCAACCACACGAGCTCGCGCCAGTTGGCGTCGGCGGGCAAGAACGACTCGAACAACGCGCGGCTGATCGCACGGCCTCGCGCATCGTGCGGGTCGCCATACAGGTGCAGCCAGTGGTCGTCACACAAGGCCGTGTGCATGGGCGCTTCCGGATAGGTCCCGCATTCGATCACAAGCTGCATCAGGTGCGTATCCGGCAACGCGTCGAGCAAGGCCTGCGAGGCATAGCCCGTCGCCCGTGCGACCACGCCGGTTTCGCTGATGGCGGCATCCGCGTGCGTGAGCAGCGTGTAGAGCCATGGGCCGTAGAGATGCTGCGCGTCGGCCAGCGCCGGATACGCCGATTGCGCGATCGCCATCAGCATCGGGTGGCCGAACGCACCCGCACCCGTGTGCAGGTCGAACGAGATCGCGACCCGAGCCCGCTTGAGGAAGCGCTGGACGATCTCGTGCAAGGTCCGGTTCGACCAGGTAGGCGCTTGCCCGCCATAAAAGAGTCCATCCGCATGGCGGTATTGCCCTGCGCCCACGATCGCCTGCACGCCCGACCAGCCGAGCGATTCGACGTGGCTCGCGAGCAGCGCGTCGGCCTGCTTGCGCTGCGGGCCATCGATATCGCGGCAGGCGTAAATCTCGTGCAACGCCTCATAGCGCGCGTTGACCGGCAACTCCGCGCCAAAATCGACATAGTTGCGATTCAGATCGACGTTGTCTTCATTCACGCGCCTGACCCACGCGGTGCCCCACGGATTGATCAGGTGCACCATCAGCACGGCCACGTCGTCGGGCAAGGTCCGCGCGGCCAGCTCGTGCAGCCACTGCGTCTGGCACGTGGAGCCGTAATAGCCCTCCACCCCGTGCGTGCCCGAGATGGCGACCAGCACGCGAGACGCGGCCGGATCGCCAAGCCAGGCGACCTCTGTCGCGAGCGCTTCGCCCTTCGGGCCCTTGAGGGGGTGCGCATAGCTCGTTACGGTGGCGCCCGCCGCTTGCGCGGCGCGAAGGAAATGTTGGCGCTGGGCGTCGAAATCCGCTTCGACGGGAAAGCCTGGCTTCATGGAGTCCTCTGATCATCAAGCGTGTTGTGGGGTCGTGCCGTCTTGCGGGGGCTGCGCTGCTTCATGCGGGTGTCTCGGACAACGCGAGCGTAACGTTACCCGAAGGCCTCGCGCAACAGAGCAACACGCTGCCTTCGGGCGGCGGGTCGAGCGGCGCGGTCGTGTATTCGACGCCGCCTTCCGCCAACGGCGTGACACAGGTATTGCAAATGCCGATGCGGCAACTGAAAGGCACCGCGTAGCCATGCTGCTCCGCGAGTTCGAGCAACGATTCGCAACGCGTGTCCCACGCGACGGCGGGCGCATTGGGGTGGAATTTCACTATCGTTGCGTTCGCATCTATTTGCCGTTCGTTCTCGAGCGGCTCTGCCGCGTCAGATAGTGTTTCCTGCGCAGTTTCGGCCTCGGCCTCCAGCACGGTCGCGGGGCCGAAAAACTCGTAGTGGATGCGTTCGCGCGCGACGCCGAGGCCGCGCAGGAGCCGCCAGTTGGCCTGCATGAACGCGGGCGGCCCGCATAGATACACTTCGTAGTCGTCGAGCGGCAGCAGGCGTTGCAAGGTCTCGCGCGAAATGAGCCCTTCGCTGTCGAACCTCGGTGCGAGACGGTCCTCGCCAGAAGGCTGCCGATAGCAGACGTGCGTATGCACATTTGGACACGCCCCCGCGACCGCCTCTACCTCGCTGGCAAACGCGTGCACCGCGCCGTTCTCGCAGGCGTGAATGAAGTACACACGCCGGTCCCGC
Organism: Paraburkholderia pallida; assembly: GCF_004524855.1. NCBI lineage: Bacteria > Pseudomonadati > Pseudomonadota > Betaproteobacteria > Burkholderiales > Burkholderiaceae > Paraburkholderia > Paraburkholderia pallida. The sequence continues at coordinate 97,746 of NZ_CP038150.1, read as the reverse complement.
GCCTCGTCCATCGCCCGCAACCGATGCAGCATGCTCACGAGCGGCGTCAAGCCCACGCCGCCGCTCATGAGCACGACGGGCCGCGTGGTGTCGTCGCCGCACACGAACGCGCCCGCCGGCCCGGCCACATCGAGTTCGTCCCCCACCTGCACCGCGTCGTGCAGGTACGACGAGCCGCGTCCCGCCGGCACGTCGTCGCGGCCCGGCGGGGCCGGTTCGCGCTTGACGGAGATGCGCCAGCGCGCAGCGTCTGCCGGATCACCCGAAAGGCTGTATGTGCGCAGCAGTCTTTCACCCGACGGCAAGGGCAAGCGCAACGTAACGAACTGCCCCGCCACGAACGACGGCAAGGCCTCGCCATCGGCGGGCACGAGCTCGAACGAAACGATCGAGGCGCTTTCGCGCCGCCGCCCGCTCACGCGCAAGCGCCGAAAGCCCGAGGGCGCGCGGCTCGCCAATGCCACCCCCGTGTTGACGACATCATTCATTTCACTGCTCCGCGCGCTCGCGATTCACGAGGTGAACCGGCACCGCCACAGGCCGTGCCTGCTTTTCGGTTTGCTGCTCACGCTCGATCATCTGCCCAAGCGCGCGCCTGAAACGCAGCGGCCCCGCGTCGATCGCGAGATCGATGTTCGGCGTGCGCGCGTTCTGCATGCCCGCATGAACGGCCTGCAACACCACGCGGTCTTCTTCGAACGCATGGCGCACGTCCGCATCGAACTGGCGCGACACCTGCTCGTCGTCCGGCGCGAAGTTGCGCGTCTGGAACCAGTAATAGCGCGTCTGCGAAGCATTCACTGGCGTCATGAAGTTATAGGAATTCATCAGGAAGCCATCGGCATGAAGCGGCGCGTCGTCGCCGCCCGTTCCCGCCGGCGTGAAAACGGCCTTGATGATCGCGTGCGACGGAAAGCGGACCTCGTAATGCTGCTTGCGGTCGCAACGCCCTGCGAAGCGCACGAACTGCGCGTAGAACGGCGCAACTTCCACATCGCGCATCCAGCGCGAGACCGTCACGCCGTGAGCCGCAACCTCGGTCTTGAGCGGCTCGGCTTCGCAAGCCGCGTTGCCGAACGAAGAGCGGTGCACCCACGCAACGTGCGAGGGGTCCAGCAGATTGTCGGTGACGTAAAGGTAGTTGCAGTCCACCGTCATCGCGTCGCCGCGATTCACGCCCCAGGCCGGGTCGCCCCATTCGTCGATGTCGACGATCTTCGCGGCATCGGCCTCAGCCGGCTCGCCCATCCAGATCCAGAGCAGCCCGTAGCGCTCCGCCAGCGGGTAGCTGCGCACCTTGGCGCCCGGCGGAATCCTCGGGCTGCCCGGCGCGCGCACGCAGGCGCCCTCGCAATCGAACGTGAGGCCGTGGTAGCCGCACTCGACCTGATCGCCCACGAGCCGGCCCATCGAGAGCGGCAGCTTGCGATGCGGGCACGCATTTTCGAGCGCGACGGGCGTGCCGTCCTCGCGCCGATACATCACGATGGACTCGCCCAGCAGGGTCACCGGCGCGAGCTCGCGCGTCACTTCCGCATCCCATGCCGCCACGTACCACGCATTCTTCAGAAACATTGTTGCCTCCGCTAGTCCGTTTTCGTTTTTCGTCTGTTCGCGCCCTTTAGCTGCGCTGTGCAGGCCGCTGACATCCGACTGGTTTCCAAGGATAAAAAACCAGAACACAAAAGAACAGATGTAAAAACCTGCCTGTTCGTTTAGAGTTTCTAAAACGTGAATAGCCGCCGAGAACCGGGACGATGACGAAATGACGACGAATGCCTTTCCACCGCTACGCGCGCTACAGGTCTTCGAGGCGGTCGGCCGGTGCGGCGGCATCACCGAAGCGGCGCGGCGCCTTGGTATCTCCGCGGGCGCGGTCAGCCAGCAGATCAAGCTGCTCGAAGACACGCTGGGACTGCATCTCACGCAAAAGGACGGCAAGCGGCTGCGCCTCACGGCGATTGGCCGGCAGTACCACGAGAGTTGCGCGGCGGCATTCGAGAGCCTGCGCGTCGCGCACGCCGAAATCGAACGCGCGAAGAACACGCGCAATCTGAGCATCAGCGCGCTGCCTTCGCTCCTGTCGAAGTGGCTCGCCCCGCGCATGCTCGAATGGCAGCGCCAGCACCCCGAGCTCAGCGTGTATCTCGACGGCACGCACACGGAGCCCTCGCCCGACGGCTACGAAATCGACTTTCGCATTAGCTATGGCGAGCGGATCGTGAACGCCGAGAACACCGTCGAGCTCTTCCGCGACTGCGTGGTGCCCGTGTGCAGCCCGCGCCTGCTCGATTCGGGCACGCCGCTCGAGCACCCAGCGGACCTGCTCGCCTACCCGCTGATATCGGTGGACTGGCTGCCGAAGTTCGCCTCGCCGCCGTCATGGCGCGAATGGTTCGTCGCGAACGAAGTGGATTGCGGCGAGTTCAACGAGAACCACCTCGTGCTCTCGCTCTCGAGCGTGGCGATTCAGGCGGCCATCGACGGCTACGGGTTCGCGCTGGCCCAAAGCTCGATGGTTTGCGACGACCTCGCCGCCGGCCGTCTCGTCATGCCCTTCGCGCTCGGGCTTTCGTTGCCTTCGCCCTACTTCCTCACGTGGAAGCCGAACGCATTCGACCGGCCCCACTGCCGCCATTTCCATCGTTGGCTGCTTACGCGCGGCAAAGAACAGCAACAACGCAACGAGAGCATGCTGCACGTGGTCGCCTGAGGCTTCAGGCGACCACGGTGGCGGCGCTCAGAACTTGTGACGAATGCCGATGCGCGCCACGGTTTGGGTTTCGCTCGTGGACGAATCGTCGGCGCCACCCGTGTACGCGACGTCGAAAGCCGTGCCCGTATGCGCGCTCACGGCCTTCTGCATGCTTGCCATCACGTAGACGTCCGTGCGCTTCGAGAGGTTGTAGTCCGCCATCAGGCCGAACGTGTGCCACTTCGGCTTCGACGAGCCGCCCGAAGCATCGAGCTTCGCCTGCGTGAAGTCGTACATCGCACCGAGCATGAAGGCCGGGGTCACATGATAGGTCCCCGACAATTCGAAGTTATCGAATTTCAATGACGACACGCTTTGCCCCGGCGGCACGATGGACCCGCTAATGTAGGCGTAGGCGGTGGGATTGCGCAGGTCCGTATGGCTGTACACGAAGCCGACCATCGCGTTGCCCAGCGCATAGTTGATACCGGCACCGAATACGCGCTGCCGTTCGGCGAAGAACCCCGCGTCGTTCGTCGCCACCGCGCCGGCGGAATTCACACCGGGGTTCGTCACGTTCAAATAGGCAAGGCCGATGGTGAAGCCGCCGTTCGCGTAGCTCGCACCGACGCTCTGCGCATTGTTCGTCGAGATCTGTCCGGGGCTGTTCGAGAACGCATAGGTCGCGCCGAACTGGAAGCCGCTGAAATTCGCGCTGTAATACTGCACGGCGTTATTCAGGCGGAACGAGTTGTCGGTATTGTCGTTATCGTAGGGGTGCTCGAACAGATAGCCGCCCCAGTTGCCGTTCGCCGTAAGCGGACCCAGAAACTCGACGAGCGAATCATACTGGCGCCCGAGGCTCAGCGTTCCGTATGAATCGTTCGATACGCCCACCCAGGCCTGGCGGCCGAACATCCGGCCGCCTTGCATCAACCGGCCGCTATTCACGTCGAAGCCGTTTTCCAGCTGAAAGACCGCCTTGTAGCCGCCTCCCAGATCCTCGCTGCCTTTGAGTCCCCAGCGGCTGCCCTGCGCGTCGCCACTCGACATTTTCCATTGCGAGTGCCCTAGTACGTTGCTCGTATAGTCGATCCCCTCGTCGACGATCCCGTACAGCGCCACACTGCTCTGTGCATGAGCCGCCGTTTGAACCCCGGCCAACGCTCCCATCGTGCCCAACATGCACACTCCAAACCAGGACTTCTTCATTCAGATCTCCTAAACCATCGTTATAAGAATTTTTCACTGAGCAGACCGCGAATCAATCGCCGTAGATGTCGAACTGGAAATACTTCGCGGCAATCTGCTGATAGGTTCCGTTCTTGCGAATCGTGCCGATGGCGTCGTTGATACGCGATTCAAGTGCCGTATCGCCCTTGCGCACGCCAATGGCCACGCCGTTGCCTGCGAGGCGCGGGTCCTTCACGAGCTCGCCGGCCATGGCATAGCCCTTGCCGCGCGGGGTCCTGAGAAAGCCATAGTCGGCCTGCACGGCCGCCTGAAACGCGGCGTCGAGCCGCCCGGTTGCCAGGTCCTCATAGATTTGGTCCTGGGTTTGATACGCCACGACCGTAATGCCGTGCGGCGCCCACTCCGCCTTGGCGTAGGCCTCCTGGGTCGACCCTTGCACGACGCCGACACGCTTGCCCTGCAAGCCCTGCGTGGTTGGCTGAAGCTTCGATCCGGTGCGCGCGATCAGCGCCGAGGGGCCGTTGTAAATGCGGTTGGTGAAATCGATCTGCTGACGGCGCACCTCGGTCGCCGACATGGCGGACAGAATCGCGTCGAACTTGCGAGCCTTGAGCGCGGGAATCATGCCATCGAAGCTTTGTTCGACCCAGACGCACTTCTCATGAAGCGTCGCGCAGATCGCATTGCCGAGTTCGATGTCGAAGCCTCGCAGGCTGCCATCGGGCGCCTTCGATTCCATCGGCGGATAGCTGGGGTCCACGCCGAAGCGGATGACCTGCGGTTCCTGAGCGCTGGCCGCGAGCGGCAGCATGGCCAGCAGGAGAAAACACGAAAGCGCTGTACGTTTCATCAATTGTCCTTAGCAATGGGTAAATGGTGTGCGCGACGCAAACGTGCCGCGCGGCCGGCACGCAATCCGGTCAGACGAGGAAGCTTTCGACGAGACGCACCCAGTAGCCCGCGCCGGTCATGAGGATGTCGTCGTTGAAGTCGTAGCCGGGGTTGTGGACCATGCAGCTGCCTTCGCCATCGCCGTTGCCGATGATCAGATAGCAGCCCGGGCAGCGTTGCAGGAACCACGCGAAATCTTCGCTGCCTGTCAACGGCGCGAGGTTCTCGATCATGCCGGCATCGCCCACCCAGTCGCGCGCGACTTTCTCGGCGAAGGCGGTCATTTCCGTGTCGTTGACGAGCACCGGATAGCTGGCCTCATAGGTGACCTCGGCGCTCGCGCCGTAGACGGCCGCCTGAGCCGCGATGACCGCCTTGATGCGGCGCTCCAGGTCATCACGAACTTCCGGGCGCAGCGCGCGCACCGAGATCGCCATGTGGGCTTCGCCGGGAATCACGTTCGATGCCTCGCCGGCATGAATCGCGCCCACCGTGATCACGGCCATATCGAGCGGCGCGACGTTGCGCGAGACCACGGTTTGCAGCGCGAACACGATGGCCGCGCACACGACCACGGGGTCGACCGTCTTGTGCGGCATGGCGCCATGGCCACCCACGCCGGTCACGCGCACGGTGACCTGATCCGCCGACGCCATGAATGGGCCCGCGCGAAACCCGAGCTTGCCGGCCGGATGGCCCGGCATGTTGTGCATGGCGAACACGGCATCGCAGGGAAAGCGTTCGAGCGCGCCGTCTTCGAGCATGCGCCGCGCGCCCGCGAGGCCTTCTTCCGCGGGCTGGAAGAACAGGTTGAGCGTACCGTCGAAATTGCGCGACTGCGCGAGCTGCTTTGCTGCGGCGAGCAGCATGGCCGTGTGGCCATCGTGACCGCACGCGTGCATCTTGCCCGCATGACGGCTCGCATACGGCAGGCCGGTTTGCTCATGCACGGGCAGCGCGTCCATGTCGGCGCGCAGGCCAATGCGGCGCGATCCGGTGCCGCATTTCAGCGTCCCCACCACGCCCGTGCCGGCCAGCCCGCGATGCACCTCATAGCCCCAATCGGCGAGACGCTGCGCCACGAGATCGCTCGTGGCGAATTCTTCGTAGCCTAGCTCGGGATGGGCGTGAATGTGCTGGCGCAACTCGATCATTTCGCGGCTGCTGGCGTGGATATCGGACAAATCGGTCATCGTGAGCGTCTCCGTGTATTCAAAAAGTGAACAGCTGGTGCTAACGTATCGCGACAGAAAGCGCCCAGGGAGAGCCCAAATCGTGAACGTGGCAACCTGCGGCTAACACTTCCCCGGACGCGAGACCCGCCAGAGAGCGCATGAAACTCCATCAACTCCGAACGCTCGTTGCCGTTGCGGACGCCGGCGGCATTCGCGGCGCGGCGCGCGCGCTCGATGCATCGCCGGCCGCCATTACGAAAAGCCTGCGTCAGCTCGAGGAAGACGCGCAGATACCGCTCGTGCTGCGCACGTCATCGGGTGTCACGTTGACGGAATTCGGGCAAACCCTGCTGGTGCATGCGCGGCTGATGGTGGGTCAGATGGCGCGCGCGCAAGAGGCGGTTGATACCATGCGTGGCACGGCTAGCGGCAAGCTGTCGATTGCGATCACGCCGTGGCTGGCGATGACGTTTCTACCCGAGACCATGAGGCGCTTCACCGAGCGCATGCCCGACATTCGTCTGGAGTTTTTTGAAGGCTTGCTGCCGATTGCGAATCCGCGGCTGCGGGATGGGAGCCTTGACTTCTTTCTTGGCAGGCCTACGCCGGGGGATCTTGGTGTGGAGTTTCAGTATCGGCCGCTGTTTTCGTCGTCGTGTGCTGTTGTCGTGCGGCAGGATCATCCGCGCGCGAATTGCCGGTCATTGGCGGAGCTGTGTGATCTCGATTGGTTGCTGACCTGGGATCCTGCGAATGATGGGCCGTCTGCGCAGAATATGTTTGAGCAGCATGCGCTGCCAGTGCCGCGAAAGATTCATCTTGTGCATTCGTTTGCGATTGCGCTTGCGCTTTTGAGGCAGAGCGATATGGCTAGTGTGTTTCCGTGGCCGCTCGTGGAGGTGAGCGCTGCGCGGGAAGGGTTATGTGCGGTGCCCGTGCGGGAGCAGCTCGAAGATGCGAAAGTGAGTATTATTTCGAGGAGTGGGTATCCGCTGAGTGTTGCGGCTGAGTGCTTTATTGAGTGCCTCGTGGAGGCTGTGCACTATGCGCAATTTTCTGATTCGCCTGAGACGCGGAATGTGTTGAGGTCTGTTGATTTGTTAGTTTGAAATTTTTTTTTGCGCTCCTCGCGCGTTGGCCTTAACTTGTTTTCGGGGCCCGCCGCGAATACAAGTTAAACACCAACGCGCCGGGAACCGGGCAAAAAAAATCACCCCCCCAACACATCAAAATCAAAATACCGCCGCTCGATCTTCTGATAAGTCCCATCCTTAATCATATCGGCAATAGCCTGATCGATCATCGCTCGCAGCTCAGTATCACTCTTTCGCAACCCAATGGCAGCCCCCACCCCAAGCGTCTTGGGATCATTAACCGCCGCACCAAGAAAAGCATAATCCCGCCCTTGCGGCGTCTTCAAAAACCCATTACTACCAGAAATCATATCCGTAAGCGTCACATCAAGCCGCCCCGACCGAAGGTCGGTATAAACCAGCTCCTGATTCGCATACGAAACTACGTTGATACCCGCCGGCGCCCAATAAGCCTTCGCATAGGCTTCCTGCGTAGACCCTTGCGCCACCCCCACGTTCTTTCCCTTCAGCGAAGCAACCGTAGGCTGCAACGTAGACCCCCGTGGCCCAATCAAACTACTCGGCGTATTGAACAACATACTGGAGAACGCAACCTGCGCTTCCCGCTTCGGCGTAACCGACATCGCCGACAGAATCGCATCGAACTTGCGCCCCTGCAAAGCAGGAATGATCCCATCAAACGCCGTCTCCACCCACACACACTTCGCATGCAGCCGCCGGCAAATTTCATTGCCGAGATCGATTTCGAAGCCCACGAGCTTGCCGTCCGGCGCTTTGGATTCAAACGGGGCATAGGTCGGATCGACGCCGAACCTCAGCTCGGTCAATGCCTTTGCGTGAGCGCTGAGCGCCGCAAGTGACAGCGTGAGACACACCAGCGTCTTCTTCATGGCAAACATGGAATTCCTGTTCGAAATGGTCGCTTTCAGCGTCGGCCAGAGACCCGACTACGGGAGCGAGGGTTAACGAGAGCAGATCCGCCCTTGGGATGGCGCGAACAACATTGGCCCAAGCATAGGGACACAAAAAATCGAATAATAGAGGTGTACCGATGCACGATGCTTAAGTTTTTCTAAAACGTGCCCCCTCGGTACGCAACAGCGCATCAACGCGACCGTATACTCCCCCACAGTATTGACCTATACTCATCCCCAGTATCACGCTCAATCGCCCTCGCCCGATCCAATGGGCGAGTCGATCCAAACGACCGTTCACCGCTCACGCGCCTTCAAGGAGACACATCATGGCCATTGCGCTTCACCCGACCGTCGATCAGGGCATCAAGAAAGGTATCGAGAACTTCGCAGGCGGCACGCTGCGCTGCAAGTGCAGTAGCGACCCGGTTGAAGTGCAGGTCGCCTCACAGGTGTTGTTCAACCACGCCTGCGGTTGCACCAAGTGCTGGAAGCCCGCAGGCGCGTTGTTCTCGGTCGTGGGTGTAGTGCCGCGCGAGAAGCTTTCCGTGGTGGCCCACGGAGAAAAGCTGAAGGTCGTCGACGAGAAGGCGCTTATCCAGCGCCATGCCTGCACCGCCTGCGGCACGCATTTGTATGGGCGCATCGAGAACAAGGACCACGCGTTCTACGGGCTCGATTTCATCCACACCGAGTTGTCCAGCGATGCCGGCTGGGACGGCCCCGGTTTCGCGGCGTTCGTTTCGTCGATCATCGAGAGCGGAACGCCGCCTTCGCTGATGGCCCAAGTGCGCCAGAGTCTGCGCGACCAGGGCCTGGAACCCTATGATTGCCTGAGCCCCGCGCTCATGGACATCCTCTCCACGCACTCGGCCAAGGCAAAGGGTACCTACCGCGAGGCCTGATCAGCGTTAAGCTGGGCTTGACAAAGCCCGTGCCCGGCGCGCGCCGGCAAGAGCCGCCGGGCGCGCGGTGGCGCACATTAGTTGCCGTCGCCGCGGATCGAGTCGGGGGAGAAAAACGCCTCGGTCATGTTCGACGTATGCGAGAGAATCGGCATCTCCTCCTGGTTCGACAGACGGTCCGCATAGTACGCGCCCGAGATCAGGTCGTGATAGAAGACCGAGGTCGAGTAGAACGACTTGGCGTCGTATGCATAGAGCGTGGGCGCGAGGTTCATGCGCCACAGCGTGCCGCGCGCGTCGTAGTTGTCGGCGGCGACTGCGTTCCAGCTATCCTCGTCGAGATACAGCACGCGCTTCGCGTACTGGTGGCGGAAGCCGGCTTTCAGCGTCGCCTGCAGCACCCACACGCGATGCAGTTCGAAACGCATGTACTGCATGTTTTCATGGCCCTTCGTCAGCAGATCGCTGTACTTGATCGACGGGTCCATCAGCTTGTAGTTGTCGTACGGGATGTAGATCTCGCGCTTGCCGAGGATCTTCCAGTCGTAGCGTTCACCCGAGCCGTTGAAGAGACGGTCGTCGTCCACCGTGCGGAAGCCGCCCGGGCCGATCGGCTGGTCGAAGCCGTACTCGGGCATTTGGCGCACGCGGCGCGTGCCGGGGTTGTATTGCCACGCGCGGCGCGTGTCCGAGCCTTCCTCGTTCCACATGTCATAGCTCACGATAAGCGAGCCGCGGTCGGACAACGGCAACTGGGTTTGCACGCGCGCGAACGTCTTGTTCACGAGCGGGTTGTTGGCTGGCTGGAACGGAATGGCGCCGCGCGGCCCGTAAATGAAGTAGTTCACCTTGCCCCGGGCGATGTTGCCATCCGGATAGACGACGGCCTGGTCATAGGTGGCGCTCTCGCACTCGATCAGCGAGGCGAAGCGCAGGTTCCACATGGCTTCCACCCCGTCCTTGGGTACCGGGAACGGCGCGACTGGCGGAAAATCCTTCAAGCCGTTCTGGTCCGGCGTCATGGTCGTCTGCGGCGCGTAGGTGCGGATCGCCTTGTAGACCTCGTCCGGGTAGCGGAAATCGCGATGGCTCGGATACACGGTGATCTTGAAGGTATCCGGGTACTTCTTCAGGAGCGCCTTTTCGCCGTCGGTTAGACGCGCTGCGTACTGCTGCATGTTCTGTGCGGTAATCGTGAAGAGTGGCTTGTCGCTCGCGTAGGGGTCGGGGAAGCGTTCGCCCTGCTTGTAGGTGATGTCGGGCGGGGCGCCGAGCCATTTGCCGGTCCAGGCGGGGATGGTGCCGTCTGCGTTCCCGGCGCGTTCGGCGCCCATTGGGGTGAGCGGGCCTTCCAGCTTTGCCATGTCCTCGGGGCTGGTTTTTGCGAGGGACGCTGTTGCCAGCGTCAGGGTTGCTGCTAGTGCGCAGATGGGTATCGCGATGTGAATGGCTTTTTTCATTTGCATTCCTTATTACATAGAATTGTGAGCAGGTCTTGGCGATAGCGTCGCCGGACTGAACTGCGGGTGCAACGTGCTCAGTGAGTGTTTTTAAATTGTGATTTATCGGGTTTGGGGGATTCTTTTTGGCTTTGGCCTTAACTTGTTTTCGCGGCGGGCCGCAGGCGTTGCCCCTGTGCGGGGCGGCACCTACTTTTCTTTGCAGCCGCAAAGAAAAGTAGGCAAAAGAAAGCGGCTTAAACCGCCAGTGTTACGCCGTCCACCACGGCCCCTCCAACCGGAGCGGCTCCGGAGCATCCGTCATCTCGCACACTCCGCGTTAGTGACAAAGGGCTCATTCTTCCCGCCACGCGCTACGCGCGGGCGGAAGGGTATGCAAGGAAAACCGGGCGTGCTGCCGGCGAAAGCGCGGGATTGCTTCCGCTAAATACATCGGATTCCTATGTATTTTAATGCAACCTACCAATACCCATGATCCCGCGTACACGCATGTATCCCACTGGTTTGGGTTATACCCCACGGCGCGCGCAGCGCCGCCGGTTGGATGAGCCCTTAGTCACTCCGCTATACGCCGCGTGATGACAGACGCCCCGGAGCCACTCCGATTGACAGGGCAGTGGTGAACTGCGTCACACTGGCGGTTTGAGCGGCTTTCTTTTGCCTACTTTTCTTTGCCGCGGCAAAGAAAGTAGGTGGCCTGCGGCCCGCCGCGAATACAAGTTAAGGCCAACGCGCCGAGAACCACGCAAATTCAATACACCGGCAGTTCCGGATTACGTCTATCCAGAATCCCCTGCGTCCGATACTGCAACGCTTGATCGATCATCTCCGGCTGCGGTAGGAGCCAATACCGCCCCTCACGAATCCCTTCGAACACGCGTTCAGCGAACTGATCCGGCGTGAGCCCATTCGCACCAAGCATCTTGCGCATCGTGTCAACAAACCCGCGCACCTCAGCGCGCTCATACGCGCCACCAAACGGATCATCAAAGATCGAGCTCTGCACCGGCCCCGGCGCCAGCAGCGAGACACCGATCGGCGCGCCGATCATCTTCAACTCGCCATGCAGCGATTCAGTCAGCGCCACCACTGCAAACTTCGTCGCCGAGTAAGGCGCCATCAGCGGGCTCGGCAAGAACCCGCCAATCGATGCGGTATTCACAATGCGTGCAGACACGTTGCGTTCGAGCATGCGCGGCACGAAACTACGCATGCCGTTGAGCACGCCATGCACATTGACCGCAAAGCTGCGCTCGAAGCGTTCAGCCGAGATTTCCCAACTGAAGCCCGTTGCCATGATGCCGGCATTATTGAACAGCAAATCGACACCGCCGAAGCGCTGCCACGCAGCTTGCGCCAGCGCCTCGACCGCCTCCGGCCGGCTGACGTCGGTCGGCACGCACAGCACTTCGGTATCGAGCGTCGCGGCGAACGCGTCGAGCCGCGCCGCATCGAGATCGGCAAGCACGAGGCGCATGCCGAGCCCGGCCGCGTGCCGCGCAAGACCGCTGCCGATGCCGCTGGCCGCGCCAGTGATGACGGCCGTCCCGCCGTCGAAGCGAATCGATGTCGTCATGTTCAGACTCCCAAAGCGTTGATGTGGGGATGCGCGTAGGCCGGCACCGTGGGCGGCGGCAGCACGGTGCGCCCATCGAGCGAGCGCACCTGCAACGCGTTCGCGAGCGGGAAATGCAGGCTGTGCGCGATGACGCCAGTGCGCTCGCGCGCCGGCAGCAGGCACAACGCGAGCGCCGTTTCGGCCAGATAGGCGACGTCTTCGGTCGGGTAGCCCTCCGGAATATAGCGGGCCGCGCCAGGCGTGCGGATCGCGGTGCTCGGCGCCACCAGATTGACGGCAATGCCATCGGCCTCGAGTTCGGCCGCGAGCCCTTGCGTGAAGCGCGAGAGCGCTGCCTTCACCGCCGCGTACACGGTGGCGCCCCCGGCGCGCGCGAAATCGTCGAAGGGGCGCAGCGGCGGCAGCGCCGTCACCGAGCCGACATTCACGATCCAGCCCGCGCCGCGTGAGCGCATCAGCGGGATTGCCGCCTGCGCGAGTGCGAACGGGATGCGCAGATAGTGGTCGAAGGTGCGCTCGAACATCTCCATGGGCATATTCTCGACGCTCTCGTAGTCGGCGACGCCCGCGTTGTTGATCAGGATGTCCAGCCCGCCAGCGGCCTGCGCCGCGCGCTCGACGAGCGCATCGCGACCGACGGCATCGGTCAGATCGGCGGCAAGCGCAATCGCGCGGCCACCGGCGCTTTCGATCAGCGCGACCGTCTCCGCTAGCGTGCCGGCCACGTCCCCCGAGTGCCCGAGGCTGCGCGCCGTCACCACCACGGTTGCGCCTTCGGCGGCGAGCCGCTGCGCGATCGCGCGGCCGATGCCGCGGCTCGCGCCGGTCACGAGCGCACACTTGCCCGCAAGTTTTTGCGTTCCGATGTCATTCATCAGCTTTCCTTAGTGATTATCGGTCGATTTCGCTCGCTGTCAGCCGGCCAGATCGGCCACGTCGAGGACGAGTTTCGCTTTGGCTTGGCCGAACTGAACGAGGTCCAGCGCCCGCGGTGCCTGTTCGAGCGGCAGGGTTTCGACGCGCGGTGTTTGCAGGCCGGCCTGCTCGACGAGCGCGGCGATACGGCCGAGCTGCTCGCCGCTCGGCATGCGGCTGAAGGTCATCGCGGTACGCAGACCGCGCTTGCCGGCCTCGGCGGCAAGCGCCGGCAGCCGTTCGGCATCTTCGGCGGTAAGCGTCATGATGTTGACGAGCACCCCGCCCGTTGCCAGCATATCCAGCGCGGTGGGCAAAGTGCCTGCGCCAACCGCGTCGAGCACGACATCGACGCCATGCGGCGCCCACGCCTTCACGGCGGCCCCGATATCCTCGGACTGGTAGTCGATAGCGAGGTCGCTGCCGAGCGCCTGGACATAAGACCGGTTGTGTGCCGCGCAAGTGGCGGCGACTTCGGCGCCCGCCTGCTTGGCGAACTGGATCGCAAACGTGCCGACGGCGCCAGCACCGCCATGAATCAGGATCTTTTGCCCGGCGCTCAGGCCGCCGTCGTCGAAGACGCCAGCCCAGGCGGCCAGCGCCGGCGTCGGCGTCGCGGCGGCTTGTGCGAAGCTCATGTTCTCAGGAATGCGAACGACTGAGTCATGCCGCACCGTCACAAACTCGGCAAACGAGCCCCACTTCCCGGCGCCCACGTCGGTTTGCGCGAAGACGCGCGTGCCGGGCGGCGGCCCGTCTACGCCCTCCCCCAGCGCGACGACGACACCGGCCGCGTCGAAGCCGATCACGAACGGGAACGTGTATTCGATGAACGCGCCAAGATAGCCCTCACGGCACTTCCAGTCGGCGGGATTGACGCCGGCGCACGCGATGCGGATCAGCACCTCGCCGGGGCCGGGTTCGGGTATGGGCAGGTCCGCCACGGTCATCAAATCCGAAGGACCGGTGCGGTCAATCTGAATAGCTCGCACAGGGATGTCTCCTTTATTTATTCGATTCGCCATATTCGGCGCACTACGAGATGAACTGCGAGGCGTACTACGAAGCGGGGACCGTCAGCAGACTCGACTCAAGCGGACAGAATGCGTGCGAGATCGCTTCTACGGTCCATTGGGGATGTTCAGCGTCGAACCATCGGTCGACCCAGCCCCAGTGGAACGGATGCATCAGGTATTCGCCGAGCAGGTCGTCGGCCCGCGTGAACTCTTGCTGCCAGACGTGCGTCCACGTGCCGGGCGTGGCGACGCGGCTCAACCGCCAGTTGCGGATGCCGGCCATGAACGCGGGCATTTGCAGCAACTCGCGCTCGAGCGCGGCGACATGACTGTCACTGGCCCCGGCGCGAACCCGAAGCATCAGCGTGCGCCAGATGCCGTCGCGCAAACCTGAATCGCGCAGGCCGCCCCCAATGCTTAGGCATCCGACATGATCGATGCGGGCGACGCCGGCAATCGCGGCGAGATCGGCGAATACGTCATCGCATGCCGGAGCGTCGTCGTCAAGCATGAGATCGAGCGTGTAGTCGCCCGCGCCCCAACTGCCTTCGAGATTGCGCGCGAAGCCGATACGGCCGTGTTCGGCCAGTCCGGCGACGCGCGCCGCTACAGCGCGTTCGATCGCGTTCGTGTCGGCGCCCGCGTCGATGAATACCTGGGCCGTCTCATGCCGCATGATGTGCCTCCAGCGGAGCGGGCAACGGCGACTGCGCGTCGACCATCACATGGCGCTGCCGGCTTTCGCAAATGGCATCGACGTTCATCCAGAAGCCGACGACCGCGGCATCGGTCATCGCACGCACGCGGTAATAGGCCGGTGCGTCGGCGACCTGCCACAACAGGCGCAGGACGTTGGGCTGGCCGGGCACGGCGACGGGCGGCGACACCCATTGTCCGGCGAGGCTCAATCCACGTGACGCGTGGCCGGGCAGATAGTGTTGCTGCAGCGCTGCGAGCACCTCCGGGACGCGCTCGGTGGCGAGCGTGATTTCATCGAGAATATGGATCATGATTCGTTATGAGGAAGTGCCGGGTTTTGACTGCCCTGCTGCGCCGCCGTGCGGGCGGCGCGGTGCGGGAGGTGGGTATGATTCTAGGGTGCAGTTTGAGGCTAAACCCCTACCGGCCCGATCAGCCATCCCTACCGCGGCGGTCAAAACGCGACGCGCATGAAAGCCCGTTCGGAGGCGCACGATCGTGCGAAGACACCGGAATAAGCGGTGATAGAGGGCGTATTCATCCCGTCACGCGCTACGCGCATGACGGCGGGTCAACAAGGGAAACGAGGCATGCGCCTGGACAGGCGAATACGTGTGGGGACTACGAATACACGTGCATCCGGGGTGATGCCGTACGGCGCTGCGCGCGCCGTCGGCGATAACCCAAACCGACCGGGTGCAAGCGTGTATGCGGAAATCAAACGAATGTGCGAGAAGACGGATGCCCCGGAGCCGCTCCGATATACGGGGCAGTGGTGAACTGCGTCACACTGGCGGTTTGAGCGGCTTTCTTTTGCCTACTTGTATATTCCCTTCTGTGACGTCGACCTGATCAGTTGCCGTCACAGGGACAGTCAGCTCGTCTGCCTACCGTGCCTCGAGCACGCAGAAAAGCTTGAGCGACTGTCCTTTTCATCCTCCTAGCCCGAACAGTTGACTGAGCCCCGAGCTCGTATTTTTCTGCAAGTATGGGTACCGTGATGAACCACTCTCATTCCGTTTATATCGGCATCGACGTCAGCGGCACCGCGCTCGATGTTGCCATTCATGACACCACCGAACATTTTCGTGTCGACAATGAGCCCCGCGCCATTGAACAGCTGGTGCAACGCCTGATCGCGTTGAACCCCACGCTGATCGTCCTGGAAGCCACCGGCAAGCTTGAACTCGCCCTGCTCAGGGCCCTGTGCGAAGCCGGCCTGCCCGCTGTCGCGGTCAATCCCCGGCAGGTTCGCGACTTCGCCCGCGCAACCGGCACGCGCGCTAAAACCGATCGCATCGATGCCTTCGCCATCGCTCATTTCGCCGCGGTCCTCAAGCCCGACGTGCGCCCGCTCAACGATCTGCAGACGGAGCAGTTACAGGCCCTGCTGCTGCGCCGCGCCCAGCTCATCGAGATGCTTGTGGCCGAGAAAGCTCGTCTTGAACGCGCCCATGCTGCTGCGCGGGACAGTCTGAACGAGCACATCAAATGGCTCAAGCTGCAGATCAAGATCGCCGACAATGACATCGATTCATTCCTGCGCTCCTCGCCCGCGTGGCGCCAGAAGGAAGACCTGCTACGCTCTGTGCCCGGCATCGGTCCCGGCGCCGCCGCGACGCTGATCGCCTTCATGCCCCAGCTCGGGTCCCTGAACCGCCGCGAGATCGCTGCGCTCACCGGCGTCGCCCCCTTCAATAGCGACAGCGGCAAGCACATCGGCAAGCGCCGTATCCAGGGCGGGCGCGCTGTCGTGCGGCGCGCCCTCTATATGGCCTGCGTGCCCGCGCTGCGTTTTAACCCTACCATCCGGGCGTTCTATGACCGGCTACGCAAGGCTGGCAAACCGTTCAAGGTAGCTATCACGGCCTGCATCCGCAAGCTCGTCGTCACGCTTAATGCAATGGTTCGTAACGCCACGCACTGGAGTCCGCCGCTCAACTGAGTTTCATCACGCATTGCCCCGTTGGCGGGCAGTCCGGGCGCGATCATCAATCGTGCGGTATGCGCTCGCCTATGCATTGCTGATAGACGTGTCGGCAATCCAGCCTCTGCCAGCCAGCAACCGCTTGACTCCCAATACGGTTGCTTTTCTTTGCCGCGGCAAAGAAAAGTAGGTGCCGCCCCGCACAGGGGCAACGCTTGCGGCCCGCCGCGAATCCAAGTTAAGGCCAACGCGCCCATCAAAAGCGCGAACCCCAACCGCGCAATCAAATCTCCACCCGAGCCCCCAACTCAATAACCTGATTGGCCGGCAGCTTAAAAAACGCCGCAATATTCCCAACGTTATGGAGCATCACAGCAAACAACCGCCCGCGCCAGAACCCCATCCCCCGCCCGGGCGCGGCCACGACCATCGCTCGACTGAGGAACCATGAAGTCTCCTTAGGCTCGAACACAAGCCCGGCCATCTTGGCATCTTCAAGCGTGAGCGGCAGGTTCACTTCGTCCTTGAACCCGTAGGCGACCATCACCTGATAACAGCCTGGCTCCAGCAACACGACCTTCAGCCGCTCGCTCACGGGCACATGCGGCACGCTCTGCGTCGTGACCGTGAGAAACACAACACGCTCATGGAGCACGCGGTTATACCGCAGATTATTAATCAGCGCATGAGGCACAGACTCGGTATCGGGCGTGAGAAAAATCGCAGTTCCACCGACCCGCACGGGCGAACTTGCAAGCAGCGAAGCAAGATAAGGCTTAAGCGGCTTCTTCCCCGCACGAGCCCGCGCCTCTGCCATCATCATCTGCCAGCCACGCCCCCACGTGGCCATAATCGTGAAAACGATTACACCAATAGCCAGTGGGAACCACCCTCCTTCAACAATCTTCAGCAGATTAGCCGAGAAGAACAGCGCATCGATCACGAGAAAGAACGCGGTAGCCAGCACACAAAGCGCCCAGTTGTAATGCCACGCATAGCGCACCACGAAGAACGTGAGGCACGTAGTGATAAGCATCGTGCCGGTCACGGCAATGCCATAAGCGGACCCCAGCGCGGTAGACGACCCAAACCCAACCACAGCGGCGACCACAGTAATCAGCAAAATCCAGTTGATACCAGGCACATAAATCTGTCCAAACTCGCGCTCGGACGTATGGACGATACTCATACGCGGCAGAAACGACAGTTGCATGGCCTGCATCGCCATCGAGTACGTGCCGGATATCACGGCCTGCGAGGCAATGACTGTAGCGAGCGTGGCGAGCACGATCATCGGAAAGATCGCCCATTGCGGAAAGAGCCGATAAAACGGGTTCTGCACAGCACCGGGATTAGTCAACAGCAACGCGCCCTGCCCGAGATAATTGAGCGCGAGCGCCGGAAACACCACACCAAACCAGGTGAGCCGGATCGGCCGCTTACCGAAATGGCCCATATCGGCATAAAGCGCCTCGGCGCCAGTAAGCGAAAGCACGACTGCACCGAGCGCGACAAACGCAAGCCACCGGTGATGCAGACAAAACGCCAGCCCGCGCAGCGGATTGAGCGCCACCAGCACGACGGGCGCGGTGGCGATATTGGCGATACCGGCCACGCCGATCACGACGAACCAGAGCACCATCACCGGCCCGAACACGGTACCGATGCCGCCGGTGCCGCGCTTTTGCGCAATGAAGAGCACGATCAACGCGGCGAGCGTCACCGGAATCACGAAGGTCTTGAGCGACGGCGCAGCCACCTCCAGCCCCTCCACGGCGCTCAGCACCGAGATCGCCGGCGTAATCACGCTGTCACCGAAGAACAGCGATGCGCCCATCACACCCACCACGAGCAACGCATTGCGCAGCCGCGGCCGATGCGCGACCGACGAGGCGGCGAGCGCCAGCAGCGCCATGATCCCGCCCTCACCGTGATTGTTGGCCCGCAGGATCAACGCGACATATTTGAGCGAGACCACGACCATCAACGACCAGAAGATCAACGAGACAATGCCTACAATATTGAAAGCATTGAGCGCCAGTCCGTTGCCCGGATCGAACACGGTGGAGAGCGTGTAAAGCGGGCTCGTGCCGATGTCGCCATAGACGATGCCGAGCGCAGCAAGCGCGAGGCCGGCCAGCGCCTCTTGATGCGGCTCGGCGCCGTGCGTGGGACCGGCCGCGGGCGTGGCGGGTGAGGAGTCTCCCATGTCTGCCTCCTGGTTCGTTTCGGCTTGAAATGCCCCGCACATGACATTTCGTTTTGCTTGCAATGTACGTGCAAGCGGACATGCAAGCGGGGCGGCAATCTCAGGCGCTGCGAATTTGTTCTTGTTTTATAGGCTATCTGGCGCGATCGGGGATGAATAACGTCCGTTGAGCCAGCGCGCCTCTAGCGCATGCCCTCGCCCCCCTCCTCTCCCTCGCCGCCTTTCTCGTCCGACACTTCGATGCCATAGCGCTTGAGCTTGGCATACAGCAACTGCCGATTCACGTTCAGCCGTCGCGCGGCGTCGGTGCGATTGTTGTTGCTGTGCACGAGCGCGCGGCGAATCAGCATTTCCTCGAGACGCGCGAGCGCGGAAGGCAGGTCCTCGTCGGGCCAGTCGAGCAGCGGGTCCGCGCCCGAGCGCTCGCTCTGGAGAAACGCGAGATCGATCGCATGGATGTACTCGCCGCGCACCATCACGGCAACGCGCTCCATCGCGTTCTTCAGCTCGCGCACGTTGCCGGGCCAGCCATAGCGGATCAGGTGCGCCGCGGCGTCGGCCGAAAGCCGCTTGCGCGTGCCCGCGCGCGCGAGGAAATGCTCGGCGAGCGGCACGATGTCGGAGATGCGCGCCGAAAGCGGCGGCAGATGGATCGGCACGACGTGCAACCGGTAATAGAGGTCCTCGCGAAAGCTCCCCTCGCGCACGCCGCGCATCAGGTCGCGGTGCGTGGCGGCAATCACGCGCACCTGCACAGGCACGGGCCGGCCGCCCACCGGCGTGACCACGCGCTCTTGCAGCGCGCGCAGGATCTTGGCCTGCATCGCCATGCCCATGTCGCCGATTTCGTCGAGAAAGAGCGTGCCGTGCTCGGCCTGGCGGAACGCGCCTTCGCGCTCGGCGCTCGCGCCCGTGAACGCGCCGCGCGTATGGCCGAACAACTCGCTCTCGAGCAGGTCGGGCGGAATCGCCGCGCAGTTCACGGCCACGAACGGCCCGCGATTGCGTTGGCCGTGCTCGTGGATTGCGCGCGCGACCACTTCCTTGCCCGTGCCCGTTTCGCCGGTGATGAGCACGGTGGCGTCGCTGTCCGCGACTACGCCGATGGTCTTTTGCACCGTGCGCATCGCCTCGCTCGAGCCGATCAGCGTTTCGGGCTCCACGCTCGCGGCGCTCGGCTGCGGCTCGACGATGCTCGCCAGCATGCGCTCGAGCACCTGCGCGAGGTCGTTGCGGCCGATCGGCTTGGTGAGATGGTCGAAGGCGCCCAGCCGCATCGCCTCGATCGTGTTCGACGCCATCGCGTGCGCGGTCAGCACCGCCACGGTGGGCGCACCGGGACGCTCGCGCAGGCGGCGCAGCACTTCGAGCCCGTCGATGCCGGGCATGCGCAGGTCGAGGAACATCGCATTCACGCGCTCGCGCTCGCGCTCGACCAGTTCGAGCGCCACGGTGCCGTTCGCCGCGAGGCAGACGCTGTGGCCGAGGTCGCGCACGACTTCGGCGAGCGCGTCGCGCATGGTCTCGTCGTCGTCGACGATCAGGATGTGGGCCATGGCAGCACCATTTCAAAAGTCGTTCCGCGCTCGCTGTGAGTGAAGCGCGCGGCGCCGCCGTGCGCCTCCGCCACTTCGCGCACGATCGAGAGGCCGAGGCCCGTGCCGTCCGGCCGGCCGGTCACGAACGGCTCGAACAGGTGGTCGAGGATCGCGGCGGGCGGCCCCGTGCCCTCGTCGTGCACGGCGAGCACGGCCCCTTCGGGTTCGTTGCGCGCGGCCACTTCGATGCGGCTGCCGGGCGGCGCCGCGTGGATCGCGTTGAGGATCAGGTTGTCGAGCGCACGCTGCATCTGGTCGGGATCGAAGCGGGCTTCGCGCAGGTCGCCCGTGCGCGTCATCGTAACCTGCTTCGCGGACGCCTCGTCCGCGTTCTGCGCGAGGCACGCGTCGAGGAACGGCGCGAGCGCCACGCGCTCGCGCTTCGGCTCGTCGTGTTCGGTGATGCTGAGCAGGCGCCGCACGAGCGCGTCGAGGCGCTCGATCTGCCCGAGGATCACATGCAGCGCCTGGGGCTGGCGCTCGGGGCCCGCCGCCACGGCGCTCTCGGCCTTCAGCCGCATGGCCGCGATGGGATTGCGGATCTCGTGCGCGACGCCCGCAGCCACGCGGCCGATCGCGGCCATGCGCTCGGCCGTGGCCATCTGGCGCGCGAGCGTGTCGGCGCGCTGCCGCGCGGCCGCGAGCCTGCGCGCCGCCTCGTTCAGCGCGAGCACGATGCGGTCGAGCTCGCGCTCGCGCGTGGCCGGCAGCACCGGCAGCTCGGCCACGTCGTAGGCGTTGAGCGCGCTTTCGATCTGCGAGACGTGGCGCGACCAGGTGATGGTGAGATGCGTGAGCAGCGCCGCCGCCGCGAGCACCGTCACGAGCAGCACACCGAGGCCCGCCATCAGCTGATGGTAGCTGCGGCCCGCGAAGGTGAGCGTCCAGCTCATGGTCCACGCGGTGAGGTGCGGGATCGGCCCCGGCAGCGGGCACGCCGCCAGCAGCAGCGTTTGCGTCTG
Organism: Paraburkholderia pallida; assembly: GCF_004524855.1. Classification (NCBI taxonomy): domain Bacteria; kingdom Pseudomonadati; phylum Pseudomonadota; class Betaproteobacteria; order Burkholderiales; family Burkholderiaceae; genus Paraburkholderia; species Paraburkholderia pallida. The sequence continues at coordinate 76,513 of NZ_CP038150.1, read as the reverse complement.
GCCGCTGTAGCGCATGCTGGTCGTGCGGTCGTTCGCGAGCGCCGCCGCGTTGAGCGCGCGAATCCGCGGCAGCTCGCCGGCGGGCGGATCGGTGCGCTGCACCGCGCCCACGTAGGTGGGATAAGCGTATGCGAGCGAGCCCGTCGCACCGCTCCAGACGCCCCCCTGCACGCCGGGCCGCGTGCGCAGCGCATTGGCCAGCAGCGCGCTCAGGCGCTCGCGCAATGCGGCGCCCTCGGGGCCGTCGAGCGCGACGTCGCGAATCTTCGCGTCCGGGTGCGCTGTGTTGGGCGCGCCGAAGACTCCGCTGCTGGCCCCGTAGTTGGCTCGATACGCCGCCGCGATCGCATCGCATGCGCGGCTATTCTCGGCCGCCGCCTGGCCTTGCTGCGCGGCCGCCGACTGATGGAACAGCCCCACCATCAGGATGCCGGTCGCCAGCGCCGCGCCAACGAGAAGAACGAGCAGCAGGATCAGCCGGCCGCGCAAGGATCGGAGCATGTCGGTCCAGTTTCCGGTTTTCAGTCGTGACGAGAGCAGGGGCATGATCCGATGCGAAAGCCGTGCCAGCGCGCGCCGCTTGCCGTGCCGCTGCGCTGTCGCGCGAACGCGCAGCGATGGCGGCCGAAAGTGTCGCGATTCATGACACCGCGTGTTGGGATTCACGACAGCCTCACGCGCGCCGTGTCCTTCATGGGCCCGCACAACCCAAGCCGCATCGTTCGACGCGCGGTGGCATGGCCCTTGCAGTAGCACTTCACAAATATTATCCCTCCCCAGCGTGGCCCGGATGGCTGCGGGTGATCCCGGGTGATTCCGCGTGAGGCCGACCCAGCCGCGGCAGCACGCGCAAGACGGGCCACACGTCAGGGGCCGAGGGAAGCTAACGGGTTCCCGAACGAGGCGTCATGAAAAGAAAGCCCCTCAACTGGGCGGCACTCGCTGTCGCGCTGCTGCTGATCGCCGTTGCGGCGTGGTTCTTCCTGATCCGGCGCCCCGCCGCGCCCCCGCCCGCCGCGCCGCGCGGCGTGCCGGTCTCGGCCGTTGCCGTGAAGCTCGCCGACGTGCCCGTCTATATCGACGCGCTCGGCACCGTCACGGCCATCCGCACGGTCACGCTCGTCACCCAGGTCAACGGCATTCTCGATTCGGTCGACTTCCGCGAAGGTCAGCACGTCGGGAAAGGCCAGGTCATCGCGCACATCGACTCGCGCCAGCTGGAAGCGCAATTGCAGCAGGCCCAGGGCACGCTCGTGCACGATCAGGCGACGCTCGCCAACGACCGCCTGAACCTGCAGCGCTATCAGACGCTCATCAAGACCGGCTCGGTCACGCAGCAGACGCTCGACACCCAGGCCGCCACCGTCAAGCAGGACGAAGGCACGGTCACGGCCGACACCGGCAACGTGAAAAGCCTCCAGGTGCAGGTCGACTACTGCACGATCACCTCGCCCGTGGATGGCGTGATTGGCCTGCGCCTCGTGGACCCGGGCAACTACGTCACGACGACGAGCACCACGGGCATGGCCGTCATCACGCAACTGGACCCGGCCACCGTGATCTTCGCGGTGCCGGAGGACTACCTCGGCCAGATTCACGAAGCGATGGCGCGCGGCCCCGTGAAGGTGCTGGCCTACGACCGCGACAAGCGCAAGCTGCTGGCCACCGGCGCGCTGTACGCGCTCGACAACCAGGTGGACACGACCACCGGCACGGTGAAGGTGCGCGCCCAGTTCGATCACGCGGGCGACGCGCTGTTTCCGAACCAGTTCGTGAACGCGCGCATGCAGGCCGACACGCTCGACCAGGTGCCGGTGATCCCGACCGTCGCGATCCAGCACGGCACCAACGGCGACTTCATCTTCGTGCTGGGCGCGGGCAACAAGGCCGTGCTCCGCAACGTGAAGGCGGGCCCGGTGAGCGGCGACGACACGGCCATTCTGGACGCCGGCGTGAAGCCCGGCGAGCGCGTGGTCACCGACGGCGCCGACAAGCTCGACAACGGCTCGCTCGTGCGCGTGGTGGCGTCGGCAACGGCGGCTTCAGCCGGCTCCGCCGCTTCGTCCGCTTCCTCTGGTTCGTCTGGCTCGTACTAACAGGCCGCGCCCATGAACATCTCGCGCCCGTTCATCGAACGGCCCATCGCCACCTCGCTCCTGATGGTGGCGGTGCTGCTCGCCGGCCTGCTCGGCTATCACCTGCTGCCCGTCTCCGCGCTGCCCGAAGTCGACTACCCGACGATCCAGGTCTACACACAGTACCCGGGCGCCGCGCCCGACGTGGTGAGTTCGTCCATCACGGCGCCGCTCGAAGTCCAGCTCGGCGAAATGGCGGGCCTGAAGTCGATGAACTCGACCAGCTCCAACGGCGTTTCCGTCATCACGCTCGAGTTCGACCTCTCGCTTTCGCTCGACGTCGCGGAGCAGGAGGTGCAGGCCGCGATCAACGCATCGGCGAGCTACCTGCCCGCGAACCTGCCCTACCCGCCCGTCTACAGCAAGGTCAATCCGGCCGACGCGCCGGTGCTCACGCTCTCGCTCACGTCCGCCACGCTGCCGCTCACGAAGATCGAGGACCTCGCCGACACGCGTCTCGCGCAGAAGATCTCGCAGATCTCGGGCGTGGGGCTCGTGACGATCAGCGGCGGCCAGCGCCCCGCGGTGCGCGTGGAGACGAACACGGGCGCGCTCAACTCGCTGGGGATGTCGCTCGACGACGTGCGCACCGCCCTCGCCGAGGCCAACGTGAACCAGGCGAAGGGCAATCTCGACGGCCGCTTTCAGTCGTATTCGATCGGCGCGAACGACCAGTTGCAAACGGCCGATGCCTACACGGACCTCGTGATCGCGTACAAGAACGGCGCGCCCATCCGGCTCTCGCAGGTCGCGCAGCCCGTGAATGGCGCCGAGGACGTGCGCCAGGCCGCGTGGACCAACGACAAGCCCTCGATCGTGCTCAACATCCAGCGGCAGCCGGGCGCGAACGTGATCGACGTGGTGGACCGCGTGCAGAAGGTGCTGCCGCAGTTGCGCGCGAGCCTGCCCGGCACGCTCAAGGTGGACGTGCTGACCGACCGCACGCAGACGATCCGCGCCTCGGTGAAGGACGTCGAATCCGAACTGGGCGTGGCCGTCGCGCTCGTGGTGATGGTGATCTTCATCTTCCTGCGCAAGCTCTCGGCCACGATCATTCCGGCCGTGACGGTGCCGCTCTCGCTGATTGGCACGCTTGCCGTGGCCTATGGGCTGGGCTTCTCGCTGAACAACCTCACGCTCATGTCGCTCACGGTGGCGACGGGCTTCGTGGTGGACGACGCCATCGTGATGATCGAGAACATCACGCGCCACCTGGAGATGGGCGAGACGCCGCTCGAAGCGGCGCTCAAGGGCGCGAAGCAGATCGGCTTCACGATCGTTTCGCTCTCCGTATCATTGATCGCCGTGATGATCCCGCTGCTCTTCATGGGCGACGTGGTTGGGCGGCTCTTTCGCGAGTTCGCGCTCACGCTCGCGATTGCGATCGTGATCTCGGCAATCGTCTCGCTCACGCTCACGCCGATGATGTGCTCGCGCATGTTCAAGCCGCACGACGCGGAACACGCCCAGGCGCACCACGCCGACTTCTTCGACAAGATCAACGCGCGCTACGTGCGGGCGCTCGGCTGGGTGCTCGAGCACCGCGTGCTCACGCTGATCTCGGTGGCGGTGACGGCGGCGTTCACCTTCGCGATTCTCTTTTTCATGCCCAAGGGCTTCTTTCCCGAGCAGGACACGGGCCTCATCGAAGGCATCTCGCAGGCGGCGCCCGGCATTTCATTTCCCTACATGGTGCAGAAGCAGGAGCAGCTCGTCGCGCAGATTCTCAAGGACCCCGCGGTGGCGAGCCTCTCGTCGTTCGTCGGCATCAACCAGACGAGCCCGACGCTCAACCAGGGCACCATCCTCATCAACTTGAAGGACAAGGGCGAGCGCGACAGCAGCGCCGCCGTGATCCGCCGCCTTGCGGACTCCACCGCGAGCGACGCGGGCATGCGGCTCTTCCTGCATCCGGTGCAGGACCTCACGCTCGACGACACCATCTCCACCACGAGCTACCGCGTGGGCCTGCAGGCGACGGACCCCGTGGTGTTGGGCGAATGGACCGGCAAGCTGATTGCGGCGCTGCGTGCGGACTCCGCGTTCGCCGACGTGCAGAGCCAGTCCATGCAGGAGGGCAACCAGATCCAGCTGACCTTCGACCGCGATACGGCCTCGCGGCTCGGCATCACGCCCCAGGCGATCGACGACGTGCTCTACGACGCATTCGGGCAGCGCCAGGTCTCGACCATCTACACGCAGCTGAACCAGTACCACGTCGTGCTCGCGGCCGACCACGCATCGAGCGCCGTGGCGCATCTGCTAGACGGCCTCTATGTGGATACGTCCTCGGGCGGCGTGGCGCCGCTCGCCTCCATGGCGAGCATGAAGGTCGTGCCCGTGCCGGTGACGATCAACCGCCAGGGCCAGTTCCCCTACGCCGATGTTTCGTTCAACCTGGCGCCGGGCTACACGCTCGGCACCGCGCTCTCGCATCTATCGAGCGCGGAGCGGCGCATCGGCCTGCCGTCCGCCGTGCAGGCTTCGCTCGAAGGCTCGGCGGCCACCTTCCAGGCCTCGCTCGCGAACGAGGCGTTCCTCGTGGCGGCCGCGATCGTTGTGGTCTACCTGATGCTCGGCATCCTCTACGAGAGCTTCATCCACCCGGTGACGATCCTCTCGACGCTGCCCTCCGCCGCGCTCGGCGCGCTCGCGGCGCTCGTGATCACCGGCACGCAGTTCGACATCATCGGGCTGATCGGGATCGTGCTGCTGATCGGCATCGTGATGAAGAACGCGATCATGATGATCGACTTCGCGCTCGAGCTCGAACGCAACGAGCGGCTCGCACCCGTGGAAGCGATCCGCCGCGCCGCCGGGCTGCGCTTCCGGCCGATCCTGATGACCACCATGGCGTCGCTGTTCGGCGCCCTGCCGCTCGCATTCGGCACCGGCATGGGCGCGGAGCTACGCCATCCGCTTGGCATTGCGATCATTGGCGGCCTGATCGTGAGCCAGCTCCTCACGCTGTTCTCCACGCCCGTGATGTACCTCGCGCTGCACCGCGTCGAGGACTTCTTCAGCAAGCCGGCGCAAGGCACGGCCGACGCGGCCACGGAGTAAGCCGCGATGAACCTCTCCGAACCGTTCATCCGCCGCCCGATCGCGACCACGCTGATCGCCGTGGGCATTGCGCTGTTCGGCATGCTCGCGTTCAAGCTGCTGCCGGTGGCGCCGCTGCCCGAGATCGACTTTCCGACCATCTACGTGTTCGCGCACTTGCCGGGCGCCGATCCGACCACGGTGGCCACATCGGTGGCCACGCCGCTCGAGCGCCAGTTCGGCCAGATCGCCGGCATCACGGAGATGACCTCGGTGAGCTCGCTGGGCGGCACGCGCATCACGATGCAGTTCGACCTGAACCGCAACATCGACGGCGCGGCGCGCGACGTGCAGGCCGCCATCAACGCGGCGCGCACGAACCTGCCCGCGAACCTCGACGGCAACCCCACCTACCGCAAGGCGAACCCCGCCGACGCGCCCATTCTCATCATCAGCCTGACCTCCGACACGGCCACGCGCGGCCAGCTCTACGACGCCGCCTCCACGGTGCTCCAGCAAAAGCTGCTGCAAACGCCGGGCGTGGGCGACGTGAACGTGGGCGGCGGCGCGCTGCCGGCCGTGCGCATCGAGTTGAACCCCGACCGCGTGAGCCACTACGGCGTGAGCCTCGAGCAGATCCGCTCGGCCATTGCGAGCGCCAACACCGACCTGCCGAAGGGGTCGGCCGCACTCGCAGGGGTGAACTACACGATCGGCGCGAACGACATGCTCTACAACCCGGCCGACTACGCGCCCATCATCGTCAAGCGCGTGGGCAACGACGTCGTGCACATCTCGGACCTGGGCTACGTGCGCCAGGACGTGGAAAATCTGGAGAACTTCGGCCTCTCGGACGGCAAGCCCGCCGTGCTGCTGATCGTCTACAAGGAGCCGGGCGCGAACGTCATCAACACCGTCGACAACGTGAAGGCCGAGCTGCCGTTCCTCGAAGCGTCGATCCTGCCGACCATCAAGCTCAACATCCTGATGGACCGCACGACCACGATCCGCGCCTCGCTCATCGAAGTGGAAATCACGTTGCTGATCTCGATCCTGCTCGTGACCGCGGTGACTTTCGCGTTCTTTCGCAGCTGGCGCACGACGCTCGTGCCGGCCATCGTCGTGCCGCTCTCGCTGCTCGGCACGTTCGGCATCATGTACTTCCTCGGCTACAGCCTGAACAACCTCTCGCTGATGGCGCTCACGATCTCCACCGGCTTCGTGGTGGACGACGCCATCGTGGTGGTCGAGAACATCATGCGGCACCTGGAGCGCGGCGAGCGGCCCGTGCTCGCCGCGCTCAACGGTGCGCGCGAAGTGGGCTTCACGGTGCTCTCGATCAGCGTGTCGCTGGTGGCCGTGTTCATTCCGCTGCTGCTGATGGGCGGCATCGTCGGGCGGCTCTTTCGCGAGTTCTCGGTCTCGCTCTCGGCGGCGATCCTGATGTCGATGCTGATCTCGCTCACCGTCACGCCCATGCTGGCCAGCGTGGCGCTGCGCGGCGCGCACGAAGGACACCGCGAAGAAGACTACCCCGACTCGCGCTTTCACCGCTTCTATGCGCGCACGCTCGGCTGGGTGATCCGCCATCCGCTCTTGATGGGCATTGTCACGATCCTCATTCTCGCGCTCAACGTGATGCTCTATGTGGTCGTGCCCAAGGGCTTCTTTCCGCAGGAAGACACGGGGCGCCTGATTGGCTCGATCCAGGCTTCGCAGAGCATCTCGTACCGGCTGATGCAGCAGAAGTTCCAGGCCATCTCGAAGCAGGTGCTGGCGAATCCCGACGTCGTAACTGTGGGCGGCTTCATCGGCGGCACGAACGCGATCAACACGGCCATCATGTTCGTGACGCTCAAGCCGCTGGGCGTGCGCCATGCGAGCGCCGACGAAGTCATCGCGCAGATCCGCCACACGCTCGGCAACATTCCGGGCGCGCGGCTCTACCTGCAATCGGCGCAGGACATCACGGTAGGTGGCCGGCAGAGCGCGGCGCAGTACCAGTACACGCTGACCGCGGACGACCAGAGCGACCTCGACAACTGGGTGCCGAAGGTGGTCGCGCTGATGCACAAGATCCCGATACTCGAAGACGTGAACACGGATCAGCAGGACAACAGCATGCAGGCGACGGTGGACGTGAACCGCGACGCCGCCGCGCGCATGGGCGTGAAGTACGCCTCGATCGACAACGCGCTGTACGACGCGTTCGGGCAGCGCCAGGTCTCCACGATCTACAAATCGGCGAACCAGTACCACGTGGTGATGGAGCTCGCGCCCGAGTACTGGACCAACCCGGCCGCGCTCAAGGGCATCTACGTGAGCGCGGGCGCGCCGAACCCGGGCCAGGGCGGCTCGAGCGGCAGCGGCAGCCCCACGGCTCCGAGCGTGGCTACCTCCGCGAGCGAGTCCGCCGCCACCGCCGCCGCGGCATCGGCGGCCGCCGTGGCGGGCCCCGGCAGCACCACCAACACGCCCTCCACGGCGGTGCTCGCCAACGGCGAAGCGCTCGTGCCGCTCAACGCCATGGCGCGCTTCTCGATCGACCGCACCGCCATCTCGATCAACCACCAGGGCACCTTCCCGGCCGTCACGGCCTCGTTCAACCTGGCGCCTGGCGCGTCGATCGGCGACGCCACGCGCGAAGTCGACGACGCCGTCGCGCAACTGCGCATGCCCGCCAGCATCACGGGCAGCTTCGCGGGCACGGCGCAGGTCTTCCAGCAGGCGGTCGCGAGCGAACCGCTCCTGATCCTGGCCGCGCTGCTCTCCGTGTACATCGTGCTCGGCATCCTCTACGAGAACCTGATGCACCCGCTCACGATCCTCTCGACGCTGCCCTCGGCCGGCGTGGGCGCGCTGATTGCGCTGCTTGTCACGCATACCCAGCTCTCGATCATCGCGCTGGTGGGCGTGATCCTGCTGATCGGCATCGTGAAGAAGAACGCGATCATGATGATCGACTTCGCGATCACCGAAGAGCGCGAGCACAAACGGCCCGCGAGCGAGGCCATCACGCGCGCATGCCTGATCCGCTTCCGGCCGATCATGATGACGACGAGCGCCGCGATACTCGGCGCGCTGCCGCTCGTGTTCGGCTCGGGCTACGGATCGGAATTCCGCAAACCGCTCGGCATCTCGATCATTGGCGGCCTGATTTTCAGCCAGATGCTCACGCTCTATACGACGCCCGTCATTTATCTGTGGCTCGACCGGGCCTATCAACGCTTGCGTCCTCGCAAGAAGGCAGCATGACCATGACACCTGCGTACCTCATTGCGCGGCCTTCTCACACCAGGCTCTTGCAGCCGCGTGCAACGCTGCGCCGCTGCGCAGCCGCACTCGCGCTGGCGTGGCTCGCGGGCTGCGCAGTCGGCCCCGACTACCACAAGCCCGCGGTGGACGTACCGGCCTCGTTCAAGGAAGGGGTGGACTGGCAGCGTGCGCAGGCCAACCCGCAGGCGTCGCTATCGACCGACTGGTGGACACTCTACGACGACCCCACGCTCACGCAGCTCATTGAGCAGTCGCTGAAGGCAAACCAGTCGATCGTCGCGGCCGAGGCTGCCTACCGGCTTGCGCAGGCGACGGTGGACGCGAGCGTGGCGAGCCTCTTTCCGGTGGTCACGGCGGGAACGTCGGCCACGCGCAGCGGCACGGGGCCGAGCGCCGCGACGGGCGGCGTGAGCTCGACGACGGGGAGCGTGCCGGGCGTGCACAACAGCGTGAGCGTGAACGTGGCGGCGACCTGGGAGCCGGACCTGTGGGGGCAAATCCGCCGCGAGATCGAATCGAGCAAGGAAAGCGCGCAGGCCACCGACGCGCAACTTGCGGGCGAACGCCTGTCGATCGCGGCGAGCGTGGCCGACGACTACATCGCGCTGCGCCAGGCCGACATCGACATTGCCTCGCTCAAGCAACAGCAGGCGATTGACGCGCGCCTGCTCGACATCACGCGCGCGGCCTATGCACAGGGCACGGCCTCGAACGACGACGTGCTAGCCGCGCAGGACACGCTGGAACTCGTGGTGGCGGCATTACAGAGCACCGAGACGGCGCGCGAGCAGGACGAGCACGCGATAGCCGTGCTGATTGGCGAACCGCCCGCCAGCTTCACGCTGACGCCGCGCGAGGACTACGCATTCAACACGCCGGCGGTGCCGCTAACGTTGCCATCGCAACTTCTCGAACGCCGGCCGGACGTGGTGGAGGCCGAGCGCACGGCGGCAGCGGCGAACGCGAAGATAGGCGTGGCCGAAGCGGCATTTTTCCCGGTACTGGACTTGGGAATACAAGGTGGTTTCGAGCACAACACGTTCGCGCATTTATTCACGCTGCCGAGCCGCGTGTGGACGCTTGGCCCGGAACTGGCGGCGACGCTGTTCGACGCGGGCGCGCGCACGGCGGCGGTGCACGAGGCGCGCGCGACCTACGACGAGGCCGTGGCCAATTACCGGCAAGCCGTACTGAGCGCATTCCAGAACGTTGAGGACAGCCTGTCCTCATGGAACCACCTGACACAACAGGAGACTGCGTACGCACACATCTACCAGCGCAATCAGGCCTTGTTTGCGAGCACGCAGGCGCAATTAAGCGCGGGCACGGCGAGCGAGCAAAATTTGTTGACGCAGCAGCTTACGCTGCTGCAGGCAGCGCAGAGCGTGAAGGATACGCAATCGTTACAAATGCAGAGCAGCGTAGCGTTGATCAAGAATCTGGGCGGGGGTTGGGAATGGAATGAGAAACGTGGGACGGCGGTAATGGGAGACAGCGCGACCCGGTGAGGCAAAATCCAGGCGCGAACCCACGAAGCCCCCCGGTTTGGGGATATACCCAACGGCGCGCGAAGCGCCGCCGGAAGGATGAGCCCTTAGTCACTCCGAGTGACGACGAGTGATGACAGACGCCCCGGAGCCGCTCCGATTAAAGGCGAGTGGTGAACTGCGTCACACTGGCGGTTTGAGCGGCTTTCTTTTGCCTACTTGTATATTCCCTTCTGTGACGTCGACCTGATCAGTTGCCGTCACAGGGACAGTCAGCTCGTCTGCCTACCGTGCCTCGAGCACGCAGAAAAGCTTGAGCGACTGTCCTTTTCATCCTCCTAGCCCGAACAGTTGACTGAGCCCCGAGCTCGTATTTTTCTGCAAGTATGGGTACCGTGATGAACCACTCTCATTCCGTTTATATCGGCATCGACGTCAGCGGCACCGCGCTCGATGTTGCCATTCATGACACCACCGAACATTTTCGTGTCGACAATGAGCCCCGCGCCATTGAACAGCTGGTGCAACGCCTGATCGCGTTGAACCCCACGCTGATCGTCCTGGAAGCCACCGGCAAGCTTGAACTCGCCCTGCTCAGGGCCCTGTGCGAAGCCGGCCTGCCCGCTGTCGCGGTCAATCCCCGGCAGGTTCGCGACTTCGCCCGCGCAACCGGCACGCGCGCTAAAACCGATCGCATCGATGCCTTCGCCATCGCTCATTTCGCCGCGGTCCTCAAGCCCGACGTGCGCCCGCTCAACGATCTGCAGACGGAGCAGTTACAGGCCCTGCTGCTGCGCCGCGCCCAGCTCATCGAGATGCTTGTGGCCGAAAGCTCGTCTTGAACGCGCCCATGCTGCTGCGCGGGACAGTCTGAACGAGCACATCAAATGGCTCAAGCTGCAGATCAAGATCGCCGACAATGACATCGATTCATTCCTGCGCTCCTCGCCCGCGTGGCGCCAGAAGGAAGACCTGCTACGCTCTGTGCCCGGCATCGGTCCCGGCGCCGCCGCGACGCTGATCGCCTTCATGCCCCAGCTCGGGTCCCTGAACCGCCGCGAGATCGCTGCGCTCACCGGCGTCGCCCCCTTCAATAGCGACAGCGGCAAGCACATCGGCAAGCGCCGTATCCAGGGCGGGCGCGCTGTCGTGCGGCGCGCCCTCTATATGGCCTGCGTGCCCGCGCTGCGTTTTAACCCTACCATCCGGGCGTTCTATGACCGGCTACGCAAGGCTGGCAAACCGTTCAAGGTAGCTATCACGGCCTGCATCCGCAAGCTCGTCGTCACGCTTAATGCAATGGTTCGTAACGCCACGCACTGGAGTCCGCCGCTCAACTGAGTTTCATCACGCATTGCCCCGTTGGCGGGCAGTCCGGGCGCGATCATCAATCGTGCGGTATGCGCTCGCCTATGCATTGCTGATAGACGTGTCGGCAATCCAGCCTCTGCCAGCCAGCAACCGCTTGACTCCCAATACGGTTGCTTTTCTTTGCCGCGGCAAAGAAAAGTAGGTGCCGCCCCGCACAGGGGCAACGCCTGCGGCCCGCCGCGAATACAAGTTAAGGCCAACGCGCCGAGAACAACCGCAAAGCCCCCGCCAACCTCAATCCCACAATTAGTACACCTGTTTTTCCAGGTCCTTACCGCCAGCGGCCATCGCTGCCGCGCCCCCCTCTTCAACCGAAGAAAGCGCCTCAAGCGACACATCCTTAGTCTCAATCCCAAGCACCCAAACAGCGACCGCGGCAACCGCAAACGAAATCGCGCCAAGCGTAAACACGCCACCTTGGCCAAACAGCGGCAGCACAACGCCCACGACATAGGGTCCAATCAGCGACCCAACCCGCCCAATGGCCGAAGCAAACCCCGACCCCGTAGCCCGCGCACCGGTCCCATAAAGCTCCGGCGTATAGGTATAAAGCGCGGCCCACATAGCAAACAGAAAAAACTGCATCACCAGCCCGGTACCGATGAGCAACGCAATGCTCGCCCCATGCAACGCCGTTTGCCCATACGCGAACGCCATCACCCCGCCCCCCACGAGCGACGCGATGCAAGTAGGTTTACGCCCCCAACGCTCGACGAGCCACGCCGCGCACAGGAAGCCCGGAATCCCGCCCAGCGAGATCAACACCGTATAGAGCACCGACTTCGTAACCGCGAAACCCGCTTGCTGCAGCAGCGCACCGAGCCACGAGGTGAGCCCATAGAAGCCGAGCAACGCAAAGAACCACAGCAACCAGACCATCGTCGTACGGCGCCGGTAAGCGGGGCTCCAGATTTCGCGCAACGCACCGCGACGATGCGAAGCCGCGGGCGGAGCGATCGAAGCGGGCGCGGGCAAACTCGACAATCCCGCGGAGCGCATCACGCGCGCCTCCACGTCCGAGACCACGCGATCCGCGTCGGCCAGGCGCCCACGATGCTCGAGCCATCGCGGCGACTCCGGCACGATCCTGCGCACGACGAGCACGAACACGGCCGGAATCGCAAGCAACGCAAACACGGTGCGCCACCCGAGCGCCGGCAGCACGAAATACGCAACGATCCCCGCGGTAATAAAACCGAGCGGCCAAAACCCATCCATCAACGCCACCATGCGGCCCCGCTGCGCAGACGGCACGAATTCGGAAAGCAGCGCCTGCGCAATCGGAAACTCCATGCCCATCCCGAAGCCGAGCAGGATCCGATAAATGATCAGCGAATTCACGTCATGCGCCGTCGAGCACAAATACGACGCGACACCCCAAAGCACCATGCTCCACTGAAACACCGGGCGCCGGCCAAACCGGTCGGCAAGCAGCCCCGCCGCCGCCGCCCCCAGCGTCATGCCAAAGAAACTGGCACTGGCAACCAGCCCCGCCTGCGCGCTCGACAGCCCAAACTCCTTCTTGATCGAGCCGAGCACAAAGGTCATCGTGCCGAGATCGACCGAATCAAAGAAGAACGCCAGCGCGATAATGAAAAAGATGAGCTTGTGATAGCCGGAAAACGGCAGGCGTTCGAGCCGTGCAGCGGCGCTCGCGCGCGATGCCATGGTTGGAGAAGCGGAAACGTTGCGCATGACGTCCTCTAAAAGGAAGCGGCCGCGCTACGGGACGTGGCGCAGCGGTTCCTTTCAGTAGACGTGACCAAAATGCCCTGCCATAGAAGCAGAACGGCATGGTGACAGAACGCAGGCGTCATGCGGGCGGGCCATCGCGCCATATCACCCCATGGCTCGCCCAGGCAGGCGCTCTTCTTGCTTCACTGCATCGACACCGGGCGCACGGCGTCGGACCGCTACGGGAATCACGAATCAGGACGACCGTTCCTTTCCTCCGGTTGAAGAAAATCTGGCCCATCGCGCACCCGCGTTGTCGACAAGAGTTGCGTTCCACTCCGCCGATTTCTATGCTTTTTGAATCTGCCAGAGAGGTCGAACATGGTGGCCTTCAAGCAAAGAAGTGTGCTCGTGATGTCCGTGCTTCTCTTTGGTGCCTGCACCCGGCCCGACTCCGCACAAACGGCAGGCCCTGCCGCCGTTCCCGGCGCCGCCCTCGCCTCCAACTCACCCGAATCGAATCCGGCGCCGCAAACGATGCTCTATTACGTCTGCGGCAGGCCTGGCATCGATGCGCACGCGAAGTCACCCGATCAAGCACACCCGTTCAATTTGGCCATTTCGTTCGTCTCCGCATCGAACGGCGCGCCGCTCTCGCACGTTGCCGTCAGGTTGAGGCGCCACGGCCGTGTGCTGATGGATTTCGTCGCTCAGGGCCCCGAATGTCTGTTCTCGGTGCCCGAGGCCGACTACCGGATCGAAGGCACTTACCGCGGCGAAATGAAGTTCGAGATTGTTCAGACCGGCACCATGAACGCCCAGATCAAGTGGTAAGGCGATCAGGACCCGTATTGCGCATTGCGCGCCCGCACGCCACGCACAACGCGGCAGTGCCGGGCAAATCCGCAGCTTGAGGCTCAACGCAAGAGGAGACTCGTTCCATGACGACACCGGACCGGCCGGAACGAGCGTCTGATGAAAAGTGGGAGCCCGGGCAAGACGCCCCCGAAGGCATCAGCGACCCGAGGCGACTGACCCGCGGCGCCTGGTTCAGCCTCGCGATGAGCCTTGCGTTCTTCGTGACCATGGTCACGATCAGCGTGAAGTTCGACGCCGCTCATCATCCACGCACCAAGCCTGCCGAAGTCGAGCGCTCGGCACTCGCGAGCGAGCCCGCGCCGGTCTCCGTGGCCGCCATCACGCTGCCCACTGCGCCGGCAGACGACCCCGATGCGCTGCTCGCCCACGCTCGCGAATGCGCGGCTGCGGCCCATTGGGATTGCGTGATCGAAGCGACCAGCGGCGTCATCGCGCAACGCGGCAATACGCCGGAGACACAAGCGCTGCTCGCTCAGGCCATTGTCGCGGGCGGATGGGTCCAGGGCAAAGCGCCGACCCTGGCGCCTGTGCCTGCGCCATCGATCAGCGGCACGACGCACTACGCCAGTGCTTTCTCCACGGCGCCGCCGGAGCCGAAGCGAGCGGTGCGGCACAGGCATCGGCATACCGAGCGACCCGCCCATTTGCGCTACACCTCAGCGAATCGCTCCAATTTGCCCGACGATTGGGCAGACATTTACCGGCACTGAAAACGCTGCCACTCCAGCGAAATGCGCGAAAAAGACTGACGATTGTGTTTCCGTAAATCGATGGCGTTTCCGCCAATCATTTCGGATACCTATCTATTAACCGAAAAATGCAGCACAACCGACGAACAATCGAGCGCATCTTTCCAGGGGAATATACGGACGATACACACCCGCCACGCGTGTTGCATAATGACTGCGCGACACCTGCTCGCAACCCTCCTCAAGCCGCCCACTCCAAGGGCCCAAAGACTAAACGCCTGTGCGTCGTGACACCGTAGCGCCCGTCTCGTGAGTTCCGCCGTCTAAGTAAAGGCTGCATTCAGCCGCTTCGTCATTCGTCGTTTGCCGCATTGATCTTGCAAGCCCGGTTTCAGGTTTCTTGCCAACGGCTTTCCGTTGACCCTCGTGCCATGCTTTCCGCAAGCATGCAGCAGGACTGTTGCTGCTTTGCGGCATTACTTGCCGAATACACCAACATCGGAGACAGACATGCTCAGCCCCCACGAATTCGCCACCCTGATGCTAGTCAAGGATTCTCCCGAACAAATCGATCTCACGCGTGAGGAGCTGGATGTCTTGCTGGAACGCCAGCTGATTGCCATGGAACAGCTCGCGTCCGGCATGCATCGCCCCTGCCTGACCGACGATGGAGACTTCCTGCTTCAGAGCGTCATGCGCATGCACTGAGCGTTTTCTGCACACAGGGGTCGTATTCACTCCACTCCATGCTCACGGGAGTTTCAAGCGGCGAGTCACGCCGAAGGGCCGTCAATCAACCGGTGTCGCGCAAGGAGGCGCAAACGCTCTCGATGAGCGCGCTCAATTGCGCGACGGCAAATGGCTTGCGCAACGACGCGCAGGCGAATCCGGCTTCTTCGGCAGCCGGCGCCTCGTTTCCCGAGACGAAGATCACATTCAGGCCCGGACGCAGGCGCAACGCGGCTCTCGCGAGCTCGATTCCCGACCCGCCTGCCAACGCGATATCGGCAATCAGCACCTGGGCCGCCTGCTTCTCCAATGCGCGCAGCGCCTCGCGCTCGTCTGACGCCTGCCGTACTTCGTAGCCCATTTCCTCGAGCAACGCGCTCACGGCTTCGCGCGACGAGATATCGTCGTCGACGACGAGTATCGATAACGGACTTTGCGCCCGCGCCGGGCAATCCGGCTGCGCGAGCGCGGGCGGCATCGCATCGGACCTTCCCAGCAAGTACCGTATTTTTGCTGCAAGCTGCGCGCGGCTATACGGCTTGCTCAGAAGTTGCACCCCCTCGTCGAGGCGGCCGCCATGAACGATGGCGTTCTCCGCATAGCCCGAGGTAAACAGCACCTTGAGGCCGGGCAGCTCGCGCACGGCCATGCTGGCCATGGCGGTGCTGCTCAAGGCGCCCGGCATCACGACATCGGAAAACAGCAAATCGATCTTCGCGCCGCTTCTGACGATCACGAGGGCGCTTTGCGCATCGTCCGCCTTGAGGATGGTATAGCCCAGCTCGCCGAGCGTCTCGACCACGGCCGATTGAACGTATCGGTCGTCCTCGACGACCAGAATCGTCTCCGTGCCGCCTTCGATTCGCGCGGGCAGTAGTGGCTCGTTCTCGGCCACGCGCTCCATCGACCTCGGCAGCCAGACCTTGACCGTGGTTCCATTGCCGGGCTCGCTGTAGATGCGCATATCGCCGCCGCTTTGCTTGACGAAGCCATACGCCATGCTCAGGCCGAGGCCCGTGCCCTCGCCTTCGGGCTTGGTGCTGAAGTACGGCTCGAACGCGCGTTCGAGCACCTCGCGGGGCATGCCCGTCCCGGTATCGGTGACCGCGAGCAGCACGTAGTGTCCCGCTTCGACGCCCCCCGCGAGCGTGCTGCCATGACTGTCGAGCGTCGCGTTCGACAGTTCCAGCGTCAACTTTCCGCCCCTGCGCATGGCATCGCGGCCGTTGATGGCGAGATTGAGCACGACGCTCTCGAGTTGATTGGGATCGACGAGCGTATTCCAGAGGCCGTCGGCGACGGCGGTCTCCACTTCGATCAACTCCCCCAGCGCGCGCCGCAGCATGTCGTCCATATTGCTCAACATGGCCGCGAGGTTCACCACACGCGGCTGCAGCGCCTGGCGGCGGCCGAATGCGAGCAGTTGCGAGGCGAGTTTCGCGCCGTGCTCCACGGCGCCGATGGCTTTGTCCAGACGCTCGCGCGAAACGGGATCGTGCCCGTGACGCCGTTCGAGCAGCTCGAGATTGCCGCGCAGCACCTGAAGGACATTGTTGAAATTGTGGGCCACGCCCCCGGTCAGCTTGCCGATCGCCTCCATCTTCTGCGCTTGCAGCAGTGCGACGCGCGCGCTTTCAAGCTGCTCCTGGGCGGCCTTGCGCTCGGTGACGTCACGCGTGATCTTCGCGAAGCCAACGAGCTTGCCGTCCTCGTCGCGGATCGCGTCGATCACGACGTTCGCCCAGAAGCGGCTGCCATCCTTGCGTATGCGCCAGCCCTCGGTCTCGAAGCGGCCCTCCTGCGCGGCGATTTGCAGGCCGCGTTCCGGCAGGCCCCGCGCGGCATCTTCAGGCGTGTAGAAGCGCCGAAAATGCGTGCCGATGACTTCGCTCGCCTCGTAGCCCTTGATGCGCGCCGCGCCCATATTCCAGTTCGTCACCTTGCCATCGGGCGAGAGCATGAATATCGAGTAATCCGTGACGCCCTGCACGAGCAGCCGGAACTTGCGCTCGCTTTCCCGCAGCGCGTCGTAGGCGAGCCGCTTGTCGGTCACGTCCCGGACGATCTTGGCGAATCCGCCAGGCGTGCCGTCCGGCGCGCGAAGCGGCGTAATGAGAATGCTGGCCCAGAAGCGCGTGCCGTCCTTGCGCACGCGCCAGGCCTCCACCGCGAACTGACCGTCGTCGCAGGCTTTCTGCAGCGCCGCCGCGGGTGCGCCCGCCTCCCTGTCCTCGGGCGGATAGAACACCGAAAAGTGCTGCCCGATGATCTCGGCAGCACGGTATCCCTTGATACGCTCGGCGCCTGCGTTCCAGCTGGCCACTTCGCCGGTCTTCGTCAAACGGAAAATCGCATACTCGCAAACGCCCGCGATCAGGGTCCGCTCCCAGCAGTCTTCCCGGTTGCTTTCCGAAGCGGGCCGTATTTGACTCATGCGATTCTCCGTGGCGAGGCCGGCCTGCCGCCTCAACGCGTGCCCTCAGCGCCGTAATGCGCCGAATAGCAGACTGACAACGAACAGGATAACGAAAATAAAGAAGAGAATCTTGGCGATACTCGCCGCGCCAGCGGCAATGCCGCCGAACCCCAGGACAGCCGCAACGAGGGCTATCACGAAAAACACGATCGCGTAATAAAGCATTGTCTGGCTCCTTGATAGCGTTGGGCACAGGGCGTCGGCCAGGCCAGACTTCGGGCCTGGGCACGCTAACCCCTACTTCGTGTCGTCACGCCAACGGACACGCAACCTGCGTGCCTTGCGCCGGCGCGCCCGCGCGGGCACAAGGCCAGCCCGCTGCGGGCGCGCACGAAGCAGCGCCTCGCCTTGCGACTTCGAAAGTTACTTTTCAAGGATTACGCGTAATCGCTACAAATTGGGGCAGATGCGCGCCTCAGCCTCCGGTTTCGGTGATCGCGCTATACACCAGCGTACGCAGTTGACGGCGCGCCGGGTACGCGCTCGACGGCAGGAGCTGGGTGAGAAACACCACGATCAGGTCCTCGCGCGGATCGACCCAGAAGAAGGTGCTGGCCGCGCCGCCCCAGAAGAAGTCGCCCGCGCTGCCGGGAATCAGCGTGGCCGCAGGCGTGATGGTGGTGGCGAAGCCGAGCCCGAAGCCAACCCCTTCGTAAGTCGCCTCGCTGAACATCGAGCGCGACAGGCGCGGCAGGTCGAGGCCGCCCGGCAGATGGTTGGTCGTCATCAGCGCGAGGGTCTTCGGCCCCAGCAGCCGCACGCCGTCGAGCTCGCCGCCCTGGAGCAGCATGCGCGCGAAGCGCATGTAGTCGGCCGCTGTGGACACGAGACCGCCGCCGCCCGAGATGAACGTGGGCGGCTTGAGGTAGGGGCTCGTGCGCGGATCGTCCTGCAGCTCCGGCCCTTGCGCGGAAACCACCTTCGAGCCGAGCGTGCCTACGGCGTAGCACGCGCAAAAGCGCGCCACCTTTTCCTCGGGGACATGAAACGCGGTGTCGACCATGCCCAGGGGATCGAAGATCCGCTCTTTCAGGAAGACGTCGAACGGCATGCCGCTGACCTTGCCGACGATATAGCCGAGCACGTCGGTGGCGACGGAATAGTTCCACGCTTCGCCCGGCGAGAATTCCAGCGGCAAGGTGGCGAGCTTCTCGATCATCCCGTCGAGCGTGCCATCGGTTGCGAGCTCACCCACCTTCAGCCTGCGATAGGCGGCGTCCACATTGGTGTTCTGCTGGAAACCGTAGGTCAGGCCCGAGGTATGGCGCAGCAGGTCGACCACGAGCATGGGGCGTGCGGGCGGACGCGTCTGGAAGCTGTCCATGAAGCCGCCCGCGTGCACGCCAAGCTTCTCCCATGCCGGAATGTATTTGCTGACCGGGTCGTCCAGCGCGATCTTGCATTGCTCGACCAGCATCATGACCGCCACCGACGTGATGGGCTTGGTCATCGAGTAGATCCGGAAGATCGAATCCTCGGCGATCGGCACCTGACGCTCGCGGTCGGCGAAACCGAGCACCGAATTCAGCGCGAGGCCGCCGCGACGCCATACCTGGGTGACGGCGCCGGCCAGCTTGCCGGTGGCGACATAGGTCTCGTCGACGAAACGCTCGATGCGTTTCAGACGCTCACTCGACATCCCATGCTTGTCAATGCCTTCCATACCCTGTCTTCTCCTTTGCCTGGCGCCGCTAGCGACTTCTGGGCGAATTGCGGATATCGGTGGGTGAAGCAATGGGATTCAAAATGGCCGCACGCCCGAAAGCGCAGCAGCACGACGGCTCTTTGAATCGCATTTGACCGGTTGGGCCACAGTATCCGTTATTCGGGGGCTTTCGGCAAAAGACAGGGGCATGCGCGCCGCCGCGAGCGGCGGCCTCTTCAGGGTGCGTCGTGAAAGATCAGCTCAAGGCCGATGCGCTCGCCGCTGCGCACGCGGCTGACCGCGTGCTTGAGCTTGACGCGGTAATGGCCGTGCGCGCCTTCGACGGGACGCTGCGCGCTCGCGATGATGGCGGCGTCGCCGAGCGCGAGCGGCACGACCATCGGCCGCGACTGCATGCGCGGGCGCTGCTCGGTCATGACGAATTCGCCGCCCGAAAAGTCCCGCTGCGGCGCGCTCAGCAGCGCGATCACCTGAAGCGGAAACACCTGCTCGCCCTCGTCGTGACGATGCAGCGCGAGACGATCGCCCTCGCGCAGCCGGCTCAGATGCGATTGCGGCCGATGCTGCCCGGCGCGACGGTTCGCATCGAGAAAGGTCTCGAGCTCGGCGGGAAAGCGCGCTTCGAGGCCCGCATGCGCCTGCCAGCGGTTCGCCACGGGCACGAGCCAGCGATAGAGCGCTGCGCGCCACGCGTGCAAAAGCGGCGGCAGGCTTTCGCCGAAATAGCGCAGCTCCCCGCCGCCCGGGTCCACCGGCGCTAACCAAGCCGCCATGCGCCCGGCATCGCGTGGCTCGTCGCGCCATTCATCGAAGCCTTGGGCGAGCGCGCGCGCCTCGTGGGGATCGAAGCAATTGGGCAGCACCGCGTAGCCTTCGGCATCGAGTTGCGCGCCGATCACGCTCGCATCGAAACGCTCGATCATCGCGTGCGCATTCATGCCGCCTCCCCGGCCGATGCCGATGCCTCGCGCGCGTCATGGAAGATCAGCCCGAGCGTGTGACGCGTGCCGCTGCGCACGACGCTCACGCCATGGCGCATGGCCACCCTGGGCACGCTCGCGCGCGTACGCGTGCGCCCCACCATGTCCGGCCGCTGATTGACGGCGAACACCACCGCATCGCCCTGCCCCAACGCAACGACATCGGCATGCTGGCCGCGGCTTGCCGTTTCGGTCATCACGAATTCGCCGCCCGTGAAATCCTCGCCCGGCGCCGAAAGCAGAATCGCCACCTGGAGTGGAAACACGTGGTCGCCGTAGAGGTCCTGATGCAGACAGTTGTAGTCGCCCGCGCCGTAGCGGAGCATAAGCGGCGTGGGCCGCGTCTGGCCCGCCGCGTGGCAACGCGCGAGAAACGCATCGAGCTCGGCGGGATACTGGACTTCGAGGCCCATCTGCCGGTTCCAGCGGTTGGCGATGGGCGCGAGGCGGCGATACAGCGCGTGGCGCAAGCGTTCGAGCAAGGGCGGCAGCGGATAGGCGAAATACTTGTACTCGCCCCGCCCGAAATTGTGACGCGCCATCACGATGCGCGAGCGAAAGCGGTCGTCGCGCGCATACAGCGCGGCCAGTTGCTCGCATTGCCCCGCATGGAGCACGGACGGCAGCACCGCATTGCCATGACGATCGAGCGACGCACCCGCGTCCGCCCAGATCGCGTCCCAGTGTGCTGCCTGCTGCGCATCGGCCATGGTCTTGATTCCGGTGATTGATCGAACCCGTTTAGTCTAGCGCCGCCATGGCCGCAGGAAACTCCGCACCTTGCGCTGCAATTGTTTGCGCGCAGCGCCGCCGCCGGGGCTGCCGGCAAACGCGAACGAGCAGGAGTGTTAGTATATGGCCCGCCCTATGGGGCCCATTAGCCCAGCTGCGCGCCCGACCGCCAAAAATGGCAGTATCTTCGAGACGCTACGAACAACGCGCGAACCGTGCGGTGTGCCGGAATCCAGATGCGGGTCCTGCCCGCACACCCGATTCGCTGCGTAGACCTTTACTTCCGTCATGACCGACCCGTACTCCCCTCGCGCGGCCACGCCTGCGCGCGCAAGCAATTCACCGCGCTTCCTGCTGGCCCTGATCTGCCTGTATGCATCGGCGGGCCAGCTCGCGATCGACATCTACGTCCCCGCGCTGCCCGCGATGGCGCGCTACTTCGCGACCTCGCCGCAGGCGATCCAGTCGAGCGTGTCCGGCTACATGGCCGCGTATGCGCTCGGCCAGCTCATCTTCGGCCCGATCGCCGATGCCTATGGGCGCAAGCGCGTGCTCGCGTTCGGGCTCGTGGTCTATACGATCGGCTGCGTGCTCTCGCTCCGCGCGCCCAATCTGGAGACGTTCGTGCTGGCGCGCTGCCTGCAGGGCTTCGGCATCGCCACGACGAACCTGCTCGCCAAGGCCATCATCACCGATACGTTCCGCGGCAAGGCGCTCATGCATGCGTTCACCTATATGTCGATCACGTGGGGGCTCGCGCCGATCGTCGCGCCCGTGATCGGCGCACATCTGCAGACGTGGTTCGGCTGGCAGGCCTGCCTCGTGTTCCTGCTGCTCTATTCGCTCGCGATGTGGGCGCTGCTGTGGCGCTATCGCGAGACGCTGCCGCAGCCCGTGCACCTGGAAGTGCGCACGCTCATGACGAACGCGGGCAAGGTGCTGGCGAGCCCGGTGTTCCAGAGCTGCTTTCTCGCCCAGGGGCTGTGCTACAGCATCCTGCTCGTGTTCAATATCGTCGGGCCGTTCATGGTGCTGAACACGCTGCACAAGCCGCCGACCTATTTCGGCTACCTCGCGCTCGGCATCGGCATGATGTACTTCCTTGGCGGCCTCTCGAACCGGGTGCATGGCCCCGGCCTGCCGAGCGCCGAGCGGCGGCTGCAGATTGGCTCGCGCGTGATGGCGGGCGCCGCGATCGCGATGCTCGTGCTCGCGCTGACCGTGGGCCTGCAGGTCTGGACGCTCGCGACGCCGGTGCTCGTGATGGGGCTGTGCGCGGGCGCGATGTATCCGACGCTGATGGCCAAGGGGAATTCGCTGTTCCCGCACATCGCGGGCCTGACGAGCGCGATACTCGGGTGTGCGCTCCTGCTCGTTTCTTCGGCGATGATGGGGCTCGCGGGCTTCGTCTCGGTGCACGTGCTCACGCCGCTTGCAGTGTTCTTCGTGATCCTCGCGGTCACGGTCGTCGTGATGGTGACGAAGCTGCTGCGCTACCTGGAGCGGATGGAATCCGAAGCGCTCGCGAAAGGCCGCGAAGAAGCCGTGTGATCGGCGCCCCGGGACAACGACGCCTCACGTAGCGCCGCGCAGCATTTCGAATTCGTCGACGAGCACCAGCAAGTGCGTCATGAGCCGGGACTTCTGCTCGCTCGGCGCCTGATTCCAGAGATGGTCGAGCCACTCGGCGGCCAGTCGGTATTCTTCATGCGTGAGCGGATCGGCGCCCGCCTCTGCGCGCGCACGCGTGATGGCTTTACTCCTGCGGGAAACCGGAATGCGCTGCCGCGATGGCGCTTCCGGAAGAAGGCTCAAGCGAGATCCGAAAATGGACACCGGTCGTGCTCCTGGACGGTTCATAAGTTTTCTTCAATACTATGCAGTACAGCGTGACGTAGCGGCTGCACCGCACGCTGGCACGGCATCCCGCGCTCAGCGCAGCGGCAGCCGCACCCGCGCCACGAGGCCGTGCGGCCTGTTCGCAAGCAGATCGAGCGTACCGTCATGCTGCTTCGCGATCCTCTCCGCAATGGCAAGACCGAGCCCCGAGCCGTTGCGCTGCTCGCTCTGCGGGCCGCGCCGGAACGGCTGCTTCATCAGCGGCAACAGCTCGGCCGGCACGCCGGGGCCCTGGTCCTCGACGTCGATCGTCACGTAGCCATCCGCCACCCAGGTCCTGACCGCCAGCCCGACACGGCCGTACACGACCGCATTCTGCATCAGGTTCATCAACAGCCGCTGCATCCCCGTGGGCCGAAAAGCGAACTCGGGCAGCGCCTCCAGCGAGAGGTCGAAGACATATTCGAGCCCCACGTAATCGGCCGCGAGACGCTCGATCAGCGCATTGAGGTCGCCGCGCTTCGTGGGCTCGCTGTCCCAGCCACGTGCGAAATCGATGAACTGCTGCACGATCAGGTCGATTTCCTCGACGAAGCGCTCCGCACTCTCCGCCGGCGCTTCGACGGACTCCGGCGCCTCGAGCACCATGCGCAGCTTGGTGAGCGGCGTGCGGATGTCGTGCGAGATGCCCGCCAGCATCTGTGCCCGGGTCGTGTCCAGCTCCTGAAGCGACGCCGCCATCCGGTTGAATGCGTCCGCAACCATCGCCAGCTCATGCGCGCCTTCGACGGGCACGGCCTCGGGCCACGCCCCGTGCTCGATGGTATCCGCCGCGCGCGAGAGACGCATCAGCAGCCGCTCGACGGGCCGATGGATCAGGAAGGCCACCAGCGCCGGCACCGTGGCGATACACAGCAGCAGGCTGATCAGTGTCCACGGCAGGCTCGGAATCGCATTCGGCGCGCCGGCGAGGACCATCCAGTAGTACGCGTCGTCCACGCGCAGGCGGACCCAGACACGCTGCGCGCTACCTTGCTCGAAGCGAATCTGGTCGCCAGCGCCGAGTTCATGCGCGAGCCGCGAGACGAAATAGCGGGCGACGAAGCCCACCGGCAGCGGCTGCGCGGCACTCGCCGGCGGCACCTCGCCTTGCGATACGCCGTTGATCGCCAGCAGTTGCTGCTCGCGCGCCGCCGGCGGCAGCGCGGCGAGCAGCCGGCTCGCCGTGCGGATTTGCGAAGCGGTGAGCGCCGCCGCCTCGTCCACGCGCGGGCGCTGGACGAAGAACAGATAAACGGCGCCCGCAAAAATCTGGCTGGTCAGCACCAGCACGATCAGCGCCAGCACGTTGCGCACCAGTAACGAGCGATACCAGCCGAACATGGCCCTCCCCGATGAACGCCAGGTAGTCAACGGCGGCCCGATATGGTGTTGCTTATCGGGCCGCGCAATCATCCGAGCTTATACAACGAACGCTGCAAGGCAATACTGCATGCCGCTCAGGCCCAATGCCCTGGCATCCAGCACCAGGTCACGCCCCGCGCAACCCAGTGCCCCGGCATCCAGCGATAGCCGGGCCGCACGACCTGCCAGTGGCCCGGCACCCACGCATACGCGCCCGCGCGCCATAGCCAGTGACCGGGGTCCCAGACATAGCCGGGCCGCGCGACCGGCACCGGCTCGAAACGAACCGGCGGGGGCGGCACGGGCGCCACCACCACCGCCTGTGCAAATACCGCCGATGCGCCGAGCGCCGCCAGAACGGCCGCACCCGCGCGAACAAGATTGCGCTTTTTCATACGAGGTTACTTTCTCTTCGAACAGGACAGGCACGCAATATAAGCGCTGGCGCCAATACAACCTGCAACGAGTCATGTCATCTGGTTACAGCGCCCCGCGTCGGACCATCATCCTTCGAGCTTCGCGACGAGCATATAGCCCACGCCCCAGACCGTGCGGATATGGCGAGGCGAAGAGGCATCCGCCTCGATGATCTTGCGCAGGCGCAGCACCTGGACATCGATACTGCGCGCGTTCGCTTCGTACAGACGCCCATGAGCGCGCTCGATCAGGTTCTCGCGGCTGACTGGCCGGTTCGGCGTCTCGGCCAGCGCGCAGAGCAGCCGCATCTCCGCCGCGCCGACTTCGATCGGCTCGCCCTCGAGCGTCAGCTCCTGAGCATGCGGCTTGAGCAGATAGTCGCCAATGCGCAGCGCGAGCGCGTCATCGTCGCCCATCGCGCTCGCCATCGCGCCGTGCTGCCGCGCGAAGAGCTGCTGGCGTCGCAGCATCGCGCGCACGCGCGCGACCAGCTCGCTCGGCAAGAACGGCTTGCCGAGATAGTCGTCGGCGCCCATTTCGAGGCCGACGACGCGGTCGATCGGATCGCCGCGCGCGGTCAGCATCAGGATGGGGATCATCTGCCCCTGGCTGCGCAGACGCCTGCAGATCGACAGGCCGTCTTCGCCGGGCATCATGATGTCGAGAATCAGGAGATCGAACGGATGCCGCTCGAGAAACGTATCGAGCTGGTTGCTGTCTCGCGCCGCGCGCACCTCGAAACCCTGCGCGCTCAGAAAGCGTTGCAGCATATTGCGAATTTCGAGGTCGTCGTCGAGCACGAGAATGCGGCCTCGGGGAGCCGGGTTCATCGTCTGTTCGTCGGCCGGTTTGGGTGGCGGCATGGCGGTTCGGGGCGCTCGCGGCAAGGAGAGTGGATACGAGTGTAGAGCCCGATGCCGACCGGTGCACGACACGCGCGCGATGCGCAAGCGCGCGCGTGCCGTGAGCATCGCGGCCGGCGGGTCAATATGGGGCGTAATAATACTGGGCCGGCGCATAAACCACGGCCGGCGCGGGCGCGACGACGACAGCGCGCGTCACCTGGGGCACCGCGATCGTGTTGCCCTTTGCGGTGATGCACTGCGCGTACGCGTTGTCGTATTGGCGCTGCAGCGCCGCTTCGCTGCCGGCGTACTGATTGCGGCCCGCCGCGCTGCCGAGCAGCAGGCCGGCCCCTGCCCCGATTGCCGCGCCGGCGCCGGCATTGCCCGCCCCTGCGCCGATCAGGGCCCCGGCCGCCGCGCCGCCCGCCGCGCCCAGCGCCGGAGCGGCCAGCGCGGAGTTCGCCACAGCGGGTGACGAGGCAACCGAATTGACGATCTGCGCCGCGTACGTGCGGCACGCGTAATCGTCTTGCTGGAACGCGGCGATGGTCTTGCCCTGCGCGGGCAGCGCCATCACGGTTGGAGCGCTGGGCGGCACGACTGCGCACCCGGCAAGAGATGCCAACGCCAAAACGGCGGCAAGCGTGGACTGATGCTTGAATAATTTCATGGCACGACAAATTCCGTTTCAGTGCATGGCCGGCAAAAACGCGTATCCGCGCGCACGCCAATGCGATATCGATTCGATCAGGCTTCATGGGTGCAACGCGTAGGCGCGGCGCCTGACGATTGCACGGATCTGCGATGCTGCCGCGCTATCGCACGACTACGACGCCGCGTCCCCAGTAGCCGTATCCGCCACGAACCACGACGGCGGGCGGACGCGCAACGTAGACGGGCGCGGGAACGACCACAGGCGCCGCAACGACGACCGGCGCGGCAACGACGGCGGCGGGCACGGCGACAACCGGTGCAGGCACCGGAGCAGCCACGTAAGCAGGCGCGGGAACGGCAACGACCGGCGCGGGCGCGATTGGAATGCTGATGCCCACCGCAACGCTGGTTGCCGACGCATAGCGAGCAATGCACGCGCCGACGAGGCCAATGGCAAACGAGACGAGAGAACGGATTTTCATGGCAGCTCCTGAATGGATGGACAACGGTCGCGAGCCTTGGGCGCGACGGTGGTCACACCTTAGAGAGGCGGCACATTCCAGGCTATTCAAAAGTTATGTCAACGTGTGTCGATGCGGCCCGGGGCGCAATAAAGCGAATCCGCTTTGGCGAAAGCGGAATTCCGAACGGGGGTACACCGGGAGAAACATCGAGATGATCGCGAAGGCGACGACTAGCGGCGGCATCATGGGTCGTCGTTTGGACGGCGAGCTGACCGCGCCGGTTCGTTGCATGTCAGCCGGCTTGAAGAGCGAGGCGCCGCTTCAAAGCCGGACGGGAACGAACGAGACTACGAGTGGATTTATTGACCCCGCTTTTTGGCGAATTGAGCGATGTCGTCGAGCGTCACATAACCCTTGTGGGTTGCGTCGATCTGATCGAAATTCTTGGCGACGAGCGGCATGCCGGCTTGTGCCTCGGCTTTGGTGAGCTTGCCATCGTGATTGGTGTTAGCCGCTTCGAAGCGCGACTGCAGTTGTTGCATCCTGGCATCTTGCGCGAATGCGGAGGTTGCAATGGAGGTCGCCATCAGCGCCGCGGCCAACATCAGACAAATGCGTTTCATTTTCTCTCCATGAAGAATGATGCAGCGATTCTGGGCTCGCTTGGCTTGTAAGTGTAGGCGTGGCCTGCCGCCTGCGGTTTACTGAATCGTTAGAAATGGATGTCAAGATATGTCAGGGAAGGGGGATGTTGGTGGCGGCCGAACATCAGGAGCCTATGGGTGGGCTTCTTGGAGTTGCGTTTCCCTCGCTTTGGTGTGCGGCTCCGTACGTTGGCATTTCCTTGTTTTCGCGGCGGGCCGCAGGCGTTGCCCCTGTGCGGGGCGGCACCTACTTTTCTTTGCAGCCGCAAAGAAAAGTAGGCAAAAGAAAGCGGCTCAAACCGCCAGTGTGACGCAGTCCCCCACTGCCCTGTATATCGGAGCGGCTCCGGAGCATCCGTCTCCTCGCACACTCCGCCTTAGTGACAAAGGGCTCATCCTTCCCGCCACGCGCTACGCGCGGGCGGAAGGGTATGCAAGGAAAACCGGGTGGGCTGGTCGGCGAATGCGCTGGGGGTGCCACCCGGTAGTGCGCGAAGGTGCGGACCGGTAAATGCGCGGGAGCGCTGATCGGTGAATGCACGGCGTGCTGGTCAGCGAATGCGTGGGCAAGCCGCCGATCGAATACGTTGGACTCCTACGAATATTCGTGAATCCCACTGGTTTTGGTTATACCCCACGGCGCGCGCAGCGCCGCCGGATGAATGAGCCCTTAGTCACTCCGGCATGTAGCATGTGATGGCAGACGCCCCGGAGCCGCTCCGATGGACAGGGCAGTGGTGAACTGCGTCACACTGGCGGTTTGAGCGGCTTTCTTTTGCCTACTTGTATATTCCCTTCTGTGACGTCGACCTGATCAGTTGCCGTCACAGGGACAGTCAGCTCGTCTGCCTACCGTGCCTCGAGCACGCAGAAAAGCTTGAGCGACTGTCCTTTTCATCCTCCTAGCCCGAACAGTTGACTGAGCCCCGAGCTCGTATTTTTCTGCAAGTATGGGTACCGTGATGAACCACTCTCATTCCGTTTATATCGGCATCGACGTCAGCGGCACCGCGCTCGATGTTGCCATTCATGACACCACCGAACATTTTCGTGTCGACAATGAGCCCCGCGCCATTGAACAGCTGGTGCAACGCCTGATCGCGTTGAACCCCACGCTGATCGTCCTGGAAGCCACCGGCAAGCTTGAACTCGCCCTGCTCAGGGCCCTGTGCGAAGCCGGCCTGCCCGCTGTCGCGGTCAATCCCCGGCAGGTTCGCGACTTCGCCCGCGCAACCGGCACGCGCGCTAAAACCGATCGCATCGATGCCTTCGCCATCGCTCATTTCGCCGCGGTCCTCAAGCCCGACGTGCGCCCGCTCAACGATCTGCAGACGGAGCAGTTACAGGCCCTGCTGCTGCGCCGCGCCCAGCTCATCGAGATGCTTGTGGCCGAGAAGCTCGTCTTGAACGCGCCCATGCTGCTGCGCGGGACAGTCTGAACGAGCACATCAAATGGCTCAAGCTGCAGATCAAGATCGCCGACAATGACATCGATTCATTCCTGCGCTCCTCGCCCGCGTGGCGCCAGAAGGAAGACCTGCTACGCTCTGTGCCCGGCATCGGTCCCGGCGCCGCCGCGACGCTGATCGCCTTCATGCCCCAGCTCGGGTCCCTGAACCGCCGCGAGATCGCTGCGCTCACCGGCGTCGCCCCCTTCAATAGCGACAGCGGCAAGCACATCGGCAAGCGCCGTATCCAGGGCGGGCGCGCTGTCGTGCGGCGCGCCCTCTATATGGCCTGCGTGCCCGCGCTGCGTTTTAACCCTACCATCCGGGCGTTCTATGACCGGCTACGCAAGGCTGGCAAACCGTTCAAGGTAGCTATCACGGCCTGCATCCGCAAGCTCGTCGTCACGCTTAATGCAATGGTTCGTAACGCCACGCACTGGAGTCCGCCGCTCAACTGAGTTTCATCACGCATTGCCCCGTTGGCGGGCAGTCCGGGCGCGATCATCAATCGTGCGGTATGCGCTCGCCTATGCATTGCTGATAGACGTGTCGGCAATCCAGCCTCTGCCAGCCAGCAACCGCTTGACTCCCAATACGGTTGCTTTTCTTTGCCGCGGCAAAGAAAAGTAGGTGCCGCCCCGCACAGGGGCAACGCCTGCGGCCCGCCGCGAATACAAGTTAAGGCCAACGCCAACGGCCCTACAAAAAACCACATCAAAATCCGCTCCAAGGACTTCCCCGAATACCTCGCCCAGCGAGAGCCCGCGGCACCCGCCCGACATGGGCATCGCCTTTCCGCGCCTGAGCGCCACCCAATCGAAGGCAACGAGACCTTTCCCGAGCTGCTCGGGAATGCCGGCTACCGCGCGCACATCCGGCGACCGGCAGCTCGCAACTAGCCGTACGATCCGCTACGTCACAGCATCAACACACACCCCAACGCGAAATTGGGGACACCGCCCTCAAGAGTAGCGATACCGCAGATCGTCCTCACCGCGCGCCACGCCCGCGCTGTGCCGATCGAACGCGCGCGTCAGATCCTCCAGATAATCGTCCGCGGCATCCTCGAACTCCGGCGATCCGTACGCGAAGTCATCGGGATTCGTCTTCCCCTGGGCGCGCCGAATGATCGACACGGTCAGGACCATGGCGCGATCGAAAGCGAGATCCACTTTCGCCTTACGCGGATTGCGGTTTCTATTTTCCATGCAGCATTTGTCGGCACGGATCGGACGAACTTTAGGGCACCGTTTGAAGCACGAACGAACTAGCGCGGCGACGCGACCGCGCGCGAACGGCGCCGTCTGGACGTGGCCTGCGCATGGAGCCGGTTATCGTCGCGTTCGAGCGCGGCCGGCAATTCCGCCTTCAATAGCTCGACCCACGCACGGGTCTTCGCTTCGAGAAATTTTCTCGATGGCATCAGCACATAGACGCCCACATCGAGCGAGCGCCAGCTCGGCAGGACATGCACGAGCTCGCCCCGCTCGATGGGGTCCAGCACGGCGAACCCCGGCAGCAACGCGATACCGAGCCCAGTGCAGGCGGCGTGCACGACGGCTTCGGGATGATCGCCGATCAGCGGGCCCGCGGGCTCGAACGAATGGGTGGTCTTGCCATCGGTGAGCGCCCAATGCGGCGTAGTCGACGGATTGACGAGCCGCAGGCACGCGTGGCCGGCCAGATCCCGAGCGGTCTTCGGCGCGCCATGCTGCGCGAGATACGCGGGCGCCGCGCAGAGCACGCCATGAACCGCACCAAGCCGCTGCGCGACGAGACTGGAATCGGGCAGACGCGGCGTGAGATACACGCTCACATCCACGCCCTCGGCCAGCAGATCCGGCACATATTGCGAGGCGCTGTACTCCACCGTCACGGCCGGATACATCGCGCAGAACTTCGCCACGAGCGGCACCACATAGCGGTCGCCAAAACTCGCCATGCACAGCAGCCGCAGGCGCCCGGTGGGCTGAATGCGCGCGCCGCTCGCCTCGCTTTCCGCCTCCGTGACCAGCTCGAGGATGGTCCGGCACTGGTTGGCGTAGCGCTCGCCGGCGCTCGTGAGCGCGAGACGGCGCGTCGTGCGCTGCAGCAGCTTCGTTTCCAGGCGGTTCTCCAGCTCGGAAACGAGCCTCGAAACCTGCGCGGTCGTCAGCTCCATAAGCGCCGAAGCCGCGGTGAAGCTTCCCGCATCGACGACCCGCACGAACGCGGTCATGGCGTGCAGCAAGCCGTAATCGAGATTCTTGCGCATGACGTAATAAATTTTCAGATCACACTGTATTTTTGCACGGGAGCCGACTAGTTAGGATCGTCTCAGATGTCGATACGCGACGTCCGGGCTCCCGAAAAACCCTGGGTGCCACAGCTGATTGATGGGTTCGATATCGAGGTAAGCAAACAATGAACGGTGCTGAAAGTCTGTTGCGTTCGCTGGTCGCGAACGGTGTGGAAGTCTGCTTTGGCAACCCGGGCACGTCCGAGATGCATTTCGTGGCGGCGCTCGATTCGGTCGAGGGCATGCGGCCGATCCTGGGCCTGTTCGAAGGCGTGGTGACGGGCGCGGCCGACGGCTACGCGCGCATGGCGGGCAAGCCGGCCGCCACGCTGCTGCACCTCGGGCCGGGCCTCGCCAACGGGCTGGCCAATCTGCACAATGCGCGGCGGGCGTCGAGTCCGGTGGTCAATATCGTTGGCGACCATTCGTCGAACCACGCGCGCTATGAAGCGCCGCTCACCTCGGATATTCAGGGCTTTGCGCGCCCGGTGTCGCACTGGATTCACTCCTCGAGCAGCGCGCTGACCGTGGGCGCGGACGCCGCCCGCGCGGTGCAGGCCTCGATGACGGGCGCCGGGCAAATCGCGACCTTGATCCTGCCGGCCGACACGGCCTGGTCGCAAGCCGACGTGGTCGCCGAAGCGCTGCCGGCACCGGCGCCCGCACGCGTGAGCGAGGGCACGATCGAACATATCGCGGCGCTCGCGCAAAGCGGCGTGAAGACGGCGTTACTCCTGAGGGGCAAGGCGTTGCAAGGCGCGGGGCTGCGCGCGGCCGGACGCATTGCCGCGAAGACGGGTGCGCGATTGCTCTGCGATACGTTCGCACCGCGCGTTGAGCGCGGCGCCGGACGGGTGCGTGTCGAACGCTTGCCGTATTTCGGGGAACAGGTGGTCGAGTTTCTCTCCGGTACTGAGCTGCTCGTGCTGGTGGGCGCGCAAGCGCCGGTTAGCTTCTTCGGCTACCCGGACAAGCCGAGTTGGCTCACGCCGGAAGGCTGCCGTATTGCTGTGCTTGCGCATCCGCATGAGGACGGCGCGGCGGCGCTCGGGGCGCTAGTGGATGCGCTTGGCGCGCAGCAGTGCGACGTGGCCATTAACTCCCGTGTGGTTGATGAAGTTGCTCCGAATGGGGCGCTCGATGGTGAGTCGATCATGCGAAGCGTGGCCAGGCATTTGCCTGAGAATGCCATCGTTACCGAGGAGGCGTCGCTTGCGATGGCGTATTCCGGGTTGACTGAGTCGGCCGCGCCGCATGATTTGCTGACCCTCACCGGTGGGGCTATCGGGTGCTTGATGCCTGTCTCCGTTGGCGCGGGCATTGCTTGCCCTGAGCGTAAAGTTGTCAATCTTCAGGGGGATGGTAGCGCCATGTATACGGTTCAGGCTCTCTGGACGCAGGCTCGCGAGAATATCGATGTGGTGACCGTTATTTTCGCTAATCGCGGGTATCGGATTCTTGCTAATGAGCTTAAGCGCGTCGGCGCCAGGACGGATGGCGTGCATGCTGCTTCCATGTTCGATCTCGAGAATCCGTCGCTGGATTGGGTCGCGCTTGCGAAGGGCATGGGTGTTGAAGCGGTGCGCGTGGAGACCGCTGCTGCGTTCGATGCCGCGTTTGCTGCCGCTATGAAGCGGCCGGGGCCTATGGTTATCGAAGCCGTTATTTGATTTGAACGCAGGGGTGCGTTTGGGTTGCTGCTTTCGCGATTCTCTTGATTTGGCCTTAACTTGGTTTCGCGGCGGGCCGCAAGCGTTGCCCCTGTGCGGGGCGGCACCTACTTTTCTTTGCAGCCGCAAAGAAAAGTAGGCAAAAGAAAGCGGCTCACACCGCCAGTGTGACGCTGTCCACCACTGCCCTGTACATCGGAGCGGCTCCGGAGCATCCGTCGCCTCGCACACTCCGCCTCAGCGACAAGGGGCTCATCCTTCCCGCCACGCGCTACGCGCGGGCGGAATGGTCTGCAAGGAACACCGGGCGGGCTGCTTGGCGAATGCGCGAAGTTCTGCCTGGCAAATTGGTGATTACGCAGGAATGGTTCCGGGCGAATACGCTGGAGTCCTACTGATACGCGAGAGCGCTTCCATTTGAATGCGTTGGAGTTGCACGAATACGTGTATATCCCAATGGTTTTTGTTATGCCCCACGGCGCGCGTAGCGCCGCCGGATGGATGAGTCCTTAGTCACTCCGGCTGACGGCGAGTGGTGACAGACGCTCCGGAGCCGCTCCGATAAACAGGGCAGTGGGGGACGGCGTCACACTGGCGGTTTGAGCGGCTTTCTTTTGCCTACTTTTCTTTGCCGCGGCAAAGAAAAGTAGGTGCCGCCCCGCACAGGGGCAACGCCTGCGGCCCGCCGCGAAAACAAGTTAAGGCCAAAGCAAAAAGATCGCGATAGCCCCAAACCAAACCCAAAGTTTGTTTAAAACCTGAAAACCCCGTCCAACCGAGGACGGCCCCATTTACCCTCAAGAGCCTATCAGCATGCCAAATCATTTTAAATTGCCATCCGAGCCATCTGCCGAGCAGATCCGCGCCCATCTGGACGCCATGAAAGCAGCACAGCTAAAAGAAGGGCCCCCCTCGGCCGCCCTCCGCCGCGACCGAATCGATCGCGCGATCGACCTCCTTCGCGCCCATAAGGACGCACTCGCCGACGCAATCAACACCGACTACACCTGCCGAGGCAGACAACAAACGCTCCTGGCCGACATCCTCGCCTCAATCGAAGGATTGAAATTCAACCGCGAACACCTCGAAACATGGATGGCGCAACCGGCCACGACAGAACCGTTTCCCGGCGTCAAAACCCGCGTCGAATATCAGCCGCTAGGCGTCATCGGCATCATCAGCCCCTGGAATTTCCCCATCGTGCTGGCCTTCGGCCCACTCGCCGGCGCCTTCGCGGCCGGCAACCGCGCGATCCTCAAGCCTTCGGAACTCACGCCGCACACGTCGGCGCTCATGGCCGATCTGATCGCGCAGTACTTCAACAGCGATGAACTGACCACCGTGCTCGGCGGCCCCGAAACCGGCGCAGCCTTCAGCGCCCAACCCTTCGACCACCTCGTGTTCACCGGCAGCACGCAGGTCGCGCACCACGTCATGCGCGCGGCATCCGAAAACCTCGTCCCCGTCACCCTGGAACTGGGCGGCAAGTCCCCCGTGCTGGTAAGCCCGCACGCCGACCTGCAACGCGTCGCCGAACGCGTGCTGACCGTCAAGACCTTCAATGCCGGCCAAATCTGCCTCTCGCCCGACTATGTCCTGATTCCAGCCGATCGCGTGCGCGCCTTCGTGGCCCACGCCGAGGCCGCGGTGGCGCAGATGTATCCCACCATGCGCGAGAATCCCGACTATACGGCGATGATCGACGTGCGCGGCTTCGAGCGTCAACTCGCCCTCGTCGAGGATGCACGCCAGAAAGGCGCCAGCACCGTGAGCCTCGCCCCGTCCCACGAAGATCTCCACGATCCCGCCGTGCGCAAGATGGCGCCGACGATCGTTATCGGCGCCACCGATGCCATGCGCGTGATGAAGGAAGAGATTTTCGGGCCGGTGCTGCCTGTCGTGACCTACGAGTCGCTCGACGACGCGCTTGCGTTCATCAACAGCCGTCCGCGTCCGCTCGCGCTCTACTACTTCGGCGACGATCCGGCCGAGCAGCAGCGGGTTGCTCGACGCACCACGTCCGGCGCGCTGGTCGTGAACGACGCAATGACCCACGTGTTCTTCGACTCGCTGCCGTTCGGCGGGGTTGGCGCTTCCGGCATGGGCCACTACCACGGCGAATACGGCTACCGCACGTTCAGCCATGCGAAGCCCGTCGTATTCCAGAGCGCGGGCGGCGAATCGAACCTTCTGATGCGCGCGCCGTATCTCGCGCAAACGCAGGACGCCGTGAACGGGATGATCGCCGCATGACGTGTGCCTCGCGTGCGCCTGGCGTATGATGGACCGAGCCGCCGCCGCGCGGCTCGCCCATCCGTCGCGCCCCGCCCCGTTTCGGGCCGCCGGCGCGACGACAATAACAATGCCGCAGGATGCCCGGAGACGTTCAACCGTGACGCAAGCAGTGCCCGAAGCGATGCCCGTGACGAGGCCGCCCCTTTTGCTGGCGACGAAAGTCGTTCCGCCACGCTTGCCCGCAGGCCTGATCGAGCGGCCCCGCTTCAACGCGTACCACGCGCGGCTGGAATCGCAGCGCGTCGCCATCATTAGGGCTCCTGCAGGTTTCGGCAAGACCTCTCTCGCGCTGACCTGGCTCGACGCGTTACGCGCGCACGGCGCACGCGTCGCCTGGCTATCTCTCGATGCGGACGACGACGAACCCGCACGCTACTTTCATCACCTTGCCCACGCCTTGCAGCGCGCATGCGGCACGGTGGGCGCGTCCGCCATCGGCTTGACCGCGGAAGCGACCTTCGTGCCCGCGAATTCGCTTGCGGCGGCGCTCATCAACGAACTGGCCGAAGTCGACGACGAGCTTTATCTGTTCATCGACGACTATCATCTGATTGGCGATCCCGCCATTCACGAGGCGATGTCGCTCTTCGTCCTCAACGTGCCCTCCAATGTCCATGTCGTGATCTGCACGCGGGTCGACCCGCCGCTGCCGCTTGCGAAGCTGCGTGCCGGCAATGCGCTCTGTGAAATCGACGCGTCGGCATTGCGGTTCAATTTCGACGAGACGCGCCGCTTTGTCGAGCATGCGTTCCCCGGCAAGCTGCGCTCGGGCGAGCTCAAATCGCTGCACGCGACGACCGAAGGCTGGGCCGCCGCGTTGCGCCTCTCGGCCTCCGCGCTGGCCCGCGAGGAGCACCCGCACGGCTGGATGACGGGCGCGCCTGGCACTGTGCCAACCGGCGCGTCGAAGCCGGTGGCCGACTACCTTGAAGACATCCTCGTGCACCTGCCGCCCGCGATGCACGCGTTCATGCTGCGCACCGCCATCCTCGAGCGCCTGTCCGCGCCGTTGTGCGAAGCGGTTACGGGCGTCGCGCGCAGCCAGGACATGCTCGAAAGCATCGTGGCCCGCCAACTGCTGCTCGAGCCGCTGGACCAGGAAGGACGCTGGTTCCGTTATCACAGGCTGATGGCCGAATATCTACGACGGCGCCTGCAGGACCGGCATCGCGACGAACTTGCGGACTTGCACGACCGAGCCTGGCATTGGTACGCGCGCGAGGAGCAATGGACCGATGCGGTCAAGCACGCGATCGCCGCCGGCGCGACCGGCGAGGCGATTCGCCTGATGGAGCGCTGTGCGCATTCGCTGCTCAAGCGCGGCGATCTGCTGACGCTGGTTGGCTGGCAACGCCAGTTCCCGGCCGACCTGATGCGCGCGCAAGTGACCGTCACGCTCGCGACCGCGTGGGGCACGGCGCTCTCCATGCGCTTTGACGAAGCCGCGCAACTGATCGACTCGATCGAGCGCGATGCGCAAGCGCGCAAAACCGAAGCAAGACCAGACGCGAACGCGGGCGCAAGCCCGGATGCCGAAGCG
Organism: Paraburkholderia pallida; assembly: GCF_004524855.1. NCBI lineage: Bacteria > Pseudomonadati > Pseudomonadota > Betaproteobacteria > Burkholderiales > Burkholderiaceae > Paraburkholderia > Paraburkholderia pallida. The sequence continues at coordinate 39,879 of NZ_CP038150.1, read as the reverse complement.
ATCCTCTGGAGCTGTCTCGCCCTACGATCCGCGCTCGCGGCCCTGCAGGACAACCCGGGGCCCGCGCTCGAGCTCGCGCAGCGTTTCCTGAACGGACCGTCGACCGACGTCTGGACCCGCAATGCGGTTTCCAATGTCGTGCGCTTTTGCCACTGGAAGTTGGGCCATCTCGAAGCGCTCTACGCGACACCGTGGATTCCCGACTCGCTCGAAGAAGACCAGCGCAGTGTCTTGTCGTCGGTCTATCGGCTTTGCCTGCTCGGGCATGCGGAATTGCAGCAAGTGCATGTTCCGATCGCGGCACGCCGGTTCGAAGAAGCGATGCAGCTCGCCGAGCGTCACGCCGGTCCGCACTCGGTCTCGGCTGCGCTTTGCGCACCCATGATCGCGCAGATTCACTACGAGCATGGCCGCCTGGACGAGGCCGAAGCGCTGCTCGTCGAGCTCATGCCCGTCATCGAGCGCGCCGTGCTGCTCGACAGCGTGCTGATTGCCTACCGCATCCTCGTGCGCATCGCCCATACGCGCCAGAACTTTGCCGGCGCTCACCTGTTGCTGGATCAGGCGCAAGCGCTTGGCCAGGCGCGCGGCTGGACCCGTCTGCTCGCGGCCGCGCTGGTCGAGCGCACGCGCCTCTATCTCGCCGAAGACCGCATCACCGAAGCCGCGGTATGCGTGGCGGAGCTCCGCCAGCTCGCGCGCCCCGCCGAATCTTCCGCTTCATCCGTCTCGCCCGAGATCGAGAATTATCGCGATCTCGCCGTTGCCCTCCTCGCGCTGAAGCGCCAGCAACTCTCCGAGGCGGCGGACGCGTCGAACACGGCGCTCGCGCGCTGCGAGCATCTGCACGCCACCTGGCTGGCGGCGCGGTTTCGCATGGTGCTCGCCAGGGCGTGGCTTGCCGCTGGCGAGCAGGAGCGCGCACTCGATGCATTCCAGCAAGTCGCGCAGCTTTGCGCGCCCGCCGGCCTCTATCAATCCATTCTCGATCACGGCGCGGAAGTCGGGCCGCTATTGAAGCTCGCACGCGAACGCTTTAGCAGCACGCCGCGCACCAGAGAACTTGCTGCATGGCTCGAGCGCCTCGTCGATGGGTGGCGCGCGATCTACGAGCCGGACAGCCCACTGGCGCGCGAAGGCGAACGAGAACCGCTGAGCGCACGCGAACGCAAGATCGTCGAATTGATCGCGCAGGGGCAGTCCAACAAGGAAATCGCGCGCACGCTGGGCGTCACGCCTGAAACGGTCAAGTCCCACCTGAAGAACATCTTCGTCAAGCTCGCCGTGGACAAGCGTGCTCAAGCCGTCTCGCGCGCGCAGGCGCTCGGTCTGATCGGCCGTCACTAGTGTCCGGTTGCGCACCGCGTGAAAACGGTGCAACGACTCCCGTCGTTCACTTCCATTTATTTCGCATAACGACATAAAGCGTTCTTTCGTCTTTACGTCGATCGTTTCAGCCGCGCGCAAGTGCTCGATTGCGCCGAGCCCCCTCCTCTGCCTCGCCGCCTCGTTCGTCAACCTGTCATTGCGCACAAATCATTCCCGCCGTGCCCGAAAGATCCGTGAAGGCAAATCGTAGGCATGGTCACGTGACCGGCACAAAAGCGACTTGCTAGCGTCCCCTCAACGTCATTTAACGGGTCTAGTTTTCCAGCCTGTAACACGCCGTAATGATTTGAAAAGCGGTATTTGACACCCCTTCAGTCTTGCGTAGCAGTGCAACGCTTCAATGGAGAGACACATGAGCCTGACATCAAGATCGAGAGATCTATGGCCTGCCGTCCCCGCCCTTTTTGCAGCGGCTTCTCTGGCGGCTGCGGCACTCTTCTGCTCAGCGGCAGATAGCCAGCCACAATTCTCACCAGACCCCTCCTCGGCAACCCTCACGCCAATCAAGCATGTGATCATCATCGTGGGCGAGAACCGGACCTTCGACCATGTCTTCGGCGCTTATCAGCCGCGCGCGGGACAAACCGTATCGAATCTCCTCTCCAAGGGCATCATCAGGGCCGACGGCGGACCCGGACCCAACTTCAAGCTCGCCGAGCAATACATGGCCAAGGCAACCAATCCCTCGCGGTTCGACGCCAGCCCGACCTCGAAACAGCCTTACCCGACGCTGCCGGCTCCGAACACGGGATCGGCGCCGAGCGCCGCGAGCGACGCGAATCCGCCCCCGTTCGCCACGCTTGCGGCGGCTCAGGCGGCAGAAGGCTACGCCCTCGAATAGGGCGATGTCGTTCATTTGACGACGGGCGCAACAGGCCTTCCCAACGACGTCCCTGATGCGCGTTTCGGTGCGAACCTCTACAACTTGCAGAGTGGTCCTTATCAAATTTCGCGCGTTGGGCCGAACTACGACCAGTACATGAACAGCCCCGTGCATCGCTTCTACCAGAACTGGCAGCAATCGGACTGCAATATCGCTCATGCAACGCCCGGCAATCCGAGCGGCTGCCAGATGGACCTGTTCGCGTGGGTCGAAGCCACCATAGGCGCCGGCTCGAACGGCAAGTCACGGCCGGCCAATTTCACCGACGAGACGACCAACGAAGGCGCAACGGCCCTCGGGTTCTATAACGTCAACAGCGGCGACATGCCCTACTTCACGGAGCTCGCACGCCATTACACGATCAGCGACAACTATCACCAGCCGGTGATGGGAGGCACGGGGGCGAACAGCATCATGATCGGAACGGCCGATGCGCTCTATTACACAGACAGCAAAGGCGATCCCGCAACACCGCCGCAAGACGAGATCGAGAACCCGCGGCCACAGCCAGGCACCAACAACTGGTATGCGCAGGACGGCTACTCGGGCGGAACGTATAGCAACTGCTCGGATCGGAAGCAGCCCGGCGTAAGCGCAATCCGGCAATACCTCGACAGCCTGCCGTATCACCCCGATCCTAATTGCGCGCCCAGCACGTACTATCTGCTGAATAACTACAACCCTGGCTACAACGGTGACGGCACCGTCAACACGAGTACCTTCACCATTCCGCCTTCGCCGGTGCGCACGATCGGCGACACCTTGCTCGAACGAAACATCTCATGGAAATACTATGGCGAAGGCTGGAAGACATTCGTGACCACGCCTGCAACGAGTGTCTACTGCAACATCTGCAATCCGTTTCTCTATGAAACGGCGATCATGACCAGTCCGCCACTGGTAGCCGCGCATCTACAAGACACGACAAACCTGTATTCGGATATCGCAAACGGCACGTTGCCCGCCGTCTCCTTCGTGAAGCCCGGAGGCCTGCTGGACGGGCACCCGTCCTCTTCGAAGTTCGATCTCTATGAAGGGTTCGTGCGCAAGATCATCGACTCGGTTCAGGCGAACCCGGCATTGTGGGCATCCACCGCAATCTTCATTACGACCGATGAGGGAGGCGGCTACTATGATTCCGGCTATATCCAACCGCTCGACTTTTTCGGGGATGGGCCACGCATTCCGCTCATCGTCGTGTCGCCCTACTCGCGCGGTGGCCGCGTGGTTCACGACTACTCGGATCACGTGTCGCTGGTTAAATTCATCGAGCACAACTGGTCGCTGGAACCGATTACGTCGCGCAGTCGTGACAATCTTCCCAACCCGGTCCAGCTTTCCTCCAACCCCTACGTTCCCACCAATGCGCCCGCTATAGGCGACCTGTTCGGCGCTTTCCAGTTCCCGTCCGTCAAGCTGGCGGTGCCGGGGAAACGAAACGAGGGCGCGGCGGGAATGTTCCCGTTCTGATCGATCGCGTCGGCCACGCGAGCCGCATCAGGAACGGCTGAGATCAGGCGGCGCCGCCTTCAGCGCTTGCGCCAACAAGGCGATCGCCGCCCTCTCACCGCCCGGATCGGCCGGAATGCGCCCGTCGAGCGCCAACGTCGCCAACCCGTGCACCAGCCCCCAACAGGCTAGCGCCCCCGCCGCGGCCCGGTCCGGAGCCAGTTCCGCCACGCGCCGCGCCATCAACCCATAAGCGCCCTGGCAATCCTCATGCGGCAGATCGAGGCCCGCCCCGGCCGCGAACATCAGCCGGAACAGCGCGGGATGCGCGCGGGCGAAACCCACATAGGCCAAGCCCTGCGCGGTCAGCGCTTCGCCCGGATCGTCCGCCTCGTCGGCCCGTGCGGCGTCGGCCTCCAGCATGGCAAAGCCCTTGAGCGCGACGGCGCCCATCAGCGCCGCCTTGTCTTCGAAATGGCGATAGGGCGCCATCGCCGAAACACCCGCCGCCCGCGCAACCGCACGCAGGCTCACATCGCTTTCATCCTGTTCGAGCAAGGCCAGCGCGCAATCGACCAGCCGGTCATGAAGGGACAATACGGAATCGCTCATCGCTGTTTACACTGTAATCAAAAGGGTCTACGCTTACAGCGTAAACAGCAAGGAGCCGCCATGCAAGCCTCCGTTATCCGACGATCCGTCGACCTCAGCACTTTTCCGAATCTCGTGGTCATCATTTTGGGCTTTCGCGTCCGCCGCTTGCGAGGGATCGCCGCCTTGCTCGGCATCGGCAAAGGCCTGCGGCAGATCGAGCTGGACCCGCCACCCGGATTGCTGTCGAGCGAGCAATTCCTCTTCGCCCTTAACCATATCGGCATCCGCCAGTATTGGCGCGACCTCGAAAGCCTCGAAGCTTTTACCCGCAGCGAGCCACATTCGCGCTGGTGGCGCGACTTCCTGCGCGACAGCGGCGGCGCGGGCTTCTGGCATGAAAGCTATAGCCGGCAAGGAATGGAAGCGGTCTATATCGACATGCCCGGCCCGGTGGGCTTCGACCGCTTTGCGCCGGAGCGCAAGCCGACCGGCTCGTTTATGAGCGCGCGGCGGCGGATGGCGGCGGGTTAGACCTGCTTCAGCCGATCACCGCCCGGCCGACTTTATGCAAGGCATCGGCGAGCGCATCGAGCGAAAGCGAGCCGATCGCCAATCGAAGTGCATGAGGCGCGTTCGGCATGGTCGAGAACGGCTCGGCCGTCGTCACCAGAACGCCGTCACGCTCCAGCTCGGCCGCGACACGGTCGGCGCGCAGGTCGTCGGGCAGCTCGAGCCAAAGGTAATAAGACCTGGGGTGCGCGACGATCGATGCGCCGCGCAAGATGCGGCGTGCCAGCGCCTGCCTGCGCCGCGCATCCTTGCGCTTTCGGTCTTCGAGCGTATCGACGATCCCGCCTTCGATCCACTGGCACGCCAAGGCGACGGTGAGCGACGGCGTATTCCATGTCGACACGCGGATCGCCCGCTCGAGCGCCGGCATCAGGCGCTCCGGCGCCGCCACGAACCCCACCCTCAATCCCGATGCCACGCTCTTTGACAACCCCGATACGTAGATGGTCCGGTCGGGGGCGTGCGTGAAGACAGGCTTGGGTGCAGGCTCGGCAAGGAACGCGTAGGCGCCGTCCTCGATGACGAGAAAATCATGCCGCTCAGCGAGTTCAGCGAGGCGAATCCGGTCCGGCTCGCTCATCACCCAGCCGAGCGGATTGTGCAGCGTCGGCATCGCATAGAGGGCGCGTACGGGGCGTTTGCGGCACAGTGCGTCGAGCCGGTCCAGATCCAGACCGCCCCCCTCGCGCGACGGCAGCGGCGCGAGGTCGAGCCGCTGCAACTGCGCCATCGCTTTCATGCCGGGGTAGGTCAACGCGTCAATCGCCAGGATGTCGCCGGGCTGGAGCAGCCCCATGACGGTCACGGCCAGTCCCTGTTGCGCACCGTTGACGATCAGGACCTGTGCACCGGGCACCCGAATGCCGCGATTGCGCAAATGCCTGGCAATCGTCTGCCGTTCGTGACTGCGGCCGCCTTGCGGTGCGGAATGCAGCAGCGCATCGAGATCGCCGGAGGCCGCAAGATTGCGCAACCCGGTCCGCAGCAACTCGACCTGACCCGGCAACGACGGGTAGTTGAAGGTCAGGTCGATTGCGCCGGACGGCGCCGGATTCTGCTCCAGCCCCAGCCCGCGCGGCAGCGAGGTATCGCGCACGAACGTGCCCCTCCCCACTTCACCGACCACCAGCCCGATGGCTTCAAGCTCGCCATACGCGCGCGAGGCGGTGGCGAGGGCAACGCCGTGCAGCTTCATCAGCGAACGGATAGTGGGCAGCCGCGTGCCGGGCGGCAGCGCGCCCGCGCGAATGCGGGAGGCCAGATCGTCGACGATGGATTTGTACCGGGGCTCACCCATGGCATGTATCTAGAACAATTCTTTGTTTGTATCGCCGACAAAGATTACTCTGCGGCCTCCATCAACGCAAACGCCTCCCGCCATGATCGACACATCCACCTTATTGGTCTTCGCGGCCGCCGTGATGGCGCTCTTGCTGTCGCCTGGCCCGAACATGGCTTTCGTGATGGCGCATGGCATGGCCTATGGGCCTGGCGGCGGCGCGGCGGCGGCGCTAGGCATTGGCCTGGCCGACCTGATCCTCACCGCGCTGACGGCGACCGGCGTGACCGCCGTGGTCGCGGCATGGCCCCCGTCGTTCGACCTGATCCGCTACGCCGGTGCGGCTTACCTGCTGTGGATGGCCTACAAGGCCATGCGCCGGCCAGGCGAGCTGGAGCAACTGACCGCGTCCCAGACGACGCTGCGATCGGTCTTCGTGCGCGGCGCGCTGAACAGCCTGTTGAATCCGAAGGCATTGCTGTTCTTCATGGTCTTTCTGCCGCAATTCGCCGATCCTGGCAAAGGCCCGGTCGGGCAGCAACTGGCCCTGCTCGGCTGTACCCTGACCGCTATCGCCACGGTATTTCACATGCTGCTAGGTGCGGTTGGCGGCTCGGTGTCCCGCTTCCTGGCCCGCCACTCCGGAGCGGCCAGGCTCCAGTCCCGCGGCCTGGCGGCATTGCTGGTGCTGCTGGCGGTTCGGCTGGCCGTGATGTCCCGCCCCCTCTGAGTCGCCAGACGAAGCGGCGCCCACCCCCATCGCATGGAGAACCGTGAATGTACATCGCAGCCTTTATCTACAAGCCGGGCGAGGCCGACGAAGAGTTTCACCGCCTGAGCGCCATCATCGATGAAGTGGCGACCAGCCTGCCCGGCTTTGTCGGCGCGGAATCCTGGCGGTCAGCCGACGGACGGTTGGTGAACGCCAGTTATTACTGGCGAGACGAAGCATCGCTCAAGGCGTTTGCCACGGCGCCACAGCATCTGGACGCCAAGCGACAGTTCCGGAAATGGTACGGCGGATACCACGTCGTGATATCGAAAGTGGAGCGAGCGTATGGAGATGGGACGTTTGAGCACTTCGTGCCCGACTCGAGGCGGCCGAATATCCGTTGATCCCTGTCTCGTTGCAGCGACGGTCCGCTTTCGGCCCACGAGCGTGCGTCCTTGAGTCATGTATGTGCGGCCGAAGCGGGCGGGCTTGTTCGGACGGGTTGACTGACTGGGGAGCCAACCTTCGGTCGACCGCATCAGGTAGTGCGGGTCTAGGGATGAATGGTTTCGCCGCGATTCAGCATGCCGATGAACTCCTCGATCTTGCGCACCCGTGTTGCGGGCTTTTTGGCATTCTGTATTCGAAACAGGATGGCGTAGCGATTTCGGCCGTTCAGCGTCGCAAAAAATGCACTGGCCTTGGGATTGGCATCCAGTGCGGCCTGCAGGTCGTCCGGCACGACCGAGTTGCTGGCGGACGTATAGGCCGCCTGCCAGCGGCCATCCTCTTTGGCTTTCTCGACTTCTCGCATGCCCGATGGAAGCATCCTGCCTGCGGCGATCAGCGCTTCGGCCCGGTCTTTGTTGAGCACGGACCAGATACTTTTCGCGGAGCGGCGAGTGAAGCGTTGCAACCAGTATTCTTCACTCTCAGCCTGTTTTTGACCGTCGATCCAGCCATGACAAAGGGCGCTTTCCAGCGCCTGTTCGTAAGTCAAGGTTCGCTTCCCGGCGCCCTTTTTGGCCAGGCGCAACCATATCCCGGTCGAAGTGCCGCCGTTTTGCGTCAACCAGCTTTCCCATTCATTCTGGTCAAGGAATGTCAGACGAGGCTCAGTCATGGAGGATCCGAATGGCTGCATTCAGGCAGCGAGGCTGTTTCGTTCACAGCAACCTCGCAGATTACCGAATTGCGCGAATTTGGGAATACCCGATTTATCGACAATTCGTGTAAATCCGCTCGTTGCGGGTTGAAACGATTAGCGATAAAACGCGGAAGGCGCAACGCCAAAGTGTCGTTTGAACATCGCCGCAAACGCGCTCTGACTCGTATATCCATGTTCGAGCGCGACATCGACGATTTTCTCTCCGTGAGCCAGTTGCTCCAGTGCCATGAACAGTCGCGCGTGTTGGCGCCAGCGGCCGAATGTCATCCCTGTTTCGCGATGAAACATCCGGTGCAAGGTCTTTTCAGCGATGCCTAGTACCCCAGCCCAATCCGCGACGGCATGGCGCTGATCCGGGGAGGCCATGATCGCGTCACATATCGTGCGGAGTTTCGCGTTCGCCGGCCATGCGAGATACAGCGGTAGCCGGGGAATCGCTGCCAACTCGGCGAGCAGCAGTTGCATCAACAGTTCATGCCGGCTGCCGCGAGCGTAGTCGAGCGGCACATCGACGGCGGCGAGGATCAGTTCGCGCAGCAGCGGATGAACCTCTACCACGCAATTGCCGCCCGGCAAATGATCGACCGTACCGGGCTCGACGAATACCGTGCGCATCTTGACGTTGCCGCTCATGCGGACGGTATGGTCCAGTCCTGCATCCAGCCACACGGCGCGCGTGGGCGGCACGACCCAGCGCCCCGCCTGCGCCTCGATCAACATCACGCCTTCAACCGCATACAGCAATTGCGCGCGACGATGCCTGTGCATGGCCACAAAGGCACCGTGCGGATAGTCGGCGGCCAGCGCCGCGACGGGCATCGGCGTAGATTCGAAAGGGACGTGGATGTCATGCGGCGGACGCGTAACCATGACCTGACATTTTTACGATAGGTCCGGTCATTTTAGCGTGAGACGGACGCCGCACGCGGGGGCATGATCGGGCTTCGTTTATTTTTCAAGGAGCACTCCGTCATGCCGGGTCTTTACTTCCTGTTCCCGCTCACCGCGATATTGCTTTGGGCTGGCAATGTGATGGTATCGAAGCTGTCCGCGCATACGATCGACCCCACGGCCATCACGTTCTGGCGCCTCGTACTTGCGGTTGCACTGATGACCTTGTTCGTCCTGAAACCCGCATGGCGAAATCGCGCTGCTATCCGGGCGCAACTCCCGAAGCTCGCTTTCCTCGGCTTTCTCGCAATGGCGCTGTTTCAGTGCCTGTCCTATGAGGCAGCGAAGACCACCACCGCAACGAACATGGCGATCATGACTTCGCTCGTGCCCTTGCTGACGATGCTCCTTTCTGTTCCGCTACTGCGCGAGGTGCCAACCGTCGGGATGTTGTTTGGCGGCATCTTGTCATTCGGTGGCCTGGTCTATCTGATCAGTTCGGGGAACCCGGGCACCCTTCTGGCCGGCGGCGTGCATGCTGGCGATCTGCTGATGCTGCTCGCGGCGCTTGCCTATGCGCTGTATGGCATTCTGGTGCGCCGCTGGCACGTTGGCTTGCCGTCGTGGCAGTCGACCTACCTTCAGGCCATCGCCGCATGGGTCTTTATGCTGTTTCTTGAACTACGGCTGCCGGCGCATGCGGCAATGCCGAGCCGGGCGAGTTTGCCGTTGATCGTCTACGCGGGAACACTCGCATCGGTCGTCTTGCCGTTTTTCTGGATGCAGGGGATCAAGCATCTCGGCCCGAATCATTGCAGCATGTTTATGAACTTGCTGCCGGTTGCAACGGCGGCGATTGCCGTCGGATGGTTTGGTGAACGGCTTCACGTTTACCACTTGCTTGGAGGCGGGGCGGCGCTCATTGGCGTGATGCTGGCGCAGACGCTGCGTCGGCCATTACTGACCGAGACAGCACACGCAGCGATGCGAGGGTCGGCGGAACGATGAGCGTGTCGAGGATGCGTCCGCTCCCTGGCATCGAACATGCCCTTCCGATCTAACGTGCTGGATGGCTCAAAAGGGTCGACTATGGCTGATCGTGTCGGGCGGTAGTCGGCCAGGAAGCGACGTTCACTCGTTGACGCATTTGGACATTCGAGCGTCGGTAGCACACCGGAAGCCGTCACTGAAGTTCCCGAAGTCGATGGCTGCTATCGGCCGTAACGGACATCCGACCTGATACGGGTAAATGACTAAAGTGGATTAGCAACGAACAACGCGATTAATATAAGGTATAGAATGCGACTCCTGTCGTGCTCGAAAAATGAGCGGACGTTTGATGAAATGGCTCTCTTTTGGTGGCCAACGCGAGGATAAATATGAGTGAAGTAAGAACCAACCACGATATTGAAGACGTTAAAATCGCATTCGAACTATTGCTTGATAATTTTTCAAAATTATCAGAAAAAGTAAGGCCACGAACCAAAATTTCAAGCACGAAACTAGGAAAAATAAAGAAAGATTTAAATAATTTAAACAATTTAAAAAAAGAAACCCTTGCCAAAATCATTGAAATCACCACGAAATACAACTCTATAAATGAAATATTCTCTAGAGATGTTGACTACAACGAGTTGGATTTATTTAAACTTCTCGAGGGCACCGCAAATCCAGAAACAGAAAGCAATGAAAAATATAATGATTTCTTCTTTGAATTCTCTATGGCATGTAGATTTTTGCGGGCGCTACAGAAAGGTAATGAGAAGGTAAAAATAAACTTGGCAGGCGAATGCGATATCATTGTTGACGAAGTCCTTGCAGTTGAATGCAAATACATTCACAGTCAATCTGGAATAGTCGAAAATATAAGTAAAGCCGATAGTCAAATCGCAACCCGCATTGCAAATGGGCAAGCAAAATTCGGATTTGTTGCGGTGGATTTGTCAAATTTAATCCCGCGCAAAAAAATAGAAGATTTCGTAGAATTTACGCTCCACAAATTCGTCGAGAGCTACGCAAAACTTGAGGCTAAGAAACTTATCTCTGGAAACTTGGTTGAGCACATATTGCTCGATAAGAATTTCTCAAAAATAGTCGGCTTATACTCTACTTTTGAAATCGAGTCGATATTGCACGAAGAGCTCGGATTTTCGTATAAATTTGGAAATGGCACAATGGCAATTCTCCTTCAGTCAATCAACACCTTTATTTTTGAATATCGAGACCAAGTGATGCCCATCTCAACGCGAGGCATGACTTATATCACCAATCCAAATCTTTCTCAGAAAAATGCAGCGAATGTGAAGCAATTTATTCATGCGCTTGCGGTAGGCGTTTAAATAGATATTGCAGTATTATTTTTGATGGAATGAATTCAATTAATTTATTTATTATTTTCATTAAAATTCACTTCCTGGCGATGCAGAAAAATGCATGGTTTTTCGAAATATCATAAAAGCATCCGTTAACTGCATCCCAACTTCAATTTCTGTCAATGGCGCTGCTTCCGCCTAGCGGTGATATCGGACCTTGCCGAGAATTTTCTTGGGGTGCCCTCCGCAACGGCTGATTCGTGCCCAATTGCGGTTATCAGCAAGACAACTATTGCACGTTCGCTTAGGCCGACAAACGGCAGACGCTCGCCCGTGAGCGAACGGCCGTTGGACTCCGGTAAGAGACAGCGGAACATGCAGTCGTCGAGGGGCTGAGAAGGGTCGCGAGCGTCCAGTCGCGACCCGCTGCCGCCTGGGCGCGACGGTCCACCTCGAGTTGTTGCGCCGGCGCGATACCGCACCGGCGCGGGGCAATGATCCTCGCCCACCAGGTTCAGGCTGCCGCCGCCTGACGTGTCGCGTCGTGTTGATCGCCGCCCAGGATATCGACAAGATTGGTCAACATCCGCCCCAATTCACCCGTCATCAGCGTGACATCGGACTCGAAGCGTTCGTCGTCGTTTTGCGCGGTGGGATCCGCCGCCTCCTTGATCACGTCGAGCGGTGTGACACGCTTGATGGTCAGCGACGGCGTCAGTACGAAGGAGATCCGGTCGTCCCAGGTCATCGCGAGGCGCATGCATTGTTTGCCGGCTTCGATGTGCCGGCGCATGTCGTTCGCTTCGAGCGCGTGGCCGACGTATCGCACCGTGGCGCCGCCTTCGCCGCTCGAGCGCAACTCGGCGTCCTGGTCCACGGTGAATCCACCCGGCGCTTCGCCGGACAACAGCCAATCCGTCATCGCGGCGACCGGCGAAAGCGCCACGCGAACGCCGGCGAGCGGCAACTGATCGATCGATTTCACGAGCAGGCCGCGAACGTCGTCGGCAAGCGCCTGCGCAGCCGCATCGATGACGAGCCAGCCATTCGCCGTATCGATCCAAACGCGGGTATCGCGCCGAATGGTGAACGCGCGCGGCAGCAGTTCATCGGTAACTTGCTCCTTGAGTTCGCGCAGTTGTTTTCGCCCCAGCTTGAAGCCCTGCTGCTCCTCGACTTCAAGCGCCCGGGCCTTGGTCACCTGATTGACGACCGACGCCGGGAGCAGCCTCTTTTCGGCACGAAACACGAGAAGCATCTGCCGGTTGGTCGAATACACGAGCGAGCCGTCGTCGCGCGGCGATGCCCATCCGAAGCTCTGCATCTCGACGCTGCTGCCCGGCTGAAACGCGTGGGGCGCCAGCCATTTTTCCATTTGATCGGGGGTAACGGCCCAAGGTGCCGGAAGACGATGAAGCTGAAGATTTTTGAACCACATGGGAGTACGGGCAAAGTGCACTATTCTAAATGACGGTGATGCTTCCCGGCCAGGAAGCGTCATACGCCAGCCCGGCTAGCTTGCCATTCGAGCGGCCGCCTCGTTCAAGCACCGGACCTTCATGCCAGGACAATTTTGGCGGTTCTCGAACGCTCATCCGTCGATCAAGCGACGAACAGTTGAGCATCGTCCATCCGGACGAGGAACTGCTTGGGTGTATCAGCCGATACTCGTCCCGACGGACAGTATCCAGGGCATTGCTGTCCGTTTCGTCCCTTGACGCATCCCGTCTTGAGGTCCGGCGGGCCATCTTGACCGGCCAAAAGCCGCTTGCAAGGAAAAAGAGAGCCGCAAGTCAGAACGAGAAATCATCGGACGTTGTCAGTCGAGTCAAATTCTGCCGGCTTCAGCTGACGTTAGTGTTTTCAGATTTTTGGAGGCATCGGGAAGGTATGAGCGAAATGCAAGCGATCAACGACTGGGGGCTTTCGATCGACGTGCCGTTGACGGTCTCTGATCCTGACAATTTCGCCTGGGCAGCCGCCGCAGACATGGTCGTCGTCGGGCTGGGCGGCGCCGGAGTCGCAGCAGCGCTCGAAGGGTGCGAACGCGGCATGAGCATCATTGCGCTCGACCGCTATGCAGGTGGCGGATCGTCGGCGGCAAATGGCGGCGTATTCTATGCGGGCGGCGGCACTGCGATCCAGAAGGCGGCGGGCGAAGACGATGATCCCGCCAATATGTTCGCCTATCTCAAGATGGAAACCGGCGACGTGATCGCTGACGATACACTCAGGGCCTTTTGCGAAAACAGCGCGGCCGATATCGACTGGATGATGGCGCACGGCGTGCCGTTCGAACCGAGCATCTATCGCAAGAAGACCAGCTATCCGCCGCTCGACAAGTTCCTCTACCATCCTGACAGTACGCTGGCCGAACCCCATCGGAGCGTGGCTCGGCCTGCGGCCCGCGGCCATCGCGGGGTGATGCGCAACGGCAACAAAGCGTGGGGTCTGGGCGCTGCGATCTACAATCCGTTGCGCGCAGCTGCAATTGCGAAAGGACTCGATTTCCGCCGCTTTGCCGAAGCGCGACAACTGGCGGTCGATACCGATGGACGGGTGATCGGGGTCCGCGTGGAACGGATCGCCGATCCTGCCGCCGCCGCTGCGTTCGAACGCGCGATTGCGCGCGCGAACGGGTGGATGGCCATGTTGCCGCCGACCTTTTTCGGCTCGCAGATCAGCTATGGCATCGGCGCCCGCTATCTGGCCAAGGCCATGCGCATCGAAGCGACATCGCGCGTGTCCGAATGGGTGCGCGCCCGTCGCGGCGTTGTGCTGAGCGCCGGTGGCTTCATCCTCAACAATCCGATGGTCCGGCATTTCGCGCCCAAATACACAGCGTCGATGCCCAACGGAACGCTGGGCGACACGGGCAGCGGCATCATGCTAGGCGTGTCAGTGGGCGCGCATGCGGATCTTATGGAGCGCGTGTCGGCATGGCGCATGATCAACCCGCCCGTCGCCTGGTCGCGCGCGATCATGGTCAACGCGCGCGGCGAACGCTTCGTCAACGAGACGCTCTATGGCGCGACGATCGGCGACGCGCTGGTCGAACGCAATGGCGGGCGGGCATACATCATCCTCGACGCCAAGCTGCGCAAGGATGCACTGCGTCAGGCATTCGGACCGGAGACGCTGGCATTCCAGCGCGACATCACCCTGCTCAACGTGTTGTTCGCGTCGAAAAAGGCGCCCAGTCTCGATGCGATGGCGGACCGCATGGGCTTCGACCGCGATGCCTTCCGCGCAACCGTCGCCGCCAACAATGCCGCCGCGCGCGGCGAAACGCCGGATATTTTCGCGAAAATGCCCAGCGACATGGCCGTGATCGAGGATGGCCCATGTTGGGCCATCGACGCGTCGGCCGACAGCAGCACCTTTCCACTCGCCTGCATGACCGTGGGCGGACTGCGCGTGGATGAAGCAACCGGCGAGGTGCGGCGCGCCGACGGGACCGGCATTGACGGGCGCTATGCCGCTGGCCGTACTGCGATTGGCCTTTGCTCCCATCTCTATGTCAGCGGGCTGTCCTATGCCGATTGCGTCTTTTCGGGTCGCCGCGCCGCGCGAGCGATTGCAGCAGGCGCCTCGTCCCGCACGCCTGTAGTTGCATCGGCGCAATCAGAATGTACGCTTTTCCACTCAGCCATCGCCGATGGTCGGCCTGCGATGCCACCGTGTGAGTGACCGGGATACTTCAGAAAAGGACGTCGAGCCGGCCGATTGTCGAAAGACCGGGAAGGGTCGATATGACCCCACCGACCCACCATGTAGCTGCGCTGCTTTCGACATTACATCCCTCTGCTACGTCCGAGTCGCAGCTACAGTGGTCCAAGACGGCGCGGCGACTGCACCGGTCTTGTCGAAGGCAGTAGTCAAATGAAAATTGAGGATGACGAATTGAATAATGCAGTCATCCGGTCAATACAATCGCACTTCTCAAGCCGAGGTCTGTCTGTCGATTTCGAGTAATGCATAGACTACCGCATCGTTCGACCTGCCTATCTTCCCAGTTCGATGACGGTGCTGCTCGCTACATGACCAAGGCAAATCGAGTAGCGATCACTGCTTCCACAGCGAGACAACACACTGGATCTCCCTTCAACTGGAAGGAGATCATCACGGAAACGCAGAATGGCCGCGCAGGCAACCGCGTGCCGTGGAACAAGGGCAAACTAATTGGTCAGAAGCCGCCGTTGAAGCTTCCGGATATCTGGGCGATTCGCACCCGACTCCAGATGTCTTCGAACATTCGCGAGCTGGCTATATTCAATCTCGCGATTGATAGCAAACTTTGGACTTCCGACCTGACCCGACTGCAGGTGCAAGACGTCCGTCAAGGCGCCCACGCCCGATCGTGGGCAATGGTAATGCAGCAGAAGGCGCAACGGCCGGTTCAGTGCGAGATCACGGAGCAGACTCGTCAGAGCCTTGAGGCATGGATTCGGGCGCGGGGATTGAAGTCTACCGACTATCTATTGAACCCGATCACTCCACAGAGCGCGCCGCGGCCGCCCGTCCGGAACTGGGCTCTGCGAGAGGTAATTCCGATAGCATGCCGCCGATTCACCCCATCCCGATTAGTCTGCATTCCAATGTATTCCCGGTGCATCGCGACGGGCACGGGAATGGGTGTTGACCGTGCAGTCGCACCGGTGCAATATCGACACAAAAAAACACTGTCGAGCCGGACTTCTGGCAGAGGTCAGAAGGCAACCTTTCCACGGGTGGTTAATTTCGGGAGCATTGGCGATGGGAAAAAGCGCAGCTGTCGATCTGATTGAATTGAGCAAAGGAAAAAACAAGGCCTTATTTCTGCGTAATATCCTCGACGGCCTGATATATGACGGATATCGATTTCCGACTGAAGGCTCCGACGGTGTCATCGGGCCGTTTACGATCTCGAAAGCAATGCCAATTTTTCTTCGGAAAAGAGACAAGGGAAATTGGAGTGTTGAACTGCACGACAAGCTCGGACTATTGGCTGCGCACATCAACTTTGGTATCGATACCGGGAACTTACTCCAAGGAAGTGTCGATTTTAGGATCAACTTGCGGCTTCTCCATTTGACCGTTCGGCGACGAAAATGCCAACTTGTGATCGACGATAACGGACCGTCCAAGGCAACCGCCAATGAGTCAATTCATATGAATCGCAACACCCGGTGGGACGGTCGGAAGGAAAATCTCACCAATTTGGTCAAGAATCTGGAGACACTCGACCAGGTTCAATTCTCCGAAGAAGAAGTTGTTTCCTACCTAACCGACTACGAAGGGCTAACACCCGCTTACATGGCGCGGGCAGCAACCGGTTTGAAGGAAGCCATTGAAAAAATTATTCATATAAATGCCGGAGGCGGAATCATGGTCACGTTTGAAGAAGACTCGGCCTGGAGCGGGCGTTAGAAGCGAATGTCCGTTGTACCTTGAAACCCGCTCTACATGTTGCAACGGGTCGACCGGCCGCTCCCGGTCGTCTCATGCCATTTGCATCGCGCGCACGCCCGAAACGATCATTGCGTTCAGTCGTCGGGCGCTGAACGGCCAGTTTCGGCCACTCGATAAGCCGACTAAAATGGGTGACAATAATCGCTCGGCGTAGCTTGCGAAAGAGATGGTTGGACGCCTTTGACAACGATTGCCACAACGCCTTTTCATGCAGACGCATCTTAGAATCGCCAGGCCCGTTAGCAATCTTGCACGTACTGAGCGCATGTACCGCGCAGGGCTCAATCTGACCTTACTGGCAAGATTTCAGGATCATCAGGGATTCGACGGCGTGATGCTCGGAAGTCCTGGTATGGACTATCACTTCGAGTTCACCCACTGCCGCGAACATCCGGTGGTGCCAAGTCCAACGAGTGAGGACTTGCTGGTGTTTTACATCCCGAATAGACAGGAGTGGCAATCAACGTGTGATCGCCTTGTCGAAAACGGATTTGTATGCGTAAGGTCGCTCAATCCTTATTGGGACGTTTCGGGCCGGACGTTCGAGGATCCTGACGGCTACCGAGTCGTTTTGCAAAATGCAATGTGGAGTTCCTGACGAAGACATCAAGCAAGTGTTTGCTTTCGGGCGGTCCGATTGTCTCTCATGGGTCGCTTTATGCCTCTTGAGTCGATTCGCAAAACTTGCGACTGCGGAGGGTAAAGCGTTGGGGGCGGAGTCCGGCTATTTTCGATTACTCGACAATGTTTCCCAAATCTTCAACAGCCGGTGACGCGACACCAAAATCGGACCAAATTATAGGGAACTGGCTGAGATGAGACGAATTCTTGCCATTGGCGGATTCAGTACAGGCGAATCTGAAGCCATCGCGGCGGGCTATATTCGCGACCTTACGGGTAAGACGCGTCCAAGGGTGTGTTTGCTATCGACCCCGTCGGGTGACGCGCCCTGGCTCATCCATAACTTTGATGATCTTTACGGAAAGCTCGGCTGTGAGACTTCAAATGTGCGTGCAGAAGTCCCCCCTCACCCGGCTCAGTCCGGAGTGCAGCGGCAGACCTTTCGCTAAAAGCCCCGGCGCTACCGCCCAAGCGCAAACACGCAGGTGTGTATAAGCACACCCACAAACCCACCCACGAACGTCCCGTTGATCCGGATGAACTGCAGATCGCGGCCGATTTCCGCTTCGAACTTGCCGCTCACCTCTTGCGCGTTCCAGCCTTTCACGACATCGGCAATCATGAGTGACAGCCGATTGCGATAGCGTGCAAGCAGCGCCCGCGCGAGATCGAGCCACCACGCGTTCAGCTTCTTTTGCATCGTGGGCGTGCTTTCGATGGCTTCTCCCAAAGACACCAACGCACCGGCGATCACGCCGCGCATAACCGGTTGCTCACTCTGCGCATCCGCAACCACGAGCAATCGCACGCGATCGATCACGACGCGGCTATAGCCGCCCGCCTTGAAATGCCGGATGCCATCGCGCAACAGCAGTCTGCCGAATCTCCGATACGCGGGCGCGGTTTGCAAATCGAGCGATAGTGCGCGCACGGCCTCATCGAACTGCTCGCGCAACTCATGATCGGGATTGTCCGCCGCTTCATGAATCAGCGCGACGATGCCTTCGATGAACTTGTTGACGATATAAGCATCGAGCAGCGCAGGCGTGAATCGCGACGCTTCGCTGAATTTTGCCTTGATGAGATCGACGTTATCCGTCAACCATGTCTTCATGGCGCTCAGCCCGCGGTCCAGCAGCGGCTGATGGCGATCGTCCCCGGTCAGCATGTCGAGGACCTGGCCGGCGAGGCGGGACACATCGAGCGTGCGTGCCTGCGCGAACACGAACCGGTCGAATAGCGCTTCGATATCCGCATCGTCAAGGCGTTCGAGCAGGCGCGGCAGTGAATCGGCCACCAGACCCGCAATCGCCGCACTGTTTTCCCTGTCTGCCAGCCACGTCGCCAGCGCGTGCGCGGCGTTGTATTCGCTCAAGCGCCCCACGACCAGCTCTGGTGCCAGAAAATTCTCTTCCACGAAGCTGCCCAGACTCTCGCCAATGCGCGCCTGGTTATTGGGCACAATGGCCGTGTGTGGAATCGGCAGACCCATAGGATGCCGAAATAGCGCCACCACCGCATACCAGTCCGCAATGGCCCCTACCGTGCCCGCTTCCGCGAACGCGCGCGGCCACGCGAGCCATGGATAGGCCGCCTGCCAGACGACACACGCGAACAACAGCACGATCATCGCCCCCAGCAAAGCGGTAGCCGTCGCGCGCATGCGCTTGAGCCGGGTGAGCTTGTCGTCAGCCGCCGCGCCGGCCTTCGCGCCAGCGAGCGGCTCCTTCTCGTTGGCTACCGCGCTCAACTCGTCTCCTGCCCGAGAAACCGCTTCACCAGCGGCGCAACTTCCCGCGCGCGCGTGATGAGGAACAGGTGGCCATCGTCGATCACATGCAGCGTCGCTTTGGGTATCCGCGCGGCAAGAATCTTCGCGTTCGTGAGCGGCACGATGGGATCGTCGTTGCCGTGCATGACGAGCGTCGGCTGGCGCAGCGCGCCGAGCCAAGGCAGGCTCGTCCACCCCGATGCCGCCAGCAGCTGGTAAAGATAGCCGCGGCCGCGCGGCGCCTGAATGTGGCGGCTGTGCTCGTCGAGTAGCGTGGCGTCGCGCCGGTAGGCGCCGCCGTATATCTCGGCGCCAACCTCCTTCAGATACGCCGGATCGGTATAGCGGCGCGGGCCGACCAGCTTCGCCAGCACGGACAGCCGCGCCGGCACCATGATCACGCCCGGCGAGGTGGCCGCGAGAATCAGCTTGCGGCAGCGACGCGGGTAAAGATGCGCGAACTGCTGCGCGAGCGCACCGCCCCACGATACGCCGAGCACGTCGACCGGCCCTGCGTAGCCGAGCCGCGTCAGCAGCTTCTCGGAGAGCACCGCGAGCGTCGAGAAGCGGTAGGGAATCAGCGGCGCGGGCGAGCCGCCGACGCCAGGCACATCGAAGACGATCACGGTCACGTCCTCGAGCGCGGCGACGAAAGGCTCGACCAGTTCGAGATTCGCGCCGATGCCATTGAATAACAGCAGCGGCACGCCATCGTCACGGCCGCGGCGGACCCCGACGCGCAGCAACTGGCCGTCCAGATCGAGCGTCTGGATTTGCATGACTTCGACCGCCTCCGGGCTTGTTTGTATGTCGTTCATCCGGTCGTTTCCCCTGCCAGGACATTATGTGATGGTAGGTAATCGCACGTGGCGGGCACGCGATGAGCACGTAGTGGCACGCCATGTCACGTGATGGCCCGCCACTGCGGCAGCTCGGCGGGCCCGCAAGATCATTTCTTGACTTGCACGAGCACCTTGACTTCCTCGACATGCTCGGCAAAGCGCTTCGTCACGACCGCAATGCTGTCGGTCTGGGCGCGATACGCCGCGTCCGCCAGCTCCTGCATGTCGATGAAGGCCTTTTGCAGCGCATTCTTCACGTCTTCGCCAGCGCTCAGGCCAACGCTCTCCGGCTTCGTCAGCCGCGAGACCAGCGATTGCAGCTCGCCCATCTTCGCGCGGAAGATGTCCACCTGCTTCTGGCTGACTTGCTGCACGCCCGCGAGCGCGGTCATGTTGGCCTCGGTGAGCGCCTCGACGTCCTTACGGCGCGATTCGAGAAATGCCGCAACGTCCACGCCCGGAAGCTTGAACTGCGTGATGAGTTTCGTGTATTCGGCAAAGATGCCGCTGGGGTTCGTCGATACCATGTTGGATCTCCTGATTGAAAGTAAAAGATAAAAGTTCGCGTTCGGCGCTGAGAGCCCGTCACGCTTCCAGAACGTACGTTCCGGGCGCATCGGCAAGCGCCGGATGTCGCTCGCTGCCCGGTGCGGCCGGCGCTGCGCGCCTGGCGCCCGAGCGCTCCACCAGCCAGTCGCGCCAGTTGGCCCACCACGAGTCTTTCTCCGTTTGCGCGGCGCTCAGCCATGCATCGGCATCCGCGGGCAGCGCGGGATTGAGGAAGTACTTCGCCTTGGGATTGCCCGGCGGATTGATGAGGCTCTGGATATGGCCGCTC
Source organism: Paraburkholderia pallida (assembly GCF_004524855.1). Classification (NCBI taxonomy): domain Bacteria; kingdom Pseudomonadati; phylum Pseudomonadota; class Betaproteobacteria; order Burkholderiales; family Burkholderiaceae; genus Paraburkholderia; species Paraburkholderia pallida. The sequence continues at coordinate 19,109 of NZ_CP038150.1, read as the reverse complement.
GAGCTCAGCACGAAGCGCGTATTGCCGCCAAACTGGCGCGCCGTGCCATACACGCCCTTCCATGGCGTGATGTGGTCGGTGATGCCCGCCACCACGTACTTGTCGCACGTGACTTGCGAGAGGTCGACCGGCGTTCCCAGCACTGTCAACGCGCCCGGCCGGCTGAACAGGTTCTCGGTGAAAATATCGAGCAATTGCCCATGGAATTTCGCCGGCAGCCGGGTCGTGTCGTTGTTCCAGTAAAGCACGTCGAAAGCGGGCGGCGCGTTGCCCATCAGGTAGTTGTTGACCCAGTAATTCCAGACCAGGTCGTTGGGGCGCATCCACGCGAAGATGCGGCCCATCTCCTCGCCCGCCAGCACGCCGCGTGCGATGCTGTGCTGCTTGGCCGCCGCCACGGCTTCGGGCGTGGCGAAGAGGCCAAGCTGCGAGTCGGCGGAATTGTCGAGCACGGCCACCATCAGCGTGGTCGCGTTCACCGTCTTGTCGCCACGGCTCGCGAGATGCCCGAGCAGCGCGGAAATCGTCATCGCTCCGGAGCAGGCGCCGTGCACGTTGACGTCCTCGCTGCCGGTGATCTCGCGCACGGCCGCGATCGCTTCCATGAGCGCGCTCACATAGGTGTCGAGATCCCAATGGCTGTGCGCGCTAGTCGGATTGCGCCAGCTCACGACGAAGGTCTGGAGCTCGTTCTGGACCAGATAGTCGACGATGCTCTTGCCCTCGGCCAGATCGAACACATAGAACTTGTTGATCTGCGGCGGCACGATCAGCTGGGGCCGGCTATAGACCTCGGTGGTTGCCGGCGAATATTGAATCAGCTCGAGCAATTCATTGCGAAAGACCACCGCCCCCTTGGACGTGCCCAGGTTCTTGCCTACTTCGAACGCCGTCTTGTTCACCTGCGCCGGCATGCCCTGATTCTTGAGCAGGTCGTTGACCGCATTGTTCAAGCCATCGAGCAGGCTCATGCCGCCCGAATCCACGACCTTCTTCAATGCGGCCGGATTGCCGAGCAGCGTATTGGTGGGCGAGGCCGCATCGGTGAAGAGCGACGCCACGAACTTCGCGCGTTCCTTCGTGTTCGCGTCGAGTCCCGAGCGCTCGACGAAGCCGGCGATCGAATCGCGCCACGCGAGATAGCCACGCATCGTCATGCTATAGATCGGGTTCTGCTGCCACGCCGTATCGGCGAAGCGCTTGTCGCCTTGCGGCGGCGCGCTTTTCGCGTGCCCCGTGACGATGCCCAGCATGTCGCGGGCGAGCGTCATTTCCTGCTCCATCACGAGCGCGGGCTGACGCATCGCCTGGGCGCCAATCTGCTGCACGGTGGCCAGCACATCGCAGGGCCGCAGGCCAACGAATGGGTTCGGGCCCGGAAGCGCTTGCTCGACCGAAGCGGCAAACGCATTCGCGCTCTCGCTTTGCCGGGGGTTTTCTGTGACGACTGCCATGGGGTGCTCCTCGAGTATGTCTTCCGCTTCGTACGACCGGGTACGCAGATATGGGGTCACGCGATCAGCATCGCGAGCGTCTGGGCGATCAAGGCGGGCTTGTCCTCGCCTTCGATCTCCAGCGTATTCGTCGTGTTGATCAGAATGCGTCCACCGCCCTTGTTCTCCACCGACGCGAGCGTGACGCGGTTACGCACGCGCGCGCCCGCCTTCACCGGCGTCATGAAGCGGACCTTGTCGAGGCCATAGTTCAGTCCCGCCGAAGCGTCCTTGGGGACGATGCCGATTTCCATCGCAAGGCTCGCGAGCAGCGACAAGCTCAGATAGCCGTGCGCGATGGTGCCGCCAAAAGGGCTCTCGCGTCGTGCGCGCTCGACATCGACATGAATCCATTGCCGGTCGCCGGTGCAGGCGGCAAACGCATCAATGCGCGCCTGATCCACGACCACCCAGTCCGACACTCCGAGTTCCCGGCCCACGAAATCGCCGAGCGTGCCGATGCTGTAGTTCTCCATACTCATGGCTCCTGACTCGCTCACTCAGACGAACTGCTCGCGCAGTCCCTTCTTGTTGATCTTGCCGACGCTCGTCCTGGGCAGCGCTTCGACGAATCTCACGACTTGCGGCACCGCGTATTTCGAAATCTTTCCGGATTCGCTGAACGAGAGCACATGGCGCTTGATCTCGTCCTCGTTGACGGCCGCGCCCTCTTTGAGCACGACCAGCGCGACCGGCCGCTCGCCCCACTTCTCGTCCTTGATGCCGATGACGGCCACTTCGGAGACGCCCTCATGCTGCGAGATCAGGCTCTCGACTTCGACCGACGAAACCCACTCGCCGCCCGACTTGATGACGTCCTTCAGGCGGTCGGTGATCTGCACGTTGCCGGTGGGATCGATGCTGGCGATGTCCTGCGTGTGGAGATAGCCGCCGGCCCAGAGTTGTGCGCTGGCGTCCGGGTTGTTCAGATAGCCCTGCGTGAGCCACGGCGCACGCGCGACGATCTCACCCGTGGCTTTGCCGTCGCGTGCGAGATCGGCCATGCTGTCGTCCACCACACGAAGGTCGACGAGCGGGACCGGGAAGCCGGTCTTGCAGCGCAGGCGAACCTGCTCGTCGGCGTCGAGGGCTTCGGCGCCGGGCGGCAGTTGCGCGAGGCTCAGCACCGGGCAGGTCTCGGACATGCCATAGCCGGCGAACACATCGATGCCGCGCTCGAGCGCCGCCTGGGCCAGGCCGATCGGCAAGGCGCTGCCGCCGATAATGACCTTCCACTTGCTGAAGTCGGTCGCCTTGCCTTGCGGGCACGTAAGCAGCATGTGCAGGATCGTGCCGACGCAATGCGAGAACGTCACGCCTTCGTCCTCGATCAGCTTCACGAGTCGCTCGGGCGCATAACGGCCCGGGTAGACCTGCTTCACGCCCATCACCGTGGCGATATAAGGCATGCCCCACGCGTGGACATGGAACATCGGCGTGAGCGGCATATACACGTCGCCGCGATGAAAGCGCTGGCCGGAAACGGGGCTTGCAAGCGCCGCCATCAGCGTGAGCGTGTGCAACACCAGTTGCCGATGCGAAAAGTAGACGCCCTTCGGCAGGCCGGTCGTGCCGGTGGTGTAGAACGTGGTCGCGCGGGTGTTCTCGTCGAAATCCGGAAACTCGTAGCTCGTGCTGCTCGCCGCGAGCATCGCCTCGTACTCGTTTGCAAACGCAATGCTGTGCGCGGGGGCTTCGCTGCCCGGCTCGTCGATCCAGATGAACGTGCGCACCTTCTCCAGTTGGTCCTTGATCTGCTCGACCACCGGAATGAAGTCGGTATGAACGAGCAGGACTTCGGCGCCCGCGTGGTTGATCGTCCAGGCGATTTCGGCCGGGGAAAGACGCACATTGACGGTCTGCAGGACCGCGCCCATCATCGGCACCGCAAAATAGCTTTCGAGGTAGCGGTGGCTGTCCCAATCCATGACCGCGACGGTGGTGCCATGTTGCACGCCGTGCTGGCTCAGGCCGTTGGCGAGTTGCGCAATGCGCTCGCGCAGCGTCGCGTACGTCATCCGGACCTGACCCCGGTAGACGATTTCCTGGTCCTGCGCCTGCGCAAAAGGCGTATGCAATAGCTGCTTGATCAGCAGCGGGTAGGCGTAGGCACTCGCCGTCTGCACGTGTTCCGACATCGATATCTCCTTGACTTTCCGAAATGGATCGCTCGCACGCCGGAGGGGTGTTCTAGTTCTGGTTCTGGCAGCGGGCCGTTGACTCAATCATGCGGATATCGAAGGGGCGGCAATATCCCCTGAATGGGGGAGCGCGGCTAAAACGTGTAAAAACGCCCTCGCCGATGATTTAGAAATCTCATCACAACAATGCGCTCCGATTGTTGGACGCGATCGGTCCGACGCCTAAGATTGGGCGCAGCGATCACCGAACATCACCCAACATCACCCAACGGAGCTATTCATGCCGATGACCCATGTCTCGATGCGCAAGGGCAAACCCGCATCATTCCGCACCGCCGTTCTCAAGGGCATTCACGCCTCGCTGCACGAGGCGCTGGGTGTGCACCCCGAGGCGTTCTTCATGACGATCGCCGAGCACGACGAAGCCAACTTCCTCGCCAACGAGACGTTCCCGTTCAAGCGGAGCCCCGACCTGCTGCTGATTCAAATCACGCTGACCGCGGGCCGCAACGCCGACGACAAGAAGCGCTTCTACGAGCGCCTCGTGAAGACGCTGCAGGCCAACCCCGGCGTGGATCCCGCGGATGTCTTCATCAACATCATCGAAGTGGCCGCGGAGAACTGGTCGCCGGGCAACGGGCTGGCCGGCCGCAACGCCGCCATTCCGGCGCCTTCCGCAAGCTGACGCCATTCGGCCATCCGCCCTCCAGCCGCTATCCATTTCAATACGGAATCCTTATGAACAAGCCCTATGCCGTTCCGCTTTCCCCCCGTGGCCTTTCGAGCATCGCGCCCCCGCCGCCCTGGCACTATGCCGGCGACTTCATCCTCGTCGAATTCTGGGCCGACCCGGCCGCCGCAGCCGCGGTGCTCCCCAAAGGCCTGAGCCTCGATCCGGCGTCTCCCGGCCACGCAACGGCCCTCTTCATCGACTGGCAATTCACCGCCAGCAACGACGAAATGCTCGATCCGGCGCGCTATCAGTACCGCGAGTTCTTCGTGCTCGTCGACGCCCTTTATGACGGCAAGCCCGTTTCCTTTTGCCCGTATATCTTCGTGGACAACGACTCGGCCATGATGCGCGGGCTGATCCAGGGCTTCCCGAAGCGTTACGGCCAGATCCATCAGACGCGCACGTTCGCCGCGCTGAGCCCGGCTGCGGCGCCCGTCGCAGCGGGTACACGCTTCGCCGCGACGGCGTCGGCCGCGGGGCAACGGCTGGCCCATGCCGAGGTCAAGCTCGAGGCGGCGGTTCAGGACGTCTCGAAGCTCGGCATCGCCGGCCGCCCGGTGGTCAATCAGCGTTACTTTCCGCGCCTCGCAGCCGGTCAGCACGACACGCCCGCGGTGAACGAGCTCGTTCTCTCCATCATGGACAACGCGCAGATCGCGGGCGTGTGGGCAGGCGAAGGCAAGCTGGCGTTCCCAGTCGCGCAGGGAGAGGAAATTGCGGATCTCCAACCTGTGCGCGTGGGCGCCGGCTACCGCGGCTCCATGGCCTATAGCGTGACGGATCTGAAAACGCTGGTCGATCACACGAAGTAAGGCCGCGGCACCGCCAACGCGTATTCACAGCTTGACCTATACTTTTTGAAGTGCTTCAGGAAATCGGGTCAGTAGATGTTTTCCATTGCACTCGGTATCGGGCCGTCACGTGGCCACGTGCGCCAGTCAGTCGCTGCGCCAGGCGCACGGGCCACAGCGATTGCTCAATTCACGGTCAAGCAGGCGGCGATCGGCTGCGTCGTTATTCCAGCCAAATTCTGGAGGAACGCATCATGCACAAGACAATCAGCACATTAGTCGCGGCCGCGGCCGCACTCGCGATTTCGGGCGTTGCATACGCACAGAACAACACGCTGGCAACGCCGACCACCAAATCGCCGGCCGCAGCTGCGGCGCCGGCGCCGTCCAATTCAACGAGCGGCTACGGCATGCCTGGCGCCACCAACTCGGACAGCGGCATGGGCACCGGCGCGGCGAACCCGGGCATGCAGGACAACATGAGCAATAGCGCGGCACCCGGCGGCGCCGCTTATGGGACCAACAACACGCTGGCCACCCCGAGCACCAAGTCGCCGGCCGCCGGCCAATAATTGCGTCAATCCGCAATTCGCATCCGCTGCAAGCAAGGCCGCTGTTCTCGCGAACAGCGGCCCTTTGTTTCTCCGCGTCATTCGCGGCATTTGGCGCGATAATAGGCGCACTGCGTATCCATTCGGCAACGTGTTTCCGTATTGGTATGTTTTTTTTGATTGCTACTCATGGCACACATAACCGACACGTCCGAAGCAATGCGGACGAACCAGTGGTTCAGCGCGTTGCCCCCGCAAGAGCAAGAAGCATTGATTCGCAAAAGCGAATCTGTCACGCTCCGCCCCGGCGAATATCTATTCCGTCGCGGCGACGCGCCCACGGGTTTTTACGGCATCAAGAGCGGCCGGCTCAAAGCTTTCACCCTGCGCGAAGACGGCAAGGAGGCCATCCTGGCCGTGATCGAAGCGGGCAACTGGTTTGGGCAAACCTCGCTCACGAACCGCCAGCCTCGCCCGCGCGACGTCGTTGCGCTCGATCGCTCGACGCTCTTCGTAGTTCGCGCGGCCGACTTCGAGGAGCTGATGCAGAGCACTGCGTTCGTGCGCGCGATTGCCGAGTTGCAGTCGATTCATATGCACTGGCTCTATCGCATCGTGGAAGACGCCACGCTGCATTCGACACGCGCGCGCATTGCCCGGCGCCTGCTGTTGCTCGCTGAGGGCGACGTCACCGTGGCGCCGCAGTGCCGCCACGACGTGAGCCTCTCGCAGGACACGCTGGCGATGATGCTGGGCATCACGCGCCAGACGCTCTCGCTGGAGCTCAAGGCGATGGCGGAAAAAGGCGCGATCACGCTCAAGTACGGACGCATCGAAATCTGCTCGAAGGAACTGCTTGCGTCGTTCCAGGAATAGCCGGGATCGCGCCGTGAGCGCCGCAGGCTAGAACAAATGCCGCAAGCCCGCCGTCACGCCGAGCTGCGTGGTGCCGAAAGCGGAGCTCACTGCATTGATGCCCTGGAACTGCGCACCCACCATGCCGCCGCGATACAGCGAATAATCGACTTCCAGATAGGTGTCCGTGCGCTTCGACCAGTTGTAGTCCGCGAGCAACTGGAACTGTGTCGCATTACCATCCGCGGGCTGCGTCTTGCCGGTCTGGATCGTGCGCCAGACGTTGGCCGAAAGATGAGTCGCAATGCCGATCTGCTGCGTCACGCCCCCATAGAACATCTGCCGCTGGCTGAACGTGTTGAATTTCAGCGCCGTCAACGCGGGCTCGGAGAACGGCCCGTTGGGGAAATTGCCGACAAAGCCGGCGTCCTCACGGTTGACCGCCCAGCCCGCCGTCACGGTCGTCGAGCCGAATGTGTAGCTTCCGCCGGCGGTCCACGACTTGAGGTGCGCCGATGCGTTCACCGCATCGCGCGAGTCGAGATAGGCCGCGGCAAAAGTCAGCGGCGCGGCCGGCAAATAGAGAATCGACGCGCCAATCTGGCTACCTGCGCCAAACTGGCCCGCGTTGCCGCCGAACGCATACGAGACCTCGGCCGTGAGGTATTGCCAGCGCGCGGCGTACTTGACCATGTTGCTCGTCCACACGCCCTGGGCCATCATGACTTCGGGCCGGAACTGATAGAACGTCGGCAGCCAGCGGTTCGTCACGTAGGCGCTGAGCACGGCGTCGGAAAGCGGATTGAGCTGGCGCCCCATCGTGAGCTTGCCGAAGGTGTTCGATTGCAGGCCCACGAAGGCCGTATTGAAGAACGGATAAGCCGGATCGGTCGCCCCCGAGTTCGGAAAGAAGCGGTCCTCCATATTGAACACGACCTTCGTGCCGCCCCCGATATCCTCCACGCCCTTGATGCCGAAAAAGCTCTCGCTTGCGCCACTCGCCATCTGGAACTGCGAATCGCCCGCCGTATTCGCGTGCGTCGTATAGCGCACGCCGGCATCGACAAGCCCGTAAAGCGTCACCGACGATTGCGCGAATACCGGCACGGCATACAGCGTCACCGTGGAAATGACGCCGGCTAGCAATCCCGTCTTTGCCGGGCCGCGCAATATCGATTTACGTGCGCGCGATCCAGGCAATCTCCTTACCTTCCTCATGAAATGACTCCATCTTATGGTTATGTCGTACTCCAAAACATATGAATCACATCAATGGCTTTTTGCCCTGCCCGCTTCAGTCGCGTTCGAAGTCCCGCTGCCTGGCGAGGCGCGTCTTCCGACCTGAGCGTCCTTGATGGTTTTCCCGTCTCCTGCATGAGCGTTGCGCCCACGACGATACATTGCACGGGAAAAAAAGCACGGACAGTCAGAAAATTTACATTTGCCGATTTGGCTAGCCGGCACCGGGAACGCCGAACGCGCTCGCCCAAGCCGCGCCGGGCACGCACCCGGCGCGGCTGCCGCCCGTCACTTGCGCAGCAGCTTGCGGCTCCACAGGCCGATTTCTTCCAGCGTGGCGGCCGCCTCGGGCAAGAACGGGAACAGCGTGAAGACGTGGACCGAATCGTCCACCATGTTCAACGTCACGTTCGCGCCCGCCGCAATGGCCCGCTCCGCGAAGCGGGTGGTGTCGCTTTCCAGCACCTCGCCGCGCACGGCGGCGAGATACACCGGCGGAAGATCCGCGAGATCGGCAAAGAGCGGCGACACCATCGGGTCGGTCGGCTCATGGCCCTGGAAGTAGGACGCCACGAGGTTAGCCAGCGTCTCGCGGTTCGCGGCCGGGTCGTCGCCCGAGTTCGCAAGGATCGAGGGCCCCTCGAGCGTGAGGTCGGTCATCGGGCAGATGGCGATCACGCCCGCCGGCAACGGCAGTCCGGCGCGGCGCAACGCGGCCGCCAGTGCGAGCGCGAGGCCGCCGCCGGACGACTCGCCGCTCAGGAAGACCGTGGCAGGATCCACGCCCGTGGCGAGCAGCCCGCGCCAGGCGCTGAATGCATCGTCGATGGCCGCCGGATACGGATGCTCGGGCGCGAGGCGATAGTCGGCCGTGTAGCACGGGCCGTTCAGCGTGCGTGACAGACGGCTCGCGTATTCGACCGAGCTCTGCGCCGACCCGAGCACATAGCCGCCACCGTGGAAATGCAGGACGGTGGCGCTTTGCCCGGCGCCTTCGGCCGTCACCCGCAACGTGCTCACGCCATCGAGATCGACCGGGGTCACCTGAGTGCTGGCCGGCGCGGGGAACTGCGTGAGCAGGAAGCGTTCGTAGGCCGCGCGTTGGCCACGGTCGCCGCGCGCGACGTCGTCGGGCGTGAACACGCCTTTCCAGAGATCGAAGGCGCGCTGGCTTTCGGCACGCGCCATGCGCTTGCCTTCGCGCGCCGCGCTCAGCCCCACGACCTCGCCCGGCGGCAGTTTGGCCGCCTCGAGAATGTCGTGACCCCACGCAAACGACCAAGAAATCTCGGCCAGCGGATCGATGCGCGAGAGCCCCTTCAGGCGCCCGTTGCGCTGACGCACGCGCGCCTCGTCGGGCTCGTGCGCCCAGTCGACCACGTAGCGCGCCCCGGCCTGGATGCGCCGCGTGCGCGGCTGGCGCCGGGCTTCATATTCGGCGAGCGCGACCTCTACGCCGGCCTTGCCGTGCTTGTCGAGGCAACTCGCGAGCACCCAGGCGTCTTCGATCGACTGGCAGGCGCCTTGCGCGAGATACGGCACCATCGCATGCGCGGCGTCGCCGAGCAGCGCGATCCGGCCGACCGCCCAATTCTCGATCGGATCGCGGTGATACATGCCCGTGATGAAGGCCGAGTCCACTTCCTCCAGCATCCGCTGGACGGTCGGCTCGGAGCCTTCGAACGAGCGGCGCAGCTGATTGACGTCGCCCGATTGCGTCCACGACTCGCGGCTGACTTCGGTGGCCGGCACCGAGGCGAGAATGCTGTAGAGGTCCTTGCGCACCCAGTACGAGACGATATTGCGGCCGATGCCGAACCAGTTGTTCCCCGCCACCGGCAGATCGAGCCCCTTCAGCCGCTCCGCGGGAATCAGCGAGCGCCACATCAGGATGTTCGCAAACTGCTTCTCCTCCGGTCCCCGCAGGGCCGTGCGCACGGCCGAGTGAATGCCGTCCGCGCCGATCACCACGTCGCCGCGAATCACTTCGCCGGTTTTGAGCGTGACCCAGGCGCCGTCCGCGTCCTGCGAGACCGACTCGCACTCCGCGCCCAACCGCACCACGCCGGGCGGCAGCGCCTTCGCGAGCAGGTCGATCAGGTCGGCGCGGTGGACGTTATAGAGCAGCGCGCCATAGCGCGCGGCGGCTTCCTCGCCGAGCGGGGCGTAATAGAGGCGCCGGCCCGTCGACAACTCGAGGTAGTCGAAGCCCGAAGGCACCGTGGCAATGCTCGCCAGCGCGGGCTCGAGGCCCAGCTCGCGCAGCACGATGGTGCCGTTGGCGGCGATCTGGACCCCCGCCCCCACCTCGGTCAATTGCGGGGCACGCTCCAGTACAATCGGCTCGATTCCGTGGCGCAGCAGCGCCAGAGCGGTTGTGAGGCCGCCAATGCCGCCTCCAGCGATAACAACTTTCATGCTAAGTTTCTCCTACCGGGTTAGTTAACCCAGTGTAGTTAGTTATCTCGATACGGTAAAGTCATGACCACACCAGGAAAAACCCTTCGTTCGGATGGCGCCGAGACGCGAACGCGCCTGAAAGAGGAAGCCCAGCGCCTGTTCGCGCTGCGAGGACTCGACGGCGTGTCGGTCCAGGACATCATTTCGGCCGCCGGGCAGCGCAACAGCGCCTCGCTGCGCTACTACTTCGGGAACAAGCAGGAGCTGGCGCGCGAATTGATCGTCGACGGCGCGCGCCTGATCGACGAGGATCGCCAGGCGCGGGTCGACCGGCTGGAAGCAGAGGGAGGGATGACGGTGCGCGCGGTATTGGGCGCGCTACTGATGCCGATGTTCGATCTGGCCGATCGGACGGGCCAGGCCACTTACATCCGCATGATCGCCAATCTGCAATTGAACAACCGCGCGTTCCTGCGCGAGGCGCTGGAGAACAAGTGGAACGTGGGCTATCAGCGCTGCAACGCACTGCTGCGCGAACTGCTGCCCCAGCTTCCGGCGGCCATCATCGATCACCGGCTCTCGCTCGTGGGCATCTATGGCAATGCCGCGCTGGCGGCGTGGGAAGCGAGCCGCGACGGCGGCGAGCCGGGGCGGCTCTGGTCGCCCGGCTATGCGGTGGCGAGCTTGATGGATAGTTTCGAGAATGTGCTCGTGTCGGCGCCTTCGGAGGAGACGCGCGCGTTGCTGGATGCGTCGTGAGGCGGAAGTATTTTCAGAGAATCCTGGTTGTCGCAATCGTGTATATCCGCGTCGCGTGACGATAAAACCTTCCCGTTTGCCCGGCCGTTAACGCGTTCGTAAGCGAGGTCGCCACGCATTGTGCGGCGGCGCCCGTCTTTCCTCGATCCGCAAACGACATCGGCCGCTGGCCTCGCCCAGCCATGGCAAAGGGAACGCTCATGCGAAAACAACTCACGATACGCGGCGGGCTCTTTGCGACCATCGCCGCCTATACGGCGCTGCTCGTGCTGGTGGTGGGCGCGTGCATCGCCGGCCTGTACGCGAGCAACGGTTCGCTCGAGGCCATGTATCGCGACGACACCGCGTCGCTTTTGCACCTGAAAACAAGCTCCGAGCGCATGCTCGTCCTGCGTGAGCGCCTGAGCGACGTCGCACAGATCATCAGTGCCGGCCAGTCCGCCAAAGACGAGATCGCCCGTCTCCATACCCTGCTTGCACAAAGCAACGACGAACTGGAGGCCTACTCGCGCCTCCACCCGCGCGACGCCGACGAGCAGGCCCTCTTCGAGACGCTGCAGAAAAATCGTCAGGCGCTGCTTGATCAAGTCTTCCTGAAGGCGATGTCACAGCTCGACCACGACGACGCATTCAATTTCCTCGACACGCAACGCGCTGCGCCTCCGGCGCTTTTCGTCGCGTACCAGGACGCGATTGGCGCGCTCGAAACGTTCCAGGTTGCACGTGAAAAGGCGCGCTTCGATGCTGCCGCTGCGCATTTTCAACGGATCGTCTGGGGGATGGCCGCAGTGGCCGCGCTCGCGGTCATTCTCGGCCTGATCGCCCAGCGCAAGCTCGCGAAGGCGATCGTCGAGCCGATCAATCTCGCTGTTAAGCACTTCGAAAGAATCGCGCAAGGCGATTTGACGGGCACCGTCGTGACGTCCCGCGAGAACGAGATGGCGTGGCTATTGAACGCCCTCAAGCAGATGCAGGCCGGCCTGATCGGCACCGTGAGCCAGGTGCGCGCGAGCACGCAGACGATCGTCGGCGACGTCCGCGTGATCGCAAGCGGCAATGTCGACTTGTCCGCGCGCACCGAGCAGCAGTCGGCGTCGCTGCAGCAGGCCGCTGCGAGCATCGAGCAATTGACGGCGGCAGTGAGCCAGAATGCGGCCAACGCTCGCGACGCACGCACTTATGTCGAGGGCGCGGCCGGCATCGCGACGCGTGGCAGGGAGGCCATGCAGCGCGTAGTCGAGACGATGTCGGCAATCTCGGAGAGTTCCGCGCGAATCTCGGGCATCGTCGGCGTCATTGAGAGCATAGCGTTTCAGACCAACATTCTCGCGTTGAACGCGGCCGTCGAGGCTGCGCGCGCGGGCGAGCAAGGACGCGGCTTCGCAGTGGTCGCGACGGAGGTTCGCGGGCTCGCGCAGCGCTGCGCGTCGGCAGCGAAGGAAATCAAGGAATTGATCGGGAACGCCGGGCGGCGCGTAGAAGACGGCAACGGCCTTGTTGCGCTCGCGGGGTCGACGATGGTCGAGCTCGTCACCGCGGTCGAGCGCGTGAATGCGATCATGAGCGACATCAGCATCGCGTCCGAAGAGCAGTCTTCGGGCATCGAGCAGGTGAACGCCACGGTCACGCAAATGGAGCAGACGATGCAGCGCAATACCGCGCTGGTCGAGGAAGCGGCGGCCGTGGCGCTGTCGCTCGAGGAACAGAGCGCGAGGCTCAATGACGCGGTGGCGCAGTTCCGGCTTCGCGATGAGGCGTTGGTCTGAGCCGGTCGACTGGAGCTGGCCCGCCAACCTAAGCCAGTTGCTTGTGAAAGAAGGTCGTCCCGCAAAACGTGCCATCGGGCATCAAGGCATAGTTCGGCACGTTTCCGACTCGTTGCCAACCCGCCCGCTCGTAAAGTCTTTCGGCATCGCCGCCTGTGACGGCGTCCAGTACAAGAACGGACTTGCCGGTGTTTCGGGCCGCATCATCGACGGCAGCCATCATGCGCGCGCCAATGCCCTGGCGTCTCGCACTGCTACGCACTAGCATCTTCGCAATGTCGGCGCGATGCGGTTGATTTTCGGGCAAAGCCGTGATCAATTGCACGGTGCCGACAATTTGACCGTCAGCGCTTTCGGCAACGAAAAGGATTCGCTCGTTGCGCATCACGCCCGCACCGACTTGTTTCCAGAACTCATTGGCTGCAATTCCGGACAAACCCGAAATTGCAAATTATCTTGCAGTTCTGCCACTAGCCGCCCACTACCCTTGCCTTACGAATAGGAAGAGGAGTGATGTCAGGGCCAACGCGAGGCCAACGGATATTTGAGCGGTGCGTTGCAAGACGTTCCTGCATTCGGATTCTATGCGATCGAATCCCCTTCCCGGCCAGACGGACTGCGCGTGCTGCATGAGCACGATACAACCAGCATGTTGTCCATGGCCCCACATTTAGCGACGGACTCCAGATGTCAGACATTGCCGCATTTCCGTACACGAGTTCCTCCACGGATCTCGAAAGGACCTATCAGAAGGTAACGCGAAAAATTGTACCGTTACTCTTTCTCTGCTATCTGCTCGCCTACCTCGATCGAATCAACATCGGCTATGCTCAACTGCAGATGCGATTCGATCTGCATTTTTCCGATGCCATATATGGCTTGGGCGCCAGCATGTTCTTTGTCGGATACGTGCTCTTCGAGGTACCCAGTAACGTGCTCCTCAAGAAAATCGGAGCCCGTAAGACTATGCTTCGCATCATGCTGTGCTGGGGTGTCGTATCGATGAGCACCATGTTCGTAGCGAACCCGCTCGAATTCTATGTGGCGAGATTCTTCCTCGGCGTGTTCGAAGCTGGCTTCTTTCCCGGTATTCTGTTCTATCTGACGCTATGGTTTCCAGCTGATCGGCGGGCACGCATCGTTGCGTTCTTTATGGCCGCGACAGTCGCGGCGGGCTTGATTTCCGGTCCTGTTTCGGGCTTCTTGCTGCAACACATGAACGGCGTTCACGGCTTGCGCGGGTGGCAATGGGTGTTTCTGCTGGAGGGCCTGCCGACGGTTTTACTGGGCATCGCAACTTATCTTTTGCTGGTCGATCAGCCATCTGCTGCCAAATGGCTTTCTGCGGTGGAGAAGGATGCCATTGCCCGAGATCTCGCAGAAAAGTCCACCGGCGCTCCGGCGGAGACTGCTCGTGTTCGAGACGTGTTTCGCGATTTGACGGTCATCAGACTCGCAGCACTCTATTTCGCCATGAGTTGCGCCGCTTACGCGCTAAGTTTCTGGATGCCGTCGATGATCGAACGGGCCGGCGCCGTGGGCCTGCAGCGAATTGGTTTACTCTCCCTCATTCCCTATGCATGCGGAATTGTGGCAATGATCTGGTACAGCCGCCACTCCGACAGGACCCGGGAGCGGCGATGGCACTTTGTGTTTGCCGTGCTGCTTTGTGCCGTCGCTCTTTCCTTCTGCAACTGGACGGAAGGATCGCTTTGGACCTCTGTCGCACTTGTCTCCGTTGCTCTGGCCGCAGTGATCTCCTCATTCCCGGTTTTCTGGGCGGTGGCGACGTCGGTGCTTCGCAGGGAATCAATGGCCGTGGGTATCGCCATCGTTACCAGCCTGGGCGCCGTTTCCGGAATCATCTGTCCGTACGCGATTGGCCTGATAAAAACATCGACAGGAAGCCTCGATGCCGGGCTCTATTCCTGCTCGGTTCTTCTGCTGATCGCCAGCGTGGTCATGCTTCGCATGAAAGACGGCCCGCGTAGATAAGCAAAGAGAAGAAGACCCGATCTCGCTGGGGAGGTTTGTCAGTTATCCTCCTGGAGCTTCAGCAAAGCCTCTCTTGAAACTATCTGTATGCGGCCGTAGTGAAGGGAAATCGCGCCTTTCGCAACCATCGCCTTCAATTCGATCGCGAGCGTCTGGCGAGTGATATCCAGCATCATCGCCAGCATTTCCTGTGACAGGACGATCTCATCGCGCCCCTCCGATGCCATGCTCATGTCGCCGGAGGCCAGCAGAACCAGCCTCCTGGCGATGCGCGCCCGCGTGGAATAGGCAGCAGAATCGTCGATGATTCGATAAAGCCAGCTCGTGTGGATGGACTGGAGCTGCGAAATGGCTTTGGCAAAACCTGCATCGTTCATCAGGGCCTCGAATGTCTGGGGCCTCGCCGCAAGCACGGTTGCGTTCTCCAGGGCAACGACATCGTGCGCGTGGGGAGCGCCACTGATCATCGACATCTGGCCGAACCAGTTACCCGCTTCAATAACGGCAAGAATGGCCTCCCTGCCGTTTTCCCTCAGCGTTGACGCCTTCAGGCGTCCCTTGTTGACGCCATAGAACCCGTTTCGCTGATCCCCTCGCCGGAACAGGTATTCCCCGGACTTGAGCTGAACGGTCCAGCAACCCTCGAGTAAAGCCTGCTGCGTGTCCCGAGCCAGCGAGCCGAACCAGGGACTCGCGCGCATCTCGTCAGATGCCTGTGCGATGAAAGTCATTTGAAAACTCGATTGACCGGAAGAGACGTGAAAACTGGAAGATATCTTGCGGTCTGAAGATAGGCGTTTTTGTACTCTGTGGTCAAGTTGACGGCCAAAGCAACGACGTTGCATCCATCAACGGTTCCCGATCCAACCTTCACAATTTCAGGGAGACATCATGCGAATCCCATCGCTGAAAAATACCGTCAGTGCAGACGAATGGCATCTCCGCTGCGACCTCGCGGCCTGTTATCGCCTCGTCGCGCTGCATGGCTGGACCGATCTGATCTTTACGCACATCAGTGCGCGCATGCCCGGTCCTGACCATCGCTTCCTGATCAATCCGTACGGGCTCCTGTTCGAAGAGATCACCGCATCGTCGCTCATCATGGTCAATACCGAAGGTCAGCGGCTGTCGAACTCGGACTTTGAGGTCAATCGCGCTGGTTTTGTGATCCATAGCGCGATTCATACCGCGCGCGAGGACGTGCAGTGCGTATTGCACACCCATACCCGCGCGGGCGTAGCCGTGAGCGCGCAGAAGAACGGCCTGCTGCCGATTTCCCAGCAATCGACCTTCGTGCTCGATTCACTCGGGTATCACGATTACGAGGGCGTAGCGCTTCGAGATGACGAAAAACCGCGCCTTCAGGACGACCTTGGACACGCCAACTATCTGATGCTCAGGAACCATGGCTTGCTGACCGTCGGAAAGACCATTGCAGACGCATTCCTGAACATGTACATCTTCGAGACTGCGTGCCAGATCCAGTTGTCAGCACAGGCGGGTGGCGAGCTGACGCTTGTGGACCGGGATATTCTGGCCACGGCGGCGGCGGCGAAAGACGTTCAGACGGACGGAGTGGGAGGCTCGTTTGTGTGGCCGGCGCTGATTCGCAAACTCGACCGAATTGACGATAGTTATCGTTCGTAGGGAGGCGCTGCCGGGGTCCACGGGAATCTTCAGGGAGGGGAGCTTTCCCTTTCCTGCCATCGAGCGCACTGCAGGTAACCCGAAGCGCGCATCGAAACGCCCCACCAATAATCGTGATTGCGCATCGATTTGCGGATTTCCGTGAAAACGATACGCAATCCAAAACATTCTGGCAGGCCAATCGAGTTTGCCTGTTCGAGGAACGAGACATGACGCAAAGCACGGACGCCTGGAAGGCCAGGGGAAACTACTTTACCTACCGTGGCCACCAGATCTTCTGGCGTGAGGAAGGAAGCGTGGATGCTCCCGCTCTCCTTTTGATCCATGGCTTTCCGACGGCTTCGTGGGATTGGCTGCACGTCTGGCCGGACCTGCTCAAGCGTTATCGATTGCTCACGCTAGATATGATCGGTTTCGGTCATTCGGACAAGCCGCGTAATTACGTCTACTCGATCCTCGATCAGGCCGATCTTTACGATCGATTCCTGGCAATGCGTGGCCTCGGTGAATTCCACATTCTGGCTCATGACTACGGGGACTCGGTAGCGCAGGAAATGTTAGCCAGGGATATTGAATGCGCCAATCGACCCAGACTGCGGAGTGTGTGTTTCCTCAATGGTGGCCTTTTCCCTGAAACGCACAGGCGCGTGCGTTTTCAGTCGCTCCTGCTTTCACCGATCGGACCGCTTGTCTCATTGCTGACGACCAGAAGAAAACTGTCTGAAAACATGAGTGCGGTGTTCGGGAGTCGATATCCGGCGGATACGGAAACGCTCGACTCCATGTGGGAGGTGCTGCGTGAACAGCACGGCGAGCGGATCATGCACAAACTCATCAATTACATCCCTGATCGTATCAAGCATCGCGAGAGATGGGTTGGCGCGCTCCAGGCGGCGGAGATTCCGCTCAAGCTGATCGTCGGCCCTGTTGACCCTATCTCGGGCAGCCACATGGTCGAACGCTATCGCGAGCTGGTGCCCCGTTCCGATGTCACGGAATTGCCTGGCGTCGGGCACTACCCGCAAGTTCAGGCGCCGGCCGCTGTGACCGCCTCTTACTTTGAGTTCCGCGACCGATTGGCAACCGTGTGTTCGTGAATCGGTGCACGTGATGAAAAGTAGCGCAGAGCCCGTCACTGGCTGGTTCGCCGTCACATCCGTCACATCCGTCACAGACGCATCGCGCTGTTGCCGCCATGGCCAACGGGAGACCGAAGGCCACGGAGACGATGTGTCGGAGCCAAGTGATTTTGTCGTTTCGTTTAAATGCACGCGGTACCGTTCGGCGCTGCGCACAGCGTGGAGATAGAGCATGCAGAAGATTCTGGTAGCTGGTCCGACCTTTCCGGACGTGATCGACCGGCTCGAACACTATTTCGAAGTTGACTGGAACCAGGGCAACGCACTCACCGTTGACGAACTGGTCCGGCGCCTGGCGGACAAGGACGGCGCACTGACCGCGGGCGAACCCATTACTGCTGCGGTGCTCGCCGCAGCGCCGCGCTTGCGCGTCGTCTCGAACATGGCGGTCGGTTTCAACAACTTCGACATCGCCGCGTTCAACGCGGTCAATGTCCTCGGGACCAACACGCCCGACGTCCTGAACGAATCGGTGGCCGACTTCGGCTGGGCGCTGATGATGGCGGCGGCACGCCGCGTGAGCGAGTCGGAACACTGGCTGCGCGCCGGCAAGTGGCACAAGTTTCAGTACGACGCCTTTCTCGGTAGCGATATTCAAGGCTCGACCCTTGGCATTGTCGGTATGGGCCGCATCGGACAGGCGCTCGCACGCCGCGCGCGCGGCTTCAACATGCGCGTCGTCTACCACAACCGTACGCGCGTGGCACCGCATATCGAAGCGGAGTTGAATGCGGAGTATGCGTCGAAGGAACAGCTGCTGCGCGCCTCGGACCATGTCGTTCTGGTCCTGCCGTACACGCCGGAGAACCATCACATGGTCGGTGCCGCCGAGCTCGCGCAGATGAAGCCGACTGCGACACTCACCAACATCGCGCGCGGCGGCATTGTCGACGACGCAGCGCTGGCTCAAGCGCTGCGCGCGAGACGCATCGGCGCAGCCGCCCTTGACGTGTTCGAAGGGGAACCGCGCGTGCATCCGGATCTTCTCACGGTGCCGAATGTCGTGTTGACGCCGCATATCGCGAGCGCGACGGAAGCGACGCGCCGGGCGATGGCGAACCTCGCTGCCGACAATCTGATCGCGGGTCTGGGCGAAGGACCGCGGGCGGGGCATCCGCCCAATCCCGTCAATCCCGAAGTGCTTGGCAAGGCGCGCCAGTGAAGATGGCAACGCGCTTCGCCTGAACGGCTTTTAAAGAAGCGCTCGGGTCGCCATAGAAATGAGACGTCATGTCCCCGGTCTACATGGGTATCGACAAGCAGGTCGGGATCTCGACTGGCCTGCTGACCCGGCGCGATCTTCGCGCTCGCTCGTGGTCAGGCTGGCATGACCGCGAGTGAACACGCGCACGGCCCCGGCGTCACGGCCATCCAGCTCGCGCGTCAATTCATCCGACGATAACTCGCGAAAGCCCAGCGAAAGCGGCTAGATGTTCGAATGGATCAGGCGGCGAAGGAGATGGGTGACCGACGTCCCGAGAATCAACAGCATCGTGCCTGCAACGCTGTTGTTAGTGCGCAGCAGTAACTCGGCGACGTAAAGCGTCAACGAGGCCAACACCCTATGGCAGGCAACGCCAGGCGGCCGCGGGTTCATCAT